>DASQNQ010000095.1:0-9452 GCA_035644895.1 Acetobacteraceae bacterium | reverse complement strand
GGGGTGCTGCGGGTTCTCGAAGATCGCGGCGCGCGGGCCGATCTCCACGATCTCTCCCAAGTACATCACGGCGATGCGGTGGCTCACGCGCTCGACCACCGCGATGTCATGGGAGATGAACAGGTAGGCCAGGCCGAGCTCGGCCTGCAGGTCCAGCATCAGGTTCAGCACCTGTGCCTTGATCGAGACGTCGAGGGCCGAGACGGCCTCGTCCGCCACGATCAGCCGCGGCTCCAGCGCCAGCGCGCGCGCGATGCACAGGCGCTGGCGCTGGCCGCCCGAGAACTCGTGCGGGAAGCGTGTGGCCATGTCGGGCGAAAGGCCGACCTTGCGCAGAAGCTCCGCCACCCTCTCCCGTGCGCCCTGCCGTCCGTCCAGGCCGTGGACGATGATGGGCTCGGCCAGCGCGCCGCCCACGGTCTTGCGCGGGTTGAGGCTGGCGAAGGGGTCCTGGAAGATCATCTGCATGCGCTTGCGCATGTCGCGCAGCGCGGTCTTGTCGAGGGAGGCGACGTCCACGCCCTCGAACAGGATCCGGCCCGCGCTGGGCGGCACCAGGCGCAGGATGGAGCGGCCGGTGGTTGACTTGCCGCAGCCGGACTCTCCCACCAGCGCCAGCGTCTCCCCGGCCTGGAGGGAGAAGGACACCCTTTCCACCGCATGCACCCGGCCCCGGATGCGCGACAGCACGCCTCCGCGGATGTCGAAGCGTGTGGTGAGGTCGGAAACCTCCAGCAGCGGTCGTTCGGCGGCGACCGTGTCGGGCACCTCCACCGGCACGTCGGAGCCACCCGTCACGATGTCCACGACCGGGAAGCGCATCGGCCGCCGCCGCCCGGCCATGGAGCCGAGGCGCGGCACGGCCGAGAGCAGCGCCTGGGTGTAGGGCGCGCGCGGGGCACGGAAGACCTGCTCCGTGCTGCCCTGCTCCACCGCCTTTCCCTTGTACATGACGACGACGCGGTCCGCGATCTCCGCCACCACGCCCATGTCGTGCGTGATGAAGAGAACGGACATGCCCTCCTCCTCCTGGAGGATCTTGATCAACTCCAGGATCTGCGCCTGGATCGTGACGTCGAGCGCGGTGGTGGGCTCGTCGGCGATCAGCAGCTTGGGCCTGCAGGCCAGGGCCATGGCGATCATCACGCGCTGGCGCATGCCGCCGGAGAAACGGTGGGGGAACTCGTGGAAGCGGGACTTCGCGGCGGGGATGCGCACGCGCTCGAACAGCCGCAGCGCCTCCGCCTCCGCCGCTGCGCGGCCCAAGCCCCGGTGATAGACCAGCGCCTCCGCAACCTGGAAGCCGACCGTCAGCACCGGGTTCAGGCTGGTCATCGGCTCCTGGAAGATCATGGCGATCTCGTTGCCACGCACGCCCCGCATCTCCGTCTCGGGCAGCGGGGGCAGGGGGCGTCCAGCGAGCTCGATCGCCCCCTCGACGCGCGAATTGGCGGCGGGCAGCAGGCGCATGACGGAGAGCGCGGTGACCGACTTGCCCGAGCCGGACTCGCCAACGACCGCCACGGTCTCCCGCGGGCCGATGTCGAAGGAGAGGTCCTCCACCACCGGTCGCCAGCGCCCATCGACACGGAAGGAGGTGGTGAGGTTCCGGATGGACAGGACGGGCGGGCTCACGACTCGCCCTTCAGCTTCGGATCCACCGCGTCTCGCAGCCCGTCGCCCAGCAGGTTGAGGGCGAAGACCACGATCAGGATGGCGATGCCGGGCGCGAGCGCCATCCAGTAGCTGTCGAGGATGTTCTCGAACCCCTCGCGGATCATGCCGCCCCAGGTCGGCGTGGGCGGCCGCAGGCCGAGGCCGATGAAGGCGAGCGAGGCCTCGGTCCTGATGGCGCTCGCCAGCCAGAGGGAGGACATCACCAGCACCTCCGCGAAGATGTTGGGCAGGATGTGCAGGAACATGATGCGGATGTCGGAGTAGCCCAGCGCCCGGCAGGCCTCGACGAACTCGCGACCCTTCACCGCGATGGTCGGCGCGCGGGCGATGCGCGCGAAGGCGGGGATGGAGGTGAGCGCGATGGCGACGATGATGTTGACGAGCGTCGGCCCGAGCATCGCCACGATGATCAGGCCGAGGATCAGCGCCGGGAAGGCGAGCAGCACGTCCATGGTCTGCATGACGATGACGTCGAAGCGCCCGCCGTACCAGCCGGCCAGGATGCCGATGACGGAGCCGATCACCATGGCGGAGAGCGTCGCCACCACGCCGATCACCAGGGAGTAGCGCGCCCCGTGCAGGAGGCGGGAGAGGATGCACCGCCCGAAATAGTCGGTGCCGAGCGGATACTCGGCCGAGGGACCCTGGAGGCGCGCGAAGATGTCCTGCTCGATCGGGTCGTGCGGCGCGATCCAGGGCGCCAGGATCGCGAGCGCCACCACGAGCAGGAAAACGCCCAGGCCGAACCAGGAGGTCTTGTTGGTGTTGAAGGCGCGGATCGTGGCCGCGACGACCTGCCCGGCGGGGGAGGGGGCGCTCATGTCAGCTTCACCCGCGGATCGGCCGCACCATAGGCGAGGTCCGTGAGAAGGTTCACCAGGATCACGATCAGCGTGTAGATGACCATCATGCCCTGCAGCATGGTGTAGTCGCGCTGGTTCAGCGCGCCGACGATCAGCTTGCCGAGTCCCGGACGGTTGAAGACGATCTCGGTCAGCACGGAGTTGCCGATCAGCACGCCGAGATAGAGCCCGACGATGGTGATGACGGGGATCAGCGCGTTGCGCAGCGCATGCCGCCAGACCACCGCCCGCCAGGGCACCCCCTTGGCGCGCGCCGTCCGGACGTAGTCCTCGGACAGCACCTCGAGCATGGCCGAGCGCGTCACGCGCGTGATGTAGGCGGCCATGATGAGGCCAAGGTTCAGGGCCGGCAGGAACAGGGACTGGAACCAGGCCGAGAGGCTGCCGCTCTGTGCCGAGATCACCGGAAACCATCGCAGCTGGATGCCGAAGAAGATCAGCAGCATGATGCCGGAGACGAAGGCCGGGAAGGACAGGCCGAGGAGGGAGGCCAGCCGCGTCACGTAGTCGATCGCCCGGTTGCGGTTGATCGCGGCCCAGACGCCGAGCGGGATGCCGATGACCGCCCCCACGAGGAGGGAGGCCACCGTCAGTTCCAGCGTCCAGGGCAGGACGGCCATCACCTCCACCAGCACGGGCCGGCCGGTGACCAGCGAGATGCCCCAGTCACCGCGGAGCACGCCGAACAGGAACTCGAAGTACTGGACGGGCAGGGGCCGGTCGAGCCCGAGACGGGTGCGCATCGCCTCGATGGCGGAGGCCGTGGCCTGGTCGCCCAGGATCACCTGCGCCGGGTCGCCGGGAAGGACCCGGACGATGAGGAAGACGATCGTCAGCACCGCCCAGAGCGTGACGAGGGCGAAGCCGAGGCGCTTGATGATGAAGGCGGTCATGGCGGGAGGGGCCGGGGCGATGCCCCGGCCCGGATCGTTCAGCGCGTGAAGCGCGTGGTGTGCAGGACGGGCGGCGCCAGGTTCAGCGACGCCTTCAGCTCGTAGCCGAGGTCGAGCGTCGTCCGGTAGGCCCAGAGCTGCAGCTGCTCATAGACCGGGAAGGCGCAGACCTCGTTCACGATCTTCTCCTGCGCCGTGCGCCAGAGCTGGATGGCGCGCTGCGGATCCGCCTCGCCCCGCGCCCCGTCGATCTCCGCATCCGCGACCCGGCAGTGCGAGAAGTTGGTCACCGCCGTCGGCGTTCCGACGATGGAGCGGGAGTGGAAGAACTGGCTCAGGTAGACATCCGCCACCGGGAAGCGAGCGGACTGGAAGTGCACCACCTGGCTCAGGTTCTGGCGGATCTGCTGGTGGAAGGTCGCATGCTCCACCGGCGTGATCTCGAGGGTGATGTTGGCCCGGCGGAGCTGTGCCTGCAGCGCTTCCATCACGCTCATCATGCCCGGCAAGGTGGTGTGGATCGCCCGGATGGTGATGCCGTTCGGGTGCCCGGCCTGGGTCAGCAGCTCCCGCGCCCGCTGCAGGTTGTGCGGGATCAGCGGTGCGCTGTCATGGTGGCCGAGGTAGCCCGCCGGCACGACGGACCGCGCGACGACCGAGGTGTTGGGTCCACGCAGCTGCACGATCTGCTCGCGGTTCGCCGCCGCCGCGATCGCCTGCCGCACGCGGATGTCGTTCAGCGGCGGGGCGGTCATGTTGAGGTGGATGACCGACATCTCCGCCGGCTGCATCGCGACCACGCGCACATTGGGCAGCTGCTGCGTGCGGGTGAACCAGCTCTGGTCCTGGCGGCCATAGATCATGTCGAGCTCGCCCGCCTGGAAGGCGAGGTCGCGCGCCGCGTCGGAGGGGATGAAGCGGTAGTTGATCTCCCGGATCTGCGGCTGGCCGCGGAAATACCCGTCATGCGCGACCAGGCGGCCGAACTGCTGCGGCACGTATTCCGCGAAGGCGAAGGGCCCGGTGCCGATGGGGCGGCGGCGGAAGGCCTCGTTGCCCATCTGGTCCACGGCGGCCTTGCAGACCATGAAGCCGCCCGCATAGTTCATCACCGCGCCCAGGAGGCTCGGGATCGGGGTCTTGAGCGTGATCCGCAGCGTGTGGCGGTCCACCGCCTCGACCTTGTCGAAGGCGACGTAGTCCGAGGAGAAGGTCGAGGTCTCGCGGTTCGCGGCGCGGTTCAGGGAGAACACCGCGTCCTCGGCCGTCCACTCGCCGAAGCCGTGGTGGCACTGCACGCCGCGGCGCAGATGGAAGGTCCAGGTCTTCCGGTCCTCGGAGGACTCCCAGCGCTCCGCCAGGTCGGGTTCCATGAACTCGGGCGAGAGCTCGCCCGGCCTGATGCGCACGAGGCCGCTGAAGATGTGCTGGAGGAAGCCGCGGCCGGGCGTGGTGGAGTTGAGGTGCGGGTCCAGCACCCCGGCATCGGCCGATGCGATGCCGATGCGCAGCGTCGTCGACTGCGCCGCGGCCGTGCCTGCACCGCCCAGCGCGAAGGCGGCGCCCAGGGCGGCCACCGTCATCCAGGCCATCGTCTTCATATCCCAATCTCCCAGCGGCCTCTGCGGCGCGTCGTTCCTGCCCTGCATGGTTCCACGCGGCCGCTGCCCGGGCAAGCGCGGCAGCCAATCAGCCATGGAGCGTCAGCCCGGCCTGTGTCCCCGCCTGCCTGGCGAAGCGGTCCAGGCGGAATGGGGAGAGGCCGTGGTCCGGGTGCTGCCGCAGCGCCAGCTGCGCCGCCAGCCGCCCGCTGACGGGTCCGATGCCGAAGCCGTGGCCGGAGAAGCCGGCCGCGACCACCAGCCCGTCCATGGGCCCGTCCAGCACGGGCAGAGCATCCGGCGTCAGGTCGATGAGCCCGCCCCAGATCCGCGCCACCGGCGTCTCGGCCAGCACGGGCAGGATGGCGGAGACGCGCCCGATCAGCCCGGCCAGCTCCCCGGCCGGGGGCATCAGCCGTGCCTCCGTCCAGCCGGCAACGTCATGCGGCCAGGTGCCGACGCCCGTGGTGACGCGGAGCCGCCCGTCCAGCTCCTGCCGCCCCGCGCAATCGGCATTGGCGACGCCGAAGACCGGGCCGAGGCAGGGCGGCACCGGCGCGGTCTGCAGCACCGTGACGATGCGGACCGAGAGCGGCAGGCGCAGCCCGAGCGGTGCGAGCAGTTCCGGCGCGTGCACGCCCGTTGCCAGCACGACACAGCCCGCCGCGACCGGCCCGTCCCCTGTCTCCACGCCCGTCACGCGCCGGCCGGTCAGGGTCAACGCATGGACCGTGACGCCCTCCCGGATCTCCGCCCCCAGACGCCGCGCCGCCGCGGCATAGGCCTGCACGGCGCGCGGCGGGTCCGCATGGCCGTCGGTGGGGCACCAGGACGCAGCGAGCACGCCCGGCCCGATGGACGGCGCCGCCTGCCGCACTGCGCCGAGGTCCGGCAGGAAGGAGAGGTCGAGGCCGAGCGCCCGCTGCTCCTCCACCAGGCGCCGGATGCGCGCGACCTCGGCCTCGGTCCGCGCCAGGCGCAGATTGCCGCCGCGGCGGTAGCCGGTCTCCGTCCCCAGCTCCTCCGACAGCGTGGCCCAGCGTTGCACCGCGTCGCGCGCGAGCGGCAGTTCCGCCGGATCGCGGCCGGATTGCCGGACACCGCCCAGCGTCCAGCCGGACGCCATCGCGCCGAGCCGCGCCCTCTCCAGCAGCGTGACCGTCGCGCCTGCCCGCGCCGCCTCGTAGGCTGTGGCCACGCCCGTGATGCCGCCGCCGATGACGAGGACGTCCGGCATCACGCGGCCTCCGCGACCTCGCAGCCGTATTCGCGCGCGGCGGCCAGGACGGCGTCGGCCAGGCTGTCGCCGTAGCTGCGGTAGCAGGCCAGCTCGATGACGGCATCCGGCCCAGGCAGGCACCAGAGATGCACGGGCAGGTAGCCGCCATTCGTCAACGCCGCAGCACCGGGTGGGAAGGCCTGCGGGTCCAGGTCGATCGGGACGATCTTCGCCAGGGCGTCGCGGATGCGGGGGCCGGAGAGGCGCAGCACCACGCGGCTGCCCGTCATTTCCGTCACCGATGCCGCCTCGCCCAGCGCCTGTGCGAGATGCGGGGCGAAGCCGTAGCGCGCGGCGCCGGACAGGTCGCGCCGCAGCGCGAGCCACTGCCCGGGACCGGCCCAGACCAGCAGCAGGGGGCCGGCCTCCACGCAGGCCGGATGCCCGGGCAGCGCCGCGCCCAGCGCGGCGGCGAGGCGCTCCGGGTCGGCGCCGCGGCGTGCGGCAATGGCGGCCATGGCGAGGCCGGTCCGGGGCGTCACCGTCACGCCTGCGGGGCCATCGGCGCGGCCCGAGCGGCCGGGGCGCAGGACGACGGGATCAGCCACGGCTGCGCACTCCCTCCGGATCCACGAAGACGGGCGGGCAGACCAGCGCCTCGATGTCGCCGCCGCGCACGGCGTCGAAGACCCGGACGCGCTGCCCGATCCGCTCCGTCCCGCGCGCCAGCAGGCCAAGCGCGATCGAATGGCCCAGGGTCGGCGAGAAGCAGGCGGAGGTCACATGGCCCTGGCCGTTCGCCGTCGTGGCCGCGTCGCCAGGCGTGAGAAGGTGCGAGCCCGCGCGGATGCGCTCCGCCGGGTTCACCGGCCGCAGCCCGATCAGCGCCGGACGCGCCGGATCGGTCAGCGCCGGGCGCTGCGCCATCACGCGCCCGATGCAGTCCTTCTTGGCGGAGACCATCCGGCCGAGGCCGAGGTCCCGCGCCGTCGTCTGCCCGTTCAGCTCGCCGCCTGCCGGGTGCCCCTTCTCGATCCGCAGCACGCCCAGCGCCTCGGTGCCGTAGGGCGTGGCGCCGAGCTCCACCGCATGGGCCATGACGGCCTCGCCCAGCTCGGGTGGCACGCCGAGTTCGTAGGCGAGTTCACCCGAGAAGGAGAGGCGATACAGCCGCGCCGGCACGCCGCCGACCAGGACGGGGCACCAGGCCATGTGCGGCAGCGCGTCATTCGAGAGATCCGGCCCTGGATCCACCAGCCCGGAGACGATCTCCCGCGCCCGCGGGCCGGCGATGGAGAGCTGCGCCCAGGCATCGGTGACCGAGAGCAGGGAGACGTCGAGCCCCGGCCGCAGCACCTGGTGGCAGAACTCCAGGTGCTGCAGCACCTTCGCGGCACTGGCCGTGGTGGTGGTGACGAAGAACCGGTCATCTGACAGCCGCGCGACGGTGCCGTCATCCATGACGAAGCCGTCCTCGCGTAGCATCAACCCGTAGCGCACCCGCCCGACGGCGAGCGTGGAGACCGTGCTGGCGTAGGCGAGGTCGAGCAGCGCCGCCGCGCCCGGCCCCGTGACCTCGATCTTGCCGAGGGTCGAGACGTCGCAGATGCCGACCGCCTCGCGCACGGCGCGCACCTCGCGGTTCACGCTGGCCAGCCAGTCCGTCTCGCCGGACCGGGCATACCACTGCGCGCGCAGCCACGGTCCGACCTCCACGAAGCTGGCGCCATGCGCCGCCGCCCAGGCATGGGTGGGCGTGCGCCGCGTCGGGCGGAAGGCCTTGCCGCGGTGGTGGCCGGCGATGGCACCAATCGCCACCGGCGTCCAGGGCGGGCGGAACACGGTGGTGCCGGTGCCCGGGATGGAGCGGCCCGCCACCTCCGCCAGGATGGCCAGTCCCGTGACATTCGCCGTCTTGCCCTGGTCGGTCGCCATGCCGAGGGTGGTGTAGCGCTTCAGGTGCTCCACGCTGCGGAAGCCCTCGCGATGCGCGAGCGCCACGTCCTTCGTGGTGACGTCGTGCTGGAAGTCCACGAAGGCCTTCCCGCGGGAGAGGGGCACGTGGAACAGCGGCACGCGCGCATCCTCGGCGTCCTGCGCGCGGGGCAGCGGCGGCTCGCTCGCCGCGAAGCCGCAATCCCGCGCGGCGGCCGCGCCCTCCCGCGCTCCGTCGGCCAGCGCAGCGGCCGTGGTGAAGCGTCCCGCCGCGGCGCCGGCCACAGCCATGCCGGGCGGCAGCGCGCCGGGGAGGAAGGCCTGCAGCGCCTCGTCCCAGCGTGGCCTGCCGCCGAGATGGCAGGCGAGGTGCACGCTTGGGTTCCAGCCGCCGCCCATGGCGAGCAGGTCCGCGCCCACTCCGTCGACCCGGCCACGACAATCCGCGATCTCGACGGATACCAGCCGAAGCCTGCCGCGGGTGCCAACGACGCGGCCATCGGTGACCACGCGCGCGCCCGCCTGCTCCGCCAGCCTCGCCTGGGCGGGCGCGACCTCGGCACGTGCGTCCACCACCGCCTCGATCCGCGCGCCGGCGCGGTGCAGGTCGGCCACCGTCCGCCAGCCATCGTCGCCCGCGGTGAAGACCACGGCGCGGCGGCCCGGCAGGGCGGCATGGCGGTTGAGGTAGGTGCGCACGGCGCCCGCGAGCATGACCCCGGGCCTGTCATTGCCGCCGAAGACCACGGGGCGTTCGAGCGACCCCGCCGCCAGCACGATGCGGCGCGCCGTGATCTTCCAGTAGCGCTGCCGAGGCAGGTGCGGCGGCGGCACCGGCAGGTGGTCCGCCACCCGCTCGACCGCGGCGACCAGCCCGCCATCCAGCAGCGCGAAGGCGCTGGTGCGGCGGAGGATGCGGACCCGGGGGAGGGAGGCGAGCTCCGCCTCCACGGCGCGTGCCCATCCGGCCGCCGGGATGCCGTCCACCTCCTCGGCCTCGGACAGCAGCCGCCCGCCGAGGAGCGCATCCTCCTCGAGCAGCGCGACCCGCGCTCCGGCGTGGCCCGCAGCGAGCGCCGCCATCAGCCCGGCCGGGCCGGCGCCCACGACGAGCACGTCGCAATGCAGGTGCGCGCGCTCGTAGTGGTCGGGGTCCGGGCCCTCCGGCGCGCGGCCGAGGCCCGCGGCGCGGCGGATCAGCGGCTCGTAGACCTTCTCCCAGAAGGCAGCCGGCCACATGAAGGTCTTGTAGTAGAAGCCGGCG
>DASQNQ010000094.1:0-4474 GCA_035644895.1 Acetobacteraceae bacterium | reverse complement strand
CCGGCCGCTCCGGGCGGGGCGGCGGCGCCGGGCCGACCAGCACCGAGGCGTTGGTTCCCCCGAAGCCGAAGGAGTTCACGCCGGCCACCGCATCCGCGGGCCCGTCCAGCCGCTCTGCCGCGACGGGGACGCGGATGTTGAGGTCCCCGAAGGGAATGGCGGGGTTCGGCGTGGATAGGTGCAGGCTGGGCGGGATCTCGCGCCGTTCCAGCACCAGGGCCGCCTTGAGCAGCCCGGCCATGCCGGAGGCCGATTCCAGGTGCCCGATGTTCGTCTTGGCCGAGCCGACCGGCAGCGGCGCGGCGCGCCCCCTGGCCGCGGTGGTGCCGATCGCCCAGGCCTCGGCGGGGTCGCCGGCCTGGGTGCCCGTGCCATGCGCCTCGAAGTAGGCGATCCGGTCGGGGCCGACGCCCGCCTCCGCCATCGCCCGGCCGATCAGCGCCGCCTGCGCCTCGCGGTTCGGCAGCGAGAGGCCGAAGGTGCGCCCCGCCGCGTTGACGGCCGTGGCCAGGATCACGCCGCGCACCGCATCCCCGTCCCGGAGCGCGGCCGCGAGCGGCTTGAGCACCACGACCCCGGCGCCCTCCGCGCGCACATAGCCGTCCGCCGCCGCGTCGAAGGCGCGGCACCGCCCGGTGGGGGAGAGCATGCCGGCGCGGGAGAAGCCCACGAAGGGGAAGGGCGAGAGCAGCATCTGCACCCCGCCGACGAGCGCCGCCTCCACCCGCCCGGTGCGGATCGCCTCGCAGGCCGCGTGCAGGGCGACGAGGGAGGAGGAGCAGGCCGTGTCCACCGTCTGGGCCGGGCCACGCAGGTCGAAGACGTTGGTCAGGCGGTTCGACAGGATCGACAGCGCCGCGCCCGTCATGAAGTACCGGTCGCCCGCCGCGTGGTCGTGCGCGCGGAGGTTGCCATAGTCGGTCGCCGAGGCCCCGACCCAGACCCCCACCTCGCGCCCGGCGAGGCCTGAGGGCGGCAGGCCCGCATCCTCGAGCGCATGCAGCGCGACCTCGAGCAGCACGCGCTGCTGCGGGTCCATGTCCGCCGCCTCCCGCGGGGAGATGCCGAAGGCACCGGCGTCGAAGCCGGAGACGTCGCCGATGGTGCCGGCCGGAAAGCCCCGCACCCGCCCCGGCTCGCCGGCCCGGGGATGCATGAAGGGGGCCTGGCCGAAGCGGTCACCCGGCAGGACGGTGACGGCGTCGCGACCCTCCGCGAGCAGGGTGGCGTAGGCGTCGAGCGAGTCGGCGCCGGGCAGCCGGCAGGCCGCGCCGACGATGGCGACGGGCTCCGCGCGCCGGTCATGACCGGCCATGCGCAGGCGACCCGCGGGTCGGGCCCTGCCCCGAGAGATGTTCCCGAGCCGGCCCTCTCCGGACCCGGCGCTTCCAGGTCGCACCCGAACCGCTCCTGTGATGTTATCCTTGTGGTTGCGTCGTCCTGGTCAGCGCAACCGTAGGTCTATCCTATGCGGAGCCGGTCCACACCGGAAGAGGGCGCCTCACGCGCCGCCATCGCCCGCATGGCCGACGAGGACGGGGGCGCGGCGGCGCGGCCGCTGGACGGCCGGGGCAAGGGGGACTCCGGGGCGGCCAGTCAGCGTGCGCAGCGTCTCCTCGACGACCTCGAAGTGATCGTCCCAGCTGGGGGGCGTCCAGGCCTGGATGCGGGCCAGCTGGGCACGTCGCGCGGCGCTGTCTGGCCGCGCATAGTCCAGAATGGCGTTGCGCCAGGCCACACCGTCCACCGGGTCCAGGTACTCCGGCACGCCTCCCGCTACCTCGCGCAGGGCGGCGATGTCCGAGGCGAGGACCGGGACGCCGAGGCCGAGCGCCTCGGCCACCGGGAGGCCGTAGCCCTCGGCGAAGGAGGGGAACAGCAGCGCGCGCGCGCCACGCAGCAGGCTTGCCACCTCGTGGTCCGGCAGGCAGCCCGCCTCCTGCACCGTGCCGTCGAAGTCGCGGCAGCGCTCCAGCAGATCGAGCACGTTCTCGTTCTCCCACCCCCGCTTGCCCACGACGACCAGGCGCGGGGCCTGCGAACCCAGGCTGGCGCCGAGCTGCCGCCAGATGTGGAGCAGGAGGATGTGGTTCTTCCGCGGCTCGATCGTGCCGAGCACGACGAAGTACGGCCGGAGCGCGACGGGAGGCTGCGGCACCCGGGCCGGGCTGACGCCCAGCGGTGCGATGGCGACGGGCGGGCTGTCCAGCCGACCGGAGAGCCAGGGTGCCAGCTCGGCGGCCGTCGCGGCGGAGTTCACGACGATCGCATCCGAGTACTGGGCCGTGGTGGTGATCCGCTTCTCGTGACGGGCGGCATGACCGGGCCGGGCGAATTCGGGGTGGTTCAGCGGGATCAGGTCGTGGATGAAGGGCACGAAGAGGCAGCCGCGGCGGCGCATGGCCCCGATGTGGCGAGGCCTTTCGAGCACCCGGTGGGACGCAACGAGCAGCACCTTCGGCCCGGGGCGCGCCAGCGCACTGCCGAGCCGCGCGCGACCCATCGGCATGGACAGCCGCAGCTTCGCCGCGATCCTGCGCGCCGGGGCGGGCTCGCCGCTGCTCCAGACCTCGGTCAGCGCGGAAACCAGGTCACGCACCAGGTCGAAGGGAAGGGCGGCGAAGCCGATCAGGGGGATCTCCGCCACGAAGGTGCAGCGGCCCTGGGCGGCGGTGCCGAAGTGACGCGCATAGGCCAGTTCCACGCGGTCGATCCCCGTCGGGGTGGCGTGCGCGGAAACCTGCAACAGCCGCGAGATGTCGAGGAACACGTGCAAGCTGGGCAGCCTTCCGGGAGCAGTTGGGAACAGCGTGGCGGACAATCAGTTCACATCCGCATCATCAATCAAAAGTTGTAATTTGTCACCTCCTTTCTGAACCGTTTCCGGCATCTCGTCTCTATCCGGGAATGATTGGGGCGGCGCCCCGGCGGATGCCGGTGCGTCCGGGCAGGCCCGGATGCACCGGTCCGCCAGGTCAGGGCAGGACGGGCTGTATGACGTTCGTGGCGCGTTCCTCGACCAGGACGTCACGCATCGTCTCCGCGCTCTTGCGGCGGATGTCCCCCCAGGCCTCCGGCGTGTGGAAGGCGCTGTGCGGCGTGACCACCAGCCGCCCGACGGTCCAGTCCTCGCGCGCCCGGTAGGCGGCGAGCAGTGGTGGCGGCGGCTCCGGCGGCGGCTCCTCGGGGATGACGTCGAGGCCCGCCCCGGCCAGGTGCCCGGACCGCAGCGCCGCCTCCAGCGCGGCGAGGTCCACCGAGGTGCCGCGCGCCGTGTTCACCAGCACGGCGTGCCGTGGCAGCAGGGAGAGTTCCCGCGCGCCCACCAGCCCGCGTGTCGAGGGCATGTCCGGCACATGGACCGAGAGCACGTCGGAGCCGCGGAGCAGCTCCTCCAGCGTCCGCGCCCGCTCGATGCCGAGGGCCCGGTCCACGCCGTTCGGCAGGTGGGGGTCGAAGAAGCGGACGCGGAAGCCGAAGGCCTTGGCCCGCAGCGCGACGGCCGTCCCGATCCGGCCGAGGCCGAGGATGCCGAAGCCCTGCACCTCCATGCGCCGGATCAGCGGGCTGTCCACGTAGCGCCAGGGGGCCGGGGGCGTGGCGCGCTGCAGGTCGTGGTGCAGGAAGAGGCCGCGCCGGAGCGCGAGCGCCAGGCTGACCGCATGGTCCGCCACCTCCTGCGTGCCGTAGTCGGGCACGTTGCAGGCCTTGATGCCGCGCTGCGCGAGCGTGGCAAGGTCCAGCCGGTCGTAGCCCACCCCCATGCGGACCACGACCTTCAGGCGCGGGAAGCGCGCGATGTCCGCCGCGCGGAGCCAGTGGCGGAAGATGAAGAGCCCGTCCACGCGGGCGCAGACCTCGTCCGGCAGGGCGTCGAGCGTGGCGTCGTGCGGCGCGCCGCCGCGCAGGATCTCGACATCCGGGCCGAGCACCTCCTGCTCCAGCGCGGTGTCCGGGTACATCCCCTCGGGCTCGAGCACCACGAGCCGGCCTGGCTGCGCCACCTGCGTCTTCTCCCCCGTTGCGGCGCGGCATGTTCGCGGCAAGGCTGGCCTGGGGCAACCGGGGGAGGAACACGGAATGGCGGAGCGGCGCATCCTGGTCACGGGCGCATCGAGCGGCATCGGGGCGGCGACCTGCCGGACGCTCGCAGGCCCGGGCACGGCCATCGCGGTCCATGCCCGCGCCAACCGCGAGGGCGCGGAGCGCACCGCCGCCGAGGTCCGGGCACGGGGCGGGCGCGCGATGGTGCTGCTGGCCGACCTCGCCCTGCCCGAGGCGCCGGCCCGGCTGGTCGCTGCGGCCGTGGCGGCCCTGGGCGGGCTCGACGTGATCGTCGCCAATGCGGGCTTCGCCGACCGCACGCCGGTGGCCGGGCTCGACGATGCGCGCTTTGCGCGCTCGCTCGACCTGGTGGCCTGGGGCTTCCTGCGGCTGGCGCGCGCGGCGCGGCCGCACCTGCTGGCCGGTGCGG
>DASQNQ010000093.1:0-3747 GCA_035644895.1 Acetobacteraceae bacterium | reverse complement strand
CGCGCGGCGGGCCGTGCTCGTGGGCGTCGTGCTGTATCTGCTCGCCGTGCTCGGCCTGCCGTTCGCGGCGCTGGTCTCGGCGGCGCTGGTGCCGGCGATGGGCATGGAGATCGGGCCGGACACGGTCACCGGGCAGCACTTCGCCGCGGCGCTCTCGGCCGGTGCGCATACGGGACGGGCCTTCGCCAACTCCCTCGCGCTGTCGCTCGGCGCGGCGGCCGTGCTCGCCTTCGCGGCGCTGCCCATCGCGCTCGCCCTGCGGCGGCGGGCGGTGCGGGCGGCCTCGGCGGTGTCCGACCTGCCCTATGCGCTGCCCGGGTCCTGCACGGCGGTCGCGGCGATCCTGGTGGTGCTGTCGCTGCCGGGGGGCATGGCGCTCTATGGGACGTTGGCCCTGATCGGGCTTGCCTACCTGGCGCGGTTCCAGGCGCTCGCGCTGCGCCCCGTGGCGGCGGCCGCAGCGCGGCTCGACCCGCTGCAGGAGCTGGCGGCGCGCGGCATGGGCGCGGGGCACTGGCGGCGGCTCGTCTCGGTCCAGTTGCCGCCGATGGCCCCTGCGCTGGCGGCAGGCGGCATCCTGGTGGTGCTGACGGCGGTGAACGAGGTCACCGTCTCCGCCCTGCTCTACGGCCCCGGCACGCAGACGCTCGGCGTGCTGGTGTTCGGCCTGCAGGAAAGCGGGCAGTCCCCGCTCGCCGCCGCCGTCTCCTGCCTGGCGATGGGGCTGGTGGCGGCGCTGATGGCGGCGGCCACGCTGGTCGCGCGGCGCCTGCCGGCGGGCACGCTGCCCTGGCGGCCTTGAGCGGTTGACACGCCGCCCGCGCCGGGCTGCCCTTCGGGGTGCAGGGAGGGGCGCATGGGCCTTCACGCATTGAACCACTTCACCATCCGGGCCGCGGACCTCGAGGCGACGCGCGCCTTCTACGTGGATGTGCTCGGGCTCGAGGTCGGGGACCGCCCGCCGCTCGGCTTCCCCGGCTACTGGCTCTACTGCGGGGGCCATCCCACAGTGCACCTGGTCGGCCCGCGCGACGATGCGCCGGGGCCGCGCGCGCCGGGGCCGACGGGCCTGTTCGACCACATCGCCTTCTCCTGCGCCGGCCTCGCGGCGATGCGGGAGCGCCTGCGCCGCCATGGCGTCGAGCACCGGGAGCGCGTCGTGCCGCGCGACGGGCAGACGCAGCTCTTCCTGCACGATCCGAACGGCATCGCGGTGGAGCTGAACTTCCCGCCGGGGGAGACGGATGCGCGCTGAGGCCGGGGCGATGCTCGGCGTGCTCGGCGGCATGGGGCCGCTCGCCTCGGCGCGGTTCATGCTGCGGCTCACGGCGCTGACGCCCGCCGAACGCGACCAGGACCACATTCCGGCCGTGCTCTGGTCCGACCCGCGCGTGCCGGATCGCACCGCGGCGCGGCTCGGCGGCGGGGAGAGCCCGCTGCCCGCCCTGCTGCGCGGGATCCGCGGGCTGGAGGTGGCGGGCGCGGGCGCCATCGCCATTCCCTGCAACACGGCGCATGGCTGGTTCGGTGAGATGCAGGCCGCGACGCGGTTGCCCATCCTGCACATCGTGGACGCGGCGGAGGCGGAGCTGCTGCGCCTCGGCGCCCGTCCCGGCGCGGTGGGCGTGATGGGCACGGCGGGCACGCTGGCGATGCGGCTTTACCAGGAGAGGCTGGAGGCGCGGGGCTGGACCTGCCTCGTGCCGGAGGCCGGGGAGATGGAGCGCCTCGTCTCACCCGGGATCGCGCTGGTGAAGGCGGGCCGGGTGGCGGAGGCGCATGGGCCCTTGGCGGAAGCTGCCCACGCCCTTGCCCGGCGCGGGGCCGGCGCGGTGGTGCTGGGCTGCACGGAGATCCCGCTCGGCCTCGCCGCTGGCCCGGCGCCGCCCTTCCCGGTCTGCGACACGATCGACGCGCTGGCGCGCGCGGCGATCCGGTGGGCGCGCGGCTGACGCGCCGGCCCGGTCAGCCGCAGTCGCACCCCTTGGCTGGCGCGCGGTCGCCGCGCGTGACGTGGTGGTCGATCCACTCCGCCACCAGGCGCCGTGCCTCGGCCATCGAGGCCTCCGGATGGTGGATGCGGTACAGCGTCGTGCAGGCGGTGAAGGCGGCGAGGTCGGGGGAGCCCCCCTCCCGCAACTCACGGTAGGCGGTCACCACCGCGCGCTCGCAGCGGCGGACGATGTGGCTGACGTCGCTTCCCATGGGACGGGCCCGGTCTCCTGTGCGCCGGTTCAATTGCGAGCCATTCGCAACTGAACCCTCGTTAATGTAACCGGATTGAACGTCCGTTCAAGTGTCAACGAGTTCAGGCGCGCGCGACCGCCTCCGCCAGCGCCCGGCCCACATCCTCCGTGCCGGCATTGCCGCCCATGTCGCGGGTGCGCGGCCCGCCCTCGGCCAGCAGCGCCTCGATCGCGCGGAGGATGGCGTCCGCCGCCGGCTTCTCGCCCAGGTGCTCCAGCATCATCGCGCCCGACCAGATCTGGCCTATGGGATTGCAGATGCGCTTGCCTGCGATGTCGGGGGCCGAGCCATGCACCGGCTCGAACATCGAGGGGTGCGCCTTTTCCGGGTTGATGTTGGCCGAGGGCGCGATGCCGATGGAGCCCGCGACGGCCGGCCCGAGGTCGGAGAGGATGTCGCCGAAGAGGTTCGAGCCCACCACCACGTCGAACCAGTCAGGGTGCTGCACGAAATGCGCGCAGAGGATGTCGATGTGGAACTGGTCCGTCGTGACCTGCGGGTAGCTCTTCGCCATCTCCGCGAAGCGCTCGTCCCAGTAGGGCATGGTGAAGGTGATGCCGTTCGACTTGGTGGCGGAGGTGAGCTTCCGCCGCGGGCGCGTCATCGCGAGCTCGAAGGCGTAGCGCAGCACGCGGTCCACGCCGTGGCGCGTGAAGACGCTCTCCTGGCTGACGAACTCGCGCTCGGTGCCCGCGAACATGCGGCCGCCCGAGGAGGAGTACTCACCCTCGGTGTTCTCGCGCACCACGTAGAAGTCGATGTCGGCCGGGCCGCGGTCGGCGAGCGGCGTGCGGGCGCCCGGCAGCAGGCGGCAGGGGCGCAGGCTGACGTACTGGTCGAAGACGCGCCGGATCGGGATCAGCAGCCCCCAGAGCGAGACGTGGTCCGGCACGCCGGGCCAGCCGACGGCGCCGAGGAAGATGCTGTCGCTCTCGCGCAGGCGGTCCAGGCCATCCTCCGGCATCATGCGGCCGGTCTTCTGGTAGGTCTCGCAGGACCAGTCGTAATGGGTCAGCTTCAGGTCGAAGCCGAAGCGCCGTGCCGCGGCATCCAGCACGCGCAGGCCCTCCGGCACCGTCTCCTTGCCGATGCCGTCGCCCGGGATCACCGCGATCCTGTGCGTCCTCTGCGCTGCCATGCCCGCTCCTCCGATCCGGGGCCGGAGGGTGCAGGCGCGGCGCCCGCGGCGCAACCCGGGGAGAAGCGATGCGGCAGCGCCAGCGGGTCGAGCAATGTCGCGCCGGGGCTGATCGAGAACTCGCTCAAGGTCTTCGGCTATGGCGCAGCGCGGGCGGAGGACTTCGTCTTCGGCACCTGACCCTCAGCCGGGCAGCAGGCCGCGTGCGCGGATCTCCGCCGCGACGCGCGCGGCCTCGTCCAGCGGCCGGCGCGGGACACGCCCGGCGGCGCGGCGAGCGGGCGCGCCTGCCCGGCCTCGACGAGGCTCGCGTGCAGCGCGCGGTGGCGACGTCGCGACCAGCGCCTCGGACAGCATGGAAA
>DASQNQ010000092.1:0-3742 GCA_035644895.1 Acetobacteraceae bacterium | reverse complement strand
CGGTCGGCGTCGCCCGGCAGACACTGCGGCGAGCTGGGCAAGCAGGACAAGTGCCAGGTGGCGGTGAGCCTCTCGGTGGCCAACGACCAGGCCAGCCTGCCGGTCGCCTACCGGCTCTACCTGCCCGAGGCGTGGGCGGCGGACCCGGAGCGGCGGGCCAAGGCGGGGGTGCCCGAGGAGGTCGGTTTCGAGACCAAGACCGCCATCGCCCTCGGGCAGATCCGCCAGGCGCTGGAGGACGGCGTGCCCAGGGGCATCGTGCTGGGCGATGCCGGGTACGGCGACGAGACCGACTTCCGGGTCGGGGTGGCGGAGCTCGACCTGCGCTACGTGCTGGGCATCCGCAGCGCGACCAGCGTCTGGCCGCCCGGGCGGGCGCCGCTGCCGCCCAAGCCCTGGTCGGGCCGGGGCCGGCCGCCGACCCGACTTCAGCGCGGCCCGGAGCACCAGCCGGTCTCCGTCAAGGACCTGGCCGCAAGCCTGCCCCGGCGGGCTTGGCGCAACGTGACCTGGCGCGAGGGCAGCCGGACCGAACTGACCTCGCGCTTCGCCGCGGTGCGGGTCCGCCCGGCACACCGCGACACTCTGCGCGCGGAGCCCTGGCCGGAGGAGTGGCTGCTGGTCGAGTGGCCGAGGGGGGCGGCCGAGCCGGCCAAGTACTGGCTCTCCAACCTGCCGCCGCGCACCGCGCTCAAGGACCTGGTCCATACCGCCAAGGCGCGCTGGCTGATCGAGCGCGACTACCAGGAGCTCAAGCAAGAGATCGGCCTCGGGCACTACGAGGGCCGCGGCTGGCGCGGCTTCCACCACCACGCCAGCCTCTGCATCGCGGCCTACGGCTTCCTGGTGGCCGAGCGCTGCCTTTTCCCCCCTCAGGCCCGCTTCACCGCGCGACGGCTCGCGGCACCTATGCTCCCCAAGGGTTTCCAGCCGCGCGGCGCCCCCCGTGCGGCCTGAGCGGCACGTGCCGCACTCGATCGCCAGCATCCGCCGCCGCCTCGCCGTCGCGCTCGTCAGCAGCTTGCCGCGATGTCCTTGCTGCCTGCGGCTCCAAGCCGCACGGCAGCAGAAAATGACACAGTAAGACTAGGTGTCTGGTTGTGAGACCTCCTTTGCGGCCTCGGCGATCAGGCGTGCCCTGGCGATGTCGGTTGGTCCTGCGCGGCCATGCGGCTTGGCATTGACCAGCTTTCGTCGGGCCTTGAGGCGCTCGGCGACGACCTGATCCGGCGTCTTGCCGTCCAGCACGCGCTGGCGCCGGGCGTTGTAGGCGGCGTTGAAGCCGCGCAGCAGATGCTCGAGGTCGCGGTGGGAATGGATGGTGATGCCCAGCACCTCGCTCCCGACCCGGCCGTTGAAGCGCTCCACCATGCCATTGGTGTGGGGCGAGTAGGGCTTGGTGTGGCGGTACTCCGCGCCGAGTTCGGCGCAGACCCTGGCGAAGGCGGGCGTGAAGCAGCTGCCGTTGTCGGTCAGCACATGGGTGAGGCGGAAGGGGAAGGCGGCGGCGGCCTCGCGGAGAAAGGCGATCGCGCTCCTCTCGGTTTCGTCGTCCTTGACGGCCAGGTGGACGGAGCGCGAGCGCCGGCCGATGGCGACAAAGAGGTAGCGCTTGCGCCGCTCGCCATCGGCGGTCCGGAGCTTCGGCAGGTGCTCGATGTCGATGTGCACGAAGCCGAGGTCGTACTCCTTGAAGCTGCCCTGGCCCCTCTTCAGCCGGTCCGGGACAGGTGGGGGCCGACGGCTCAGCCCCTCGGCGCGCAGGATGCGCCAGACGCTGTCGCGGTTGAGGTGGGGCAGGAAGTGCATGGCCACGAAGGTCAGGTCGTCGAGGGCGAAGTTGGTGGAGCGGCGCAAGGCGCAGACCACGGCGCGCTCCTCCTCCGTCGCCTTCCAGGGCAGCCGGTGCGGCCGGGCGGAGCGGTCGAGGCAGTCGCCCGTTCCGCGCTTGCGCCATTTGCGGACCGTCTCGGTGCTGACGCCGTAGCGGCTGGCCAGGACGCCGGTGGGCTCCTTCGAGCGGGCGATCTCGGCGCGGGTGACGGGAGTGGTTCGGGCGTTCGGGTGGATCTGCAGCATGCGTCACCCCTGTCCAGGTGCGGAGGCGGCCAGGCGCTCGAAGCGGTAGCTATACTCCACAATCGCCAGCCCAACCGGATCCCAACAATGCTCCGCGACCAGACAGATAGCCTCCGGCGAGTCACGGACGCGACGGCGGCGCGCAGGCGCTCGAAGCGGTAGGCATACTCTACGATGGCCAGCCTGACCGGATCCCAACAATGCTCCGCGACCTGACAACAGTACTACAGCCGGGATTGCACGTTATGGCTGCCATCTGAGGGAGGTTGGCCATGACGACGGTTGGCACGGCCGAGGGCTGGACGCGGGAGCTGGAGGCCCTGGCGGCGCGGATCGCGCCTCGTTTCGTCCGGGCCGAGCCGCGGCGGCGGGCCCTGGCCTACCTGCGCGGCCTGCTGGCGCCCTTGGAGCGCAAGAACGGCTGGCAGCTGGCCGAGGCGGCAGGCGATGCGACGCCGGACGGCGTGCAGGACTTCCTGTCGCGCATGCGCTGGGACGCCGACGCGGTCCGGGACGACCTGCGCGCCTACGTGGTCGAGCACCTCGGCGACGCGGACGCGGTGCTGGTGCTGGACGAGACCGGCTTCCTGAAGAAGGGCGACAAGTCGGCCGGGGTGCAGCGGCAGTACAGCGGCACGGCGGGCCGCATCGAGAACTGCCAGGTCGGCGTGTTCCTCGGTTACGCCAGTCGCCATGGGCAGGCGCTGATCGACCGCGCCCTCTACCTGCCCGAGCGCTGGGTCCGCGACGCGGCCCGGTGCGCCGCGGCGGGGATCCCCGACGACGCCGCCCTCACCACCAAGCCGAAGCTCGGGCTGGCGATGCTGGATCGTGCCCTGGAGGCCGGGGTGCCCTCCGCCTGGGTGACCGGCGACAGCGTGTACGGGGCGGACCACCGCATCCGGCGCCGCCTGGAGGCGCGAGGGCGCGGCTACGTGCTCGCCGTCACCTCCGGCCAGCGGCTCGGCTTCGTCCCCGTCGGGAACTGGCTGGCCAAGGTCCCGCCGGATGGTTGGCGCCGCCTGAGCGCGGGCGACGGGGCCAAGGGGCCGCGGCTCTACGACTGGGCGTACCTGCCCTACCGGGGCGCCGCCCCGGGCTGGCGCATGGGCCTGCTGGTCCGGCGCAGCCCGGCCAAGCCGGGCGACCTCGCCTACTACCTGACCCACGCGCCGGAGGGGACTCCGCTCGCCCGGCTGGTGCGCGTCGCCGGCACGCGCTGGACCATCGAGAGCTGCTTCGAGGCGGCCAAGGGCGAGGTCGGGCTCGACGAGTACGAGGTGCGGTCGTGGACCGGCTGGCACCGCCACGTCACGCTCGCCATGCTGGCGCATGCCTACCTCGCCGCGCTGCGCAGGGCCGCCCTCGGGGGGAGAGGACGAGCACGACCTGGCCGTCGAACTGCTCCCCCTCACCGTGCCCGAGGTCCGGCGCCTGCTCTGGCGCCTCGTGTGGAACCGGCCCCCGAACTCCACCGCGGCCATATGCTGGTCCACCTGGCGCAGGCGACACCAGCAACGCGCGCGGCGATGCCACTGGCATAAGAGGGCCGGGCAGCATGAAACCCGGCTGTAGTACTAGAGCGGTTTCAGGCTGACTGGAATCGCATTGGGGCTTCCGAAGCGGGGCCCGGATGTGATTCATGGGCCTCCGGTTGCGCGGA
>DASQNQ010000091.1:0-3673 GCA_035644895.1 Acetobacteraceae bacterium | reverse complement strand
AACTTCTCCATCAGGTCGAAGATCTCGCCGGCCTTCGCCTCCGGCACGCCGTTCTTCACCGCGCCGTCGACGAAGATGCGGCGCTGCGCCTCCATCTCGGAGCGGATCTTCTTGCCCATGGCGCGGCGCAGCAGGTCGGCGCCGCCGAGCGAGTAGCCCGCGAGCTCCTGCGCGATCTGCATCACCTGCTCCTGGTAGACTAGGATGCCGTAGGTCTCCTCGACCAGGTGCTTGATCGCAGGGTGCGGCGGCTCCCAGGGCTCGCCGTGCTTGCGGGCGCAGTAGGCGGGGATGTTCGCCATCGGGCCGGGGCGGTAGAGCGAGACCGCGGCGATCAGGTCCTCGAACCGGTCGGGACGCATCATGCGCAGGCAGTCGCGCATCCCCTGCCCTTCGAACTGGAACACGCCGGCCGCGTCGCCCTTCGCCAGCATGGCGTAGGTCTTCGCGTCGTCGAGCGGCAGCTTCGCGAGGTCCACCTCGACGCCCTGGCGCTTCAGCAGGCCCACCGCGACCTCCAGCACCGTCAGAGTCTTGAGGCCGAGGAAGTCGAACTTCACCAGGCTCGCCTGCTCGACATACTTCATCGAGTACTGGGTGATGAGCATGTCGGACCGGGGGTCCTTGTAGAGCGGCACGATGTCGATCAGCGGCCTGCGGCCGATGACGACGCCGGCCGCATGGGTCGAGGCGTTGCGGTACAGGCCCTCGAGCTGCTTCGCCGTGTCGAGCAGGCCCGCCACCTGCTCGTCGGCGCGCTCCATCTCCTGCAGCCGCGGCTCGCCCTCGATCGCCTGCTCCAGAGTCACGGGTTTCGCCGGGTTGAAGGGGATGAGGGAGGCGATGCGGTCCACCTGGCCGTAGGGCATGCCCATCACGCGGCCCACGTCGCGCACGGCGGCCTTCGCCTGCAGCTTGCCGAAGGTGATGATCTGCGCGACGCGGTCGGCGCCGTACTCCCGCACGACGTACTGGATCACCTCGTCGCGCCGGTCCTGGCAGAAGTCGATGTCGAAGTCGGGCATCGACACGCGCTCGGGGTTCAGGAAGCGCTCGAACAGCAGGCCGAAGCGGATCGGGTCGAGGTCGGTGATGAGCAGAGCCCAGGCGGCGACGGAGCCCGCGCCCGAGCCGCGGCCCGGCCCAACAGGGATCCCCTGCGCCTTCGCCCATTGGATGAAGTCGGCGACGATCAGGAAGTAGCCAGAGAAGCCCATCTTCTCGATGACCGAGAGCTCGTAGGCGAGTCGCTCGCGGTATTGGGCGCGCCGGTCCTCCGGCATCTCCGCGGCGTCAAGGCGGCCTTCCAGGCCGCGGCGCGCCATGTCGGCCACCGTCTCGGCCTCGGTCATGCCGGGCTGCACCTTGGGGCAGACGGGCAGCTCCGGCTTGCGGCTCTCCGTCATCACGGCGGACATGCGCGCGATGGCAAGCGTGTTGTCGCAGGCGTCGGGCAGGTCCGCGAACAGGGCGCGCATGGTATCCGCCGGCTTGAACCAGTGCTCGGGCGTCACGCGGCGGCGATCCGGCTCGGCGACCACGCGGCTTTCGGCAATGCAGAGCAGCGCGTCATGCGCGCCGTGCATCTTCGGCGCCGCGAAGTAGACGTCGTTCGCGGCGACGATCGGCAGGGCGGCTGCCTCTGCCAGCGCCAGCAGGCCCGGCTCCACCCGGCGCTCCACGGGCAGGCCGTGGCGGTGCAGCTCGACGGCCAAGCGGTCGGGGAACATTTCCGCCAGGCGCGCCAGGAGCCCGGCCGCCGCGTCCCGCCGCCCCTCGGCCAGCAGCCGCCCGAGCGGGCCGAGCGTGCCGCCCGTGAGCAGGAACAGCCCCGCCGCATGCGCCCCGAGCGTGTCGAGCTTCAGGCAGGGCATCCCGGACGGGTCCGAGTCGAGATACCCCCTGGAGGAGAGCCGCTGGAGGTTGTCGAGGCCCGCTGCATCGAGGGCCAGCGCCACGATGGGGTCCGGCCGGTTGCGGGCGGGGTCGATGGTGCGCCCTGGCTCCTCCGTCTCCGCCCGGCCGAGGAAGAACTGGCAGCCCATAATCGGTTGCACGCCCTTGGCCGCTCAGCCTTGGGCGAACTCCAGCGCGCCGAACAGGTTGGCCGAATCGGTCAGCGCCACGGCCGGCATCCCGCCCTGCGCGGCGAGGGCGGCCAGCTTGTCGGCCTTGATGGCGCCCTCGGAGAGCGAGTAGGCCGAGTGGGCGTGCAGGTGGACGAAGCTCATGCGTGCAAGGATAGCACGGCCGCGGCCGGCCTCAGAGCGGAACGACCCGACCTTCCCGCAGCGTCACGATCCGGTCCATGCGCCCAGCCAGCTCCGGGTTGTGGGTCGCGATCAGCGCGGCGACCCCCTGGCCGCGCACCGCCTGCAGCAGCTCGGCGAAGACACGGTCGGAGGTGGCGACATCGAGGTTGCCCGTCGGTTCGTCCGCCAGCAGGACGCGCGGGGCATTCGCCAGCGCGCGGGCGATGGCCACCCGCTGCTGCTCCCCGCCCGAAAGCCGGCCAGGGCGGTGCGCCTCCCTGCCCTTCAGGCCAAAGGCGCCGAGGAGGTCGTGTGCGCGGAGGCTGGCCTGGCTGCGCGGCGTGCCGGCCGCCATCTGGGGAAGGACGATGTTCTCCTCCGCCGTGAACTCCGGCAGCAGGTGGTGAAACTGGTAGACGAATCCGATGGTGCCGCGGCGGATGGCGGTGCGCTGGTCGTCCGAGAGCGTGCCGGCCGCGCGGCCGGCCACAACCACCTCGCCCGAGTCGGGGCGTTCCAGCAGGCCGGCCAGATGCAGCAGGGTGGACTTGCCGGTGCCGGAGGGCGCGACAAGGGCCACGATCTCGCCCGGGTTCAGCACCAGATCGGCGCCGTTCAGGACTGGCAGCTCCCCGGCCTCGGTGCGGAAGCGGCGCGCGACCTGCCGTAGCTCCAGCGGCGGCGCGTCACTCATTACGCAGCGCCTCGACCGGGTCCATCCGCGCGGCGCGCCAGGACGGGTACAGGGTGGCCAGCAGCGACAGACCGAGGCCCATGCCGACCACCTGCGCCACTTCCCGCCAGTTCACCACCGCCGGCAGACGGGAGAGGAAGTAGACCTCCGGGCTGAACAGCTCGGTCCCCGTCAGGGCCTGCAGCGCCTGCCGGATGCTCTCGATGTTGAGGCAGAAGAGCAGGCCGATGGCGAAGCCGATCAGCGTGCCCGCGACGCCGACGCTCGCGCCGCAGAGCAGGAAGATGCGCAGGATCGCGCCGCGCGTGGCGCCCATCGTCCGCAGGATG
Source organism: Acetobacteraceae bacterium (assembly GCA_035644895.1). Lineage (GTDB taxonomy): Bacteria > Pseudomonadota > Alphaproteobacteria > Acetobacterales > Acetobacteraceae > Falsiroseomonas. The sequence continues at coordinate 398 of DASQNQ010000091.1, read as the reverse complement.
GCGATGTCGCGCCCCTTGTCCTTCACCAGCATGATGAGGGACGAGACGATGTTGAAGGCGGCGACCAGGATAATGAGCGTCAGGATCAGGAACATCACGTTCCGCTCCACCTGCACGGCCGCGAAGAAGGAGGAGTTCGCGTCCTGCCAGTCCAGGATGCGGGTGGGCGTGTCCGGCAGCGCCTGGCGGATGGCGTTGCTGGTCGCGCGGACGCGCGCCGGGTCCTCGACGAACACCTCCACCTGCGTCGCGGCGTCGCCCGTTTGAAAGTAGACCTGCGCCGCCTGGAGCGGCAGGAAGGCGAAGGTGCTGTCGTACTCGTTCATCCCTACCTGGAACAGGGCGACGACGCGGTAGGCGCTCACGCGCGGCACCGTGCCGAAGACCGTCGTGCGCCC
>DASQNQ010000090.1:0-22962 GCA_035644895.1 Acetobacteraceae bacterium | reverse complement strand
ACCTTCGTCAACGCCGCGGCGGCGCGGCTGCATGGCGGTGCCCGGATCGGCGTGCAGCCGGCGGCGTACAGCGAGGCCTACCGCCTGTTCACCGAGGACGGGCAGCCCTACCCGCCGGCCGACCTCCCCCTCGCCCGCGCGGTGCTGCACGGGGAGGCAGCGCAGGACGCGCGCTGGCGCATCCGCCGCCCGGACGGGACCGAGGTGCTGGCGGTCGGCAGCGCGAGGCCGGTGGTCGGGCCCGACGGCGCGCGGCTCGGCGCGGTGCTCACGCTCCGCGACGAGACCGAGCGCGTTGCCGCGGAGGCGCGGCTTTCCGACAGCGAGGCCTTCCTGCGCTCGGTGCTGGATGCCAGCACCGACTGCGTGAAGGTGATCGAGCGCGACGGGACGCTCGCCTTCATGAACACCAACGGCCAGTCCCTGTTGGAGATCGAGGATTTCGGCGCGCTCCAGGGGCAGGAATACGCCGCGCTCTGGCCCGAGGCCGGTGCCGCGCAGGTGCGCCACGCCGTGGCGGAGGCACTGGCGGGCCGCCCGACGCGCTTCGAGGCCTTCGCCCCGACGGCCCGGGGCACGCCGAAGTGGTGGGACGTCGCCGTCGCGCCCGTGCGCGATGCCGACGGGCGCATCGTCCGCATCGTGTCCGCGTCCCGCGACGTGACGGAGCGGCGGCAGGCAGAGGAAGCCCTGGCCGAGGCCGAGGAGCGGCTTCGGCTGGCCACCGAGGGGATGGGCCTCGGCATCTGGGACATGGGCGTGGGGACCGGCGAGGGCGTCGGGACGCCGAACCTCTTCGCCATCTACGGCCTGCCCGTCCCGCCCGATGGGCGCGCCCGCATGGCCGACTTCGTGGCCCTGTTCCATCCCGCGGACGCCGAGGCCGTGGCGCGGGAGGAGGCGCGCGCCCGTGTGGCCGGCAACCGCTTCCGGGTGGAGCACCGCATCCGCCGCGCCGACACCGGCGCCGAGCGCTGGGTCGAGGTGCATGGCCGGTACCTCGCCACGCAGGGCCGCTCGCGCTTCCTCGGCGTGCTGCGCGACATCACGCCGCGCAAGCAGGCCGAGGCCGTGCTGGCACGCGACAGGGCGGAGCTGGAGGGCCTGGTGGACGAACGCACGGCGGCGCTGCGCGAGAGCGAGGCGCGGCTGGCGCAGGCCGCGAAGATGGAGGCGCTCGGGCGCCTCGCGGGCGGCGTGGCGCACGACTTCAACAACGTGCTCCAGGCCGTGCAGGGCGGGCTGACCCTGGCCGCGAAGCGGTTGGACCGCGACGTGGAGGACGCGCGGCGCTTCATGGCGCTGGCCACCGATGCCACCAAGCGCGGCGCCGCGGTGACGAGCCGCCTGCTGGCCTTCGCGAGGCGGGGCGAGCTGCAGGTCTCGTCGGTCGAACCGGCGCGGCTGCTCGACGGAGTGGCCAGCCTGCTGCGCCATACGCTCGGGCCGTCGGTGACGCTGCGCGTCGACGCCGCGCCCGACCTGCCCGCGCTGCTGGCCGATGCCGGGCAGCTGGAGGCAGTGCTGGTGAACCTGGCGAACAACGCGCGCGACGCGCTGACGGACGGGACGGGAACCATCATCCTCGGCGCGATGCGCGTGGCGGCGCCGCCACGGCACCTGCCGCCCGGCGACTACATCCGGCTGTTCGTGTCCGACGACGGCGAAGGCATGGCGCCCGATGTGCTGGCGCGCGTGACGGAACCCTTCTTCACCACGAAGCCGAAGGGCCGCGGCACCGGCCTCGGGCTTGCCATGGCGCGCGGCTTCGCCGAGCAGTCGGGCGGCGCGCTGCTGGTCGAGAGCCGGCGGGCCGAGGGCACGACGGTCTCGCTGCTGCTGCCGCAGTCGGACGGGGCCGTCGCCGTGCCGGACATCCAGGCCGGGCCCGAGGCGCCGCAGCGCGTCACCGCAGCACTGCTGGTGGTGGATGACGAGCCCACCGTGCGCGCCACCCTCGGCGGCGCGCTGGCCGACCACGGCCACCTGATCACCGAGGCGGAGAGCGGCGCCGCCGCCCTCGCCTTGGTCGAGGCGGGGATACCGCTCGATGCGCTGGTGACCGACCTCGCCATGCCCGGCGGGATGGACGGCCTCATGCTGCTGCGGGAGGCACGGCGCCGCCGCCCCGGCCTGCCGGGCGTGCTCGTGACCGGCCATCTCGGCGATGCGGTCGAGGCCGCGCTGGAGGAGGCCGCCGCGGGCGGCCCCTTCGCCGTCCTCCACAAGCCCTGCACGGTGGAGGCGGTGGAGGCGCAGCTGGCCGCGCTGCTCGGCCGGGCGCTGGCGCGCGTGGCGTGATGCCTGCGTCGTGACGTCCTGACCTGCGGCCGGCGTCAGCCGGCCGAACGGCCGCCGCGGCGAAGCCGAGTGCCGGAGGCGCGCTGGCGTCCGAAGCGTGAGGTGCGCATGAACTGCGTCAGCACGTCATGGGCCAGGCACGACCCATCAGGTCCGGCGGCGGCGCATCATGCGCAGCGCGGCGCGCAGGTCGAGCCCGCCCGTGAGCTGCGCCGTGCCGAAGTAGAGGACGCCGGCCGCCACGATCATCGCCAGCAGCGCGCCGATGCGCGTGATGACGGCCGCCGCCTGCGGATAGGCGAAGGCCACCATCGCCGCGAGTGCGGCGCCCATGACGAGCGCCGCGAAGACGAGGCGCGGCAGGGCGCGCCGCAACCGCCGGTCCGGGCGGAGCTGCCGCCGCCGCACCAGGATGAAGGCCAGCACAGCCGTGTTCACCCAGGCCGCGACGGAGGTGGACAGCGCGATGCCGACATGGCCGAGCACGGGCATGAGGGCCAGGTTGAGCGAGAGGTTGAGCGCGATGATGAACACGCCGACCTTGACGGGCGTGGAGGTGTCGCCGCGCGCGAAGAAGCCGGGCGTCAGCGCCTTCACGATCATGAAGGCGGGCAGCCCGGCCGCGTAGGCCAGCAGCGCCGCCGCAGTGGCGGCCCCCGCGGCCGCGTCGAAGGCTCCGCGCTGGAACAGCGCACCCACGATGGGCCCGGCGGCGACGCCCAGCCCGACGGCGGAGGGCAGGGCGAAGGCCAGCGAGAGCTCGATCGCGCGGTTCTGGCTGCGATGCGCGGTCAGCCGCCTGCCAAGCCGGATCTGCTGCGACAGCGCGGGCAGCAGCGCCGTGCCGATGGCGGCGCCGATGACGCCGAGCGGAAGCTGCACCAGGCGGTCCGCGTAGTAGAGGTAGGAGACCGCGCCCGCCGGAAGCAGGGAGGAGATGGCGACGTTGACCGCGAGGTTCACCTGCGTGACACCCGCCCCGATCACGCCCGGCACCATGCGCCGCAGCACCTGCCGCACCTCGGCCGTCAGGCGCGGGACCGAGAAGGGGTTCACCGCCATGCCGTGCGCCCGCGCCGCATAGAGCAGCATGCCGAGCTGCGCGACGCCGGACGCCGTGACGCCCCAGGCGAGCGCATGGCCCGCCGTCGCGACATAGGGCGTCAGCGCCAGCAGCGAGGCCATCGAGATGAGATTGAACAGCATCGGCGTCGCCGCGGCTGCGGCGAAGCGGTTCAGCCCGTTCAGCACGCCCGAGACGAGTGCCGCGAGGCAGATGAGCAGCAGGTAGGGGAAGGTGATGCGCGTGAGTTCCACGGCCAGCGGGAAGCGGATCCCGTCGCCGTCGTCGAAGCCGGGCGCGATGACCCGCAGCACCTGCGGCATGAACACCATGCCCGCCACGACCAGCAGGCTGAGCACGATGGTCATCAGCCCGGCCATGTGGTTGGCCAGCGCGCGCGCCCTCGCGTGGCCCTCGGCGGCCAGCGTGCCCGCGAAGGCCGGGACGAAGGCGGCGTTGAACGCCCCCTCCCCGAACAGGGCGCGGAACAGGTTGGGCAGCCGCAGCGCCAGGAAGAAGGCGTCGGCCACCGGCCCCGCGCCGAGCTTCGCCGCGATCAGCATGTCGCGGGCGAAGCCGAGGATGCGGCTGGCCATGGTCCAGCCGCCGACGGTCATGATGCTGCGGAGCATGGGATCTTCCTGGGGGCAGTCGCGCCCGGCGTCAAACGGGGCGATCTGGCCTGCCGGACATCACCGCGGCGTTGCCGGCCCCGTCCGTTCCGCCTGCGTGACAAGCCCCTCCAGCAGGAAGTCCTGCACCGGCGTCAGCGTGCGCGCCGGCGCCTCCTCCTGCGGGACGTGCCCGACGTCGGGGAAGGTGACCAGGCGGGTGTCGCGCATCAGGCGCTGGTAGTCGGCGGCGTTCGCGACCGGCACCATGCGGTCGAGCGCGCCCCAGACCAGCAGCGTGGGTGCCGTGATGCGGGCGAGCATTGGCGCCGGGTCCTCCAGCGTGTTCTGCGGCGTGCGGTCCAGGATCGCCTGTCGCACCCCGGGCACGAGCAGCATGTCGCGGTAGCGCTCGGCCAGTTCGTCCGTCATCAGAGACGGGTCGCCGAAGGCCGCCGCCGCCGTGCGCCGCAGCAGCGGCATCGGCAGGGTCCAGGGCAGGGTCCGCATCAGGGCCGGCACGCGGATCTCCTGGCCATAGGCGCGGCCGGGGCTCGCGAAACCGTCGGGCGCCAGCAGCACCAGCCGCTCCACGCGGTCAGGGTGCGTCGCCGCGAAGGTCCAGGCGATGCGCCCGCCCATCGAGGAGCCGACGAGGCTCGCGCGGGGAAGGCCAAGCCGGTCCATCAGCGCGGCGATCACCTCGACGCTGCGGGCGTCCGTGTAGACGCCGGAGGGGTCCGGCCCCGTCAGCGCGAAGCCCGGGAAGTCGAAGCGGATGACGCGGAACCGGTCCTCCAGGCCCCGGGCCCAGTCCTCCCAGGTGTGGAGGGAGGCGCCGAAGCCGTGCAGCATGAGCACCGCCGGCCCGTCCCGCGGGCCGGTGTCGCGCAGGTGCAGGCGCACGCCCGCGACGTCCAGGAAGCTCGAGGGCGGGCCGGCCCATCGGGCCTCCAGCTCGGCGCGCGGCTTGTCGGGTGTGTAGAGCCAGATGGCCACCGCCAGGATGGCGACGAGCAGGACCGCCCCGAGGGCGAGAAGAGTGGTGCGCATGTCTCTCCGGGACCGGCGGGCGCCGGTCCCGCATCATGTAGGCAGGCGGGCCGCCGCGTCAGCCGGGCAGGCGGCCATCCGGCGTGTACTTGTCCACCGCGTCCGGCAGGTTCTTCGACAGGCGCGCCACGATCTCCTGGCGGGAGAGGCCAGTCTGGCGGGCGATGTCATCGAGCGTTTCGGCGCCGAGCGCGCCTTCGAGGTGCTGGGGCTCGATCGGCTTGTTCGGACCCTGGCGCACCCAGCTGTCCGCCGTTTCACTATGGCCGGCTTGGCGGAAACGATCCATCAGGTCGCGCAGCCCGCCGCCCAGCATGCCGCCGATGTCCGTCTGGCTGCCCTGCACCGGGGTGCCCTGCATCTGGCCGGGCTGGCCGCCGAACCGTCCGGCCTCGGAGGGGTGTCCGGCCCCGCCCATGGGGTGGCCGCCCGGGCTGCCCCCCTGGTTGCCCATCGCGCCGCCGAGCATGGCGCCGAGCTTGTCGCGATGCTGGTAGCCCGCGACCGCGAGCAGCCCGAGCAGCGCCGTCATCGAGGGAAATCCACGGCTCATCTTCGGTGTCCTCTTCCGGTGTCCCGCATCAACCCCTCGCGGGCGGTTGAGGTTCCGCGGCCACCCTTCAACCGCCCCGGTCCACCCCCACCTGCCCGCGGCGCTGCAGGGCACGCGCCAGCAGCCAGCACAGCGAGGCCCAGGCCGCGCCAAGCGTCCAGCCCGCCGCCACGTCTGTCGGCCAGTGGACGCCCAGATAGACCCGGCTGACGCCCACCAGCACGGTCAGCACCGTGGCGAGGCCGAGGAGGAACACCTTCACCCGCCGCCCCGGTTCGACGCGCGCAAGCAGGGCGCCGAGCGTCAGGTACACCACGGCCGACATCATCGAATGCCCGCTCGGGAAGCTCGATGTCATGACGTAGGCGGCATGCGGCACCAGGTCGGGCCGCGGTCGCTCGTAGGCCTCCTTCAGCAACGTGCTCACCAGCATGCCCCCCGCGACGGAGAAGGCGAGGAGCGCCGCCGCGGACCAGAGCCGCCTCAGCGCGAGGAAGGCCGCAGCCGCCAGGGTGACCAGGGTCAGCACGGCGATGCCGCCCAGCGCCGTGATGTCGCGCCCCATCTCCTGCACCCAGCGGGGGCCGAGCGGCTCGGCCGGGTTGCCCGGGGCGCGCAGCATCAGCAGCAGCGCCCGGTCGAGCGCCTCCGTGTCCCCCTCCATCACCCTCCCGGCCAGCGCGAGGAAACCCCAAAGCAGCGCCGCGAGGCCGAGCAGCAGCAGCCCGGTCCGCCGCTCCAGCCGCTCGCCGAGACCGGCGAGCGCCGCGTTCAGCCGCGCCCGGCGCGAGCCGGGGGTGGACACCGACAGCCTAGCCCACCGAGAGCAGCTCGACCTCGAACAGCAAGGTGGCGTTGGGCGGGATGACGCGCCCGGCCCCGCGGGCGCCGTAGCCCATCTCGGGCGGAACAACGAGGGTGCGCTGCCCGCCCACCTTCATGCCGGCGAAGCCCTGGTCCCAGCCCGCGATCACCTGTCCGGCGCCGAGCGTGAACTCGAAGGGTGTCCCGCGGTCGAGGGAGCTGTCGAACTTCTTGCCCTTGTTGTCCGGCTTCGACGGGTCGTAGAGCCAGCCCGTGTAGTGGACGGAGATGGGCCGGCCCGGCACCGCCTCCTCGCCCGTCCCGGCCTTCGTGTCCGTCATGCCTGCCTCTCCAGCCTTGTCCAAACCCGGTTCCCAACGAGGCCGGGGCGCCCCATGTTCCCTGCCATGACCGCTTTGTCCGTGCTGGACCTCTCCCCCATCCCCGAGGGCAGCCGCCCCGGCGATGCGCTGCGCAACTCCCTCTCGCTGGCACAGGCCGCCGAGCGCCTCGGCTACCGCCGCTACTGGATGGCCGAGCACCACAACATGCCGGGCGTCGCGAGCTCGGCTACCGCGGTCGCGCTGGCCCACGTGGCGGCGGGCACGCGCACGATCCGCATCGGCTCGGCCGGCATCATGCTGCCGAACCACGCGCCGCTGGTGGTGGCGGAGCAGTTCGGCACGCTCGCCGCCCTGCATCCCGGGCGGGTGGACCTCGGCCTCGGTCGGGCGCCCGGCACGGACGGGATCACGGCGCGCGCGCTGCGCCGGAACCTCGACACGGATGCCGAGGAGTTCCCGCGCGACGTCATGGAACTGATGGCCTATTTCAGCCCTGCCGAGCCAGGCCAGCGCGTCCGCGCCATCCCCGGGGAGGGCGAGGCGGTGGAGGTCTGGATCCTGGGATCCTCCACCTTCGGCGCGCAGCTCGCGGCCTATCTCGGCCTGCCCTACGCCTTCGCCTCCCACTTCGCGCCGGCGCAGATGACGGAGGCGGCCACCATCTACCGCGACACCTTCCGCCCGTCGGAGCGGCTGGCGCGGCCGCACCTGGCGCTGGCCGTCAACGTCTTCGCGGCGGAGAGCGAGGCGGAGGCGCGGCGCCTCTTCACCTCCCACCAGCAGGCCGTGCTGAACCTGCGCCGCGGCCGCCCGGGGCGGCTGCCCCCGCCCGTGGACCCGGCGGCCTTCGAGGCCGGGCTCGACGCGCAGTCCCGCGCCATCCTCGACCACGCGCTGTCCTGCCGCGTGGTCGGCGGGCCCGAGCAGGTGCGCGAGGGCATCGAGGCCTTCGTCGCGCGCACCGGCGCGGACGAGGTTGTGGTCACCGCCAACATCCACGACCACGCGGCGCGGCTGCGCTCCTTCGCCATTGCCGCCGAGGCGGCGATGGCTACCGCCTGAGCCGCAGCGTCCAGTCGCGCAGCGCGGCGAGCTGGGCGGCGACCATGCCGCGCGTGGTCTCGTCCGTCAGCCGCCCCTCCGCGTCGAAGCGGGACGGCGCCTGCGCGATCATCACCTCGGGCTTGTTCAGCACGTGGGCGTTGAGGAAGACGAAGATCTTGCGCAGGTCGTACTGCATCCGCGCCGTGCCGAGCAGCCCGGTCGCCGCGCCCGCGATCGCCACCGGCTTGCCGTCGAAGGGCTGGTCCGGCGGGCGGGACACCCAGTCGAGCGCGTTCTTCAGCATGCCGGGAACGGAGTAGTTGTACTCCGGGCTGCAGATCAGCACCGCGTCCGCCGCGCGGATCTCGCCGCGCAGCGCCTCCACGGCCGGCGGATGGCCCTGCGACGCGCGCAGGTCGTCGTCATAGACGGGGATCTCGCGCATCCGGCCGAACACCTCGACCTCCACTCCGGGCGGCGCCAGCTCCCGCGCCGCGTGCAGGGTGCGCGTATTCCACGATGCAGCGCGCAGGCTGCCCGAGATGCCAAGAACCCTGATCGTCCCGTCCATCCATACCCCCTGGGCGCGTCACGCCGCCACCCGATGTCGTGCCGGGAGCGGCCCGGTCAAGCCGCGTGGCGCGGGACCGCCTCACCCGCCAGGGCGAGGCCGGGCCGCGTCTCGGGCATCAGCGCCCAGAACAGCACCGCGCCGAGCGCGGCGATGGCAGAGAGGGTGAGGAAGGCCGCGTCGTAGCCGAAGCGCACGACGAGCAGCCCGCCAAGCGTCATGCTGACCACCCCGCCCAGGCCGTGCACGGTCGCGACGGCCCCCTGCGCCGCGGCGAAGTGGCCCGACCCGCGCGTGAGGTCCGCGACGACGATCGGGAAGAGCGCGCCCATCAGCCCCGCGCCGACGCCGTCCAGCAGCTGCACGCCGATGGTCCAGGCCAGGTCGTCGGAGGCGGCATGGAGCACCCCGCGCAGCGCCAGCACCGCGAAGGCCGCCACCAGCAGCGGCCTGCGCCCCCAGGCATCCGCCCTGACCCCGACCATCCAGGCCACCGGCACCATCACCGACTGCGCGGCGATGGCGAAGGCCGCCGTCATCGCCAGCCCCTGCCCCGCGCTGCCGCCCACCGACATCTTCTGCGCCACCAGCCCGAGCATGGACGCATTGGCAAGCGTGAACAGCGCGCCGCCGAAGGCGAAGACGAGCAGCGGGCGCGAGGAGAGCAGCACGCCCCAGGCCGAGGGCCGCACGCCATGCGCCGCATCCTGCGGCAGCAGCCCGCGCGCGACGTCGTGGTCGATCGCCCTCTCCGGGATCGCGGCGGCCGAGGCCGCGGCGGCGGAGGCCGTCACCGCCATGGACCAGAACAGCACCGGGCTGCCGAAGATCGGCGCGAGGAGCAGGACCACGAGGCTCAGGAACCCGTCGCCCGCATGGAACAGCGCCTCGTTCCGCCCCGCGCGCCGCGCGAAGCGCGCCGGCCCCACGATGCCGAGCCCGAGCGCGGCCAGCGTCGGCCCGATGGTCACCCCCGCCAGCGCGCCGATCAGCCCGGCCGTGGACACCGTCCAGAACACCGGGGAGAGCGGGATCACCAGGCACGTCGCGGTCACCACGAGCACCGCGCCCGCGATCAGCGCGCGCTTCGCCCGGATCGCGTCCACCAGCGCACCGAGCGGCGCCTGCGAGAAGAGGCCCGTCAGCATGCCGACCGACAGCGCCGCCCCGATGCTGGCGGCGTCCCAGGCGTGCTCCGTCATCAGGTAGACGCCGAGATAGGCGCCGAGGCCGTAGCGGGCGTCGGAGGCGAAGAAGCTCAGCGCATCCAGCGCCCGCTCGGCGCGGCTCTGCAGGTCCGGCAAGGGCGCCCCCGAGCGTTCAGGAACTCTGCCTAACCCGCGGCGCGCCCGGCCGTTCCCGCCCCTACCGCCCGTGGACCATCTCGTGGATGAAGCCGAGCTTGGCGATGACGGCGGGCGAGAGGATGAAGGGGTAGAGGTCCGCGAGCCCCATGCTGCGGTTCATGTTGTTCAGCGCGAAGGTCAGCGGCAGCCAGGCCTCCGTCAGCTCCGTGACGTCCTTCGCGATGTAGGGATCGAAATCCACCTCCGCCTCCAGCACCCCTTCCCTGTCCACCTTCGGCCGGACACGCAGGCCGGAAGCTGCCGCCGTCTCCAGCGCGTCCAGGATGTGCAGGTAGTGCGCCCAGGTCTCGGCGAAGTCCTCCCAGGGGTGGGCGGTGGCGTAGGTGGAGACGTAGCGTTCCTGCCAGTCGGCCGGCGGGCCCTCGTTGTAGTGGCGCTGGAGCGCCTGGCCGTAGTCGGCGCGGTCGTCGCCGAAGACCTCGCGGGCCCGGTCCAGCCTGCCGCCGTCGCGCACCAGCCGGTCCCAGTACCAGTGGCCGATCTCGTGCCGGAAGTGGCCGAGCAGCGTGCGGTAGGGCTCGCCCATCGCGACGCGACGCTTCTCGCGCCGCGCATCGTCGGCTTCGGCCAGGGCGATGGTGATCAGGCCGTTGTCGTGGCCCGTCATCACCCGCGGGCCGCCATCGGGGGCGTCGGCCAGGACGTCGAAGGCCAGCCCCTCCTCCGGATCCTCGGCCCGCGTCACCAGCGGCAGGCGCAGGCGCAGCAGCGTGTAGAACAGCCGGTGCTTCGCATACTCGATCCGCCGCCACGCCAGCAGGTTCGCCGGCAGCGAGAGGTCCGGCACGGTGCGGTTGTGGCGGCAGCAGGCGCAGAACGGGCTGGGCGAGGCCGCGGGGACCATCCAGTTGCAGGCGTCGTGCGCCGCGTTGTCGCAGAAGCGCCAGGTGCGGCCGGGCGCGCCGAGCGCGCGCCAGCCGTCGCCCTCCTCCTCCAGCGCCGAGAGCAGCGCGGTGTCGGGCAGGTAGCCGAGGCGATGGCCGCAGCGCTCGCAGCGCACGTTCTCGAAATACAGCACCTGGCCGCAGTGCTGGCAGCGGAACAGCTTCATGCCGGCCTTCTCTCCCCCACCCGGCGCAGCGGGCAGCGCCGGCAGGACGCGCCAGGGCCGGGCGGGGTTCCTCTAGCGCAGCGCCTGCAGGTCCACGCTGACCGAGAGCGCATGCGCGCCGCCGCCGAGGATGACGCCCCGCAGCGGGCTGACATCGCCGAAGTCGCGCCCCCAGCCGAGCAGGACGTGCTCCTCCGCCACCACCATCGCATTGGTGGGGTCGAGGTCCACCCAGCCATGCATGGGGCCAAGCCAGCACCCAGCCCAGGCATGCGACTGGTCCGCCCCGCGCCGCTGCTGCTGGCCCGGCGCGGGGCGGGTGCGGATGTAGCCCGAGGTGTAGCGCGCCGGCAGGCCGAGCGCCCGGAGCCCCGCCACCATCAGGTGCGTGAAGTCCTGGCACACGCCCTCCCGCGTCGCGAGCACGCGCTCGACGGGCGTCGAGACGGTGGTGACGCCCGGCCGGAAGGCGAAGTCGCGCCCGATGCGCGCGTTGAGGTCGAGCAGCGCTTCCAGCACCGGGCGGGCGGGCGCGAAGCTCTCCCGCGCATAGGCGCCGGCGGCGGGGTGCGCGGGCGCCATGGGGCTCCCCAGAGCGAACTCCGCCGCCTCGAAGCCGTCCGGGCCGCCCTGCGCGGCCGCGCGCGCCACCCACTCCCAGGGCGGGGTCGCGGCGGCGGGGGGCGGGTCGGGAAAGCGCACCTCCACCACCGCCTCGCCCGTCACCTCGAAGGCGGGATGCGGCGTGTCGAGGAACAGCCAGGTCACCGGGTTGCCGAAGTGATCCAGCCCGTCCCGGCGCCGCGCGGGCGCGGGCTCCGCCACCAGCCCCTCCGAGATCACGCGCTGCCAGGGGGTCGGGCGCGGGCGGAGGTGCAGCAGGTGCGCCGCAAGCTCCACAGGGCTGCCATAGGCGTAGCGCGTGCTGTGGCGGACCAGGAACCTCACGCCGCCCCGCGCAGGCGCCGCGCCTCCCCCTCCAGACCCAGGCTGCGCGGGGCGGGCAGCAGCGCGAAGTAGAGGCGGGTGATCCCGTCGGACAGGCCGGCCACCTCCGTGGCCAGCCCGCGCAGCCGCGGCGGGAGCTGCGCGGCAGCCAGCCCCGGATCCGGCGCCGCCGCGACCTCCGCCGGCAGGGCCCGCGCAGCGTCGAGCAGCCCCCCCGCGGAGGCGGCGAGGCCCGGATCCTCCGATGCCCCTTCCCTCCCCAGCCCGGCCAGCAGGTCGCGCGCGGCGGCCAGTTGGAAGGCGAGGCCGCGCGGGTTGCCCTCGTCCGCCAGCACGAGGTCGAGCACCGGCGCGGGCTGCAGCAGGCTGAGGTAGCGGCTGCGGTAGGTGATGACGGAGTCGCGCAGCACGAGGGCGAGCCGGAGCCCCGGCTCCAGCCGCGCCGGCTGCGCGGTCGCGCCGGGCTGGTCGAGCAGGCAGGCGATCTCGGCCGCGACCGCCTGCGCGCGCTCGACCCGCCGCCCGAGGTCGAGGAACAGCCGCCCCCCGCCGCGCACCATGTTCTCGGCGGCGAGCCCGGCGACGGTGGCGGAGAAGCCGAGCACAACGGCCATCGCGTCCTGCAACGGCTCCAGCCCCCGCCGCCCGGGGTCATGGGCCGGCGGCAGGTCCTCCAGCGTCCCGACCAGCGCCGCCAGGCCGCGGCCGACGATGGCGTGGACCTCCTCGGTCAGGCGATCGCGCAGGCGCTCGGCGATGCGCGAGACCTGCCGCAGCAGGCCGGGCAGCGCGCCGCCGGGTCGCGCCGCGACCAGGAGCTCCGAGGCCAGCACGCCGGCGCCGACGCCGCGCACCGCCTCCGGCATCGCGAGGCCCGCGACGATCAGGCATTCGGACAGCGAACGGATCTCCGCCTGCTCGCGCGGCGTCGGCGCGGGCCGGTCCAGGCGCTCGGCCGTCACGCGCAGCAGGCGCGCGGCGGCCTCGGCGCGTTCCAGGTAGCGGCCGAGCCAGAAGAAGTCGTCCGCGACCCGGCTCGGCAGCTCGCCGGCGGCGCGGCGGATTGGCAGCGGCGCGGCGGCGGCGCGGGCGGGGCCGCGGATCTCGGCGTAGGCGTCCTCGGCCAGCACCCAGACATCCTTGGCGAGGCCGTGCAGCGGCAGCCGCCCCGCCGCCGCGTCGGCCTCGGTCAGCGCGCGGCCGAGGCCGCCGGGCATGGCGCGCCAGCCCGTGCCGTCATGGAGGAGGAACATCCGCAGCGCGACGGGCTGCGGCACCAGCCCGCCGGGTCCGAGGCAGGGTGCGACGGAGGGCTGGACGGGCGCGCAGGCGATCCACCCCGCGGGCGTCGCTGCCAGCAGCCCGAGCAGCCGCGCCCGCCCGGCAGCCGACAGGTTGGCGATCGGCACGGGCCGCGCCCGCCCGTCCTGCGCGGAGCGGAGCCGCCAGGCGCCCGGGTCGGCCAGCACGCGCGCCCGCGCCGCCTCCTCCGCCAGCCAGAGCGCCTCCGCGCCCGGGAGCCGCAGCGCCTCCCCCAGCAGGCGCGGGGCGAGGGCGGGCAGGAAGGCGGCCAGCGCCGGGGCCTCCGCGAAGCCCGCGCCGGGGGCGTTGACGATGCAGAGCGCGCCGGTCCGCGCGGCATCGAGCAGCCCCGGCACGCCGCCCCCGGCCGAGCCGGGGTCCTGCTCCAGCGGGTCGAGCGTGCGGCCATCCTGCCGGCGCAGCAGCACGGCCACGCGGCGCAGGCCGTTCAGCGTCTTCACGTGCAGGATGCCGTCGCGCACCGTCAGGTCGCCGTCCTGCACCAGCGCGCAGGACAGCTCGCGCGCCAGCACCACGTGCTCGAACCACAGCTTGTCGGCCGGGCCGGGCGTCAGCAGCGCAAGGGTGGGCGCGGCGCCCGCGGGGGCCAGGCGCTCCAGGCTGTCCTGCCAGGCCTCGAAGAAGGGTTCGAGGCGCATGACCTGGCGCTCGGCCCGGAACAGCTCCGGCAGGGCACGCGCCAGGGCGCGGCGGTTCTCGATCGCGTAGCCGGCGCCGGCGGCATCCGCGGTGCGGTCGGCCAGCACGCGCCAGGCGCCGTCCGGGCCCCGCAGCAGGTCCGCGGCATAGACGTGCAGGGGCCGCTGCGGCGGCGCCTCCACCCCGTCCAGGCGCATGCGGGCGGAACGCAGGAAGGCGGGGTTGGCGTGCACGATGGCCGGCGGCAGGGCGCCCGAGGCCAGCAGCTCCTGCGGCCCGTGGATGTCGGCCAGCACCCGTTCCAGCAGCTCGGCGCGCTGCGCGAGCCCGGCCTCCAGCTCCGCGAACTCGGCAGCGTTCAGCAGCAGGGGAATGGGATCGCAGCGCAGCCGCACCGGCGACTCGCCGGGCAGGAGGGAGGTGAGGCCCTCCTCCGTCAGCAGGCGGTCCAGGTGGCGCCCGCGCTCGGCCAGCGTCTCGGCGCCGAGGTCGGAGACGGTGCCGAAGACGCGGCGCCAGTGCGGGCGGATCTGCCCGCCGCTGACCATCTCGTCGAGGGGTGGCTCCGCCGTCACCCCTTCTCACTCAACCTGTGCGTACCTCAGGTCAAGGGCGCGCGGCGCCTCGGGCGCGATGCGCAGCCGGGGCTCCGGCATCGGGCCGGGCGTGTGGCCGAAGGGCTGGAAGCGGATGCGCCGCCGCGCCTCGGCCTCGTTCGCGTTCACCGGCAGCGTCTCGTAGTTGCGGCCGCCGGGGTGGGCGACATGGTGCGTCAGCCCGCCGAGGGAGCGGCCCGTCCAGCGGTCGTAGACGTCGAACACGATGGGCGACTGCGCCGGAATGGCAGGGTGCAGCGCGGAAGGCGGCGCCCAGGCCTTGAAGCGCACGCCGCCGACATACTCGCCCTCGGTCTCCGTGCGGGAAAGCGGCACGGCGCGGCCGTTGCAGGCGAGGATGAAGCGCTCCTCCACCCAGCCCGTCACGCGGGCCTGCACGCGCTCCGTGCTGCTGTCCACGTAGCGCGCGGTGCCGCCCGCCGCCTGCTCCTCACCCAGCACGTGCCAGGGCTCCAGCGCGTGGCGCAGCTCAAGCGCGGTGCCGCGCACGGTCACCTCCCCGATGCGGGGGAAGCGGAACTCGTGGTGCGGTGCGAACCAGGCGGGGTCGAGCGGGAAGCCCAGCTCCCCCAGCTCCTCCAGCGCGTCGAGCACGTCCTGGCGGACGTAGTGGGGCAGCATGAACTCGTCGTGCAGCCGCGTGCCCCAGCGCACCAGGCGACGCTCATAGGGCCGCTGCCAGAAGGCGGCGATGGCCGAGCGCATCAGCAGCGATTGTGCGGCCGCCATGCGGGCATGCGGCGGCATCTCGGCGCCGCGGTACTCCACCAGACCGAGCCGGCCCGAGGCGCTTTCCTGCGCGTAGAGCTTGTCGATGCAGAACTCGGTCCGGTGCGTGTTGCCGGTCATGTCGGCGAGGATATTGCGGAACAGCCGGTCCACCAGCCAGGGCGCAACCTCCCTGCCCGGCCGCACCTGCGCGAAGGCGATCTCCAGCTCCCGCAGCGCGTCCCCGCGCGCCTCGTCGACGCGCGGGTGTTGGCTCGTCGGGCCGATGAAGAGCCCGCTGAACAGGTAGGAGAGGCCCGGGTGGTTGTGCCAGAAGCCGAGCAGCGACTTCAGCAGGTCCGGCCGCCGCAGGAAGGGGCTGTCCTCGGGCTTCGCCGCGCCCATCACCACGTGGTTGCCGCCGCCGGTGCCGACATGGCGGCCGTCCAGCATGAACTTCTCGGCGGAAAGCCCGACCTGCCGGGCCTCCTCGTAGAGCTCCTCGGTGCGCTGCACATGCTCGGCCCACCCTGAGGCGGGGTGGACGTTCACCTCGATGACGCCGGGGTCGGGCGTGACGGAGAAGGAGAGCAGCCGCGGGTCGCGCGGCGGCAGGTAGCCCTCCAGCACCACGGGCCGGCCCGTCTCGGCGGCCGTCGCCTCGACCGCCGCGGCAAGATCGAGCCAGTCCTCGGCCTGGACCACGGGCGGGAAGAAGACGTGGAGGATGCCGCCGCGCGCCTCGACCGCGAGCGCAGTGCGCACCACGCCGGGGTCGGACCGGCCGACCACGGGCCTGTCCTGCGGCACGGGGCGGAACAGGTCGCGCTCCGGCGCTTCCACGCGCGCCAGCGCCTGGCGCGGGGGCAGCGGATCGCGCGGGGCGAAGGGGTCGGGCTCGGCCTCGAACTCCCGCGCCGCGTCCTCGGGCGACATCCAGGGCAGGCTGTCGAGCGGCAGGCGCAGGCCGACCGGGCTGTCGCCCGGCAGCAGGAACAGCGTGTCGTCCCGGAAGTGCCAGCGGCCGGACTGCCAGCGCCGCGTGCCGTCCCGCACCACGCGCCGCAGGGGCAGCACGGAGCCGACCGGCGCGGCGAGGCCCTGGGCGAAGACGCGCGCGATGCGGTCGCGCTCCAGCCCGTCGCGCAGCCGCGCATCCTCGGCGACCACGTTGCCGGGCAGGCGCTTCTCGCGCCAGAGATAGTAGTGGATGTCCTCATGCGCCGGCCGCACCAGCGCGGGGTCCAGCTGCAGGCGCTCGGCCAGCGCCGCGGCGAAGCGCGCCGCGTCCTGCGCCGTCGCGGTGTCCTTCGTGTCGTCGGAGGCGAGCAGCGCGCCGTCGCGCCAGGCGGGCTCGCCATCCGCGCGCCAGTGGGCGTGCAGCGCCCAGCGGGGCAGCTGCTCGCCCGGGTAGTGCTTGCCCATCCCGTACTGCAGCGCGGCGCCGGGCGCCCAGCGCGCGGCGAGGCGCCGCAGCAGCCGCCCGGCGTAGCGGCGCTTGGTGGGGCCGAGGGCCGCCGTGTTCCACTCCGGCGCGTCCATGTCGTCGGTCGCGATGAAGGTGGGCTCGCCGCCCATGGTCAGGCGCACGTCGCCGGCCTTGAGCGCGCGGTCCACTGCCGAGCCCGCGGCCAGGATGTCCTGCCACTGCCGCTCGGAGTAGGGCTTCGTCACGCGCGGCGTCTCCCGCACGCGCGTGACCGACATGGCGAAGTCGAACTCGGACTTGCTCTCGCCCACCAGCCCGCTGACCGGCGCGGCGGAGGCGGGCTCGGGCGTGGCCGCCAGCGGGATGTGCCCCTCCCCCGCCATCAGCCCCGAGGTTGGGTCGAGGCCGATCCACCCCGCGCCCGGCAGGTAGACCTCGGTCCAGGCATGCAGGTCGGTGAAGTCCTCGGAGGGCCCCTCGGCCCCCTCCACCGGCTTCACGTCGGCGACGAGCTGGATCAGGTAGCCCGAGACGAAGCGCGCCGCGTAGCCGAGGTGGCGCAGCAGCTGCACCAGCAGCCAGGCGGAGTCGCGGCAGGAGCCCTTGCCGTGGCAGAGCGTCTCCTCCGCCGTCCAGACGCCCGGCTCCATGCGCACGACGTAGGACACGCGGGACTGCACCAGCCGGTTGAGCGCGACCAGCATGTCCACCGTGGCCTGCCCGCCGCGCGGCACCTCGGCCAGCAGGGCGGCAAGCATCGGCCCCGGCTCGACCAGCTTGCGGAAGGGGGCCAGCTCCTCCTCCAGCACCGGGTCGTAGGCGAAGGGCCAGCTTTCGGCCTGCGGCTCCAGGAAGAAGTCGAAGGGGTTGATGGTGGCCATGTCGGCCACGAGGTCCACGGTGACATCGAACTGCCGCACGCGCTCGGGGAAGACGACGCGCGCCAGGAAGTTGCCCTGCGGGTCCTGCTGCCAGTTGATGAAGTGCGCGCGCGGCTCGATCTTCAACGAGTAGGAGACGATGGGCGTGCGGGCATGTGGCGCCGGGCGCAGCCGGATGGTCTGCGGACCCATCTCCACCAGCCGGTCGTAGCGGTAGGAGGTGCGGTGGTGGAGAGCGACGTGCAGCGGCATGGATCGGGGCTTCGCGAAGGGGGTGGGCGGCGGCTTGACCGCGAAAGGCCGCCCGTGGCCGGGGCGGCGCCTGGCATCCAGTGGCGGGGTGCCGCATCGGCGTGGGCCAGTCCTACCGGGAGAAGGGCGCAGCAAGCAACGTGCCACACGCCTCACAGGGGCCGAAGGCGTGCGCGGGCGCGCCAATCCGCAGGCAATGCGGCCAAGCCTTGGGCAGTTGCCGGCAGGGCGGCGCCGGTCCTACCCTGCCCGCCAAGAACGGGAGGAACGGCGGCCTGTGACGACGGTGCATGCCCTGGCCGATGCGGGCGACGCGGCGCTGGCCGAGGACTTCGACCTGCGGCGGCTGACCCCCTCCTTCTATGAGGACCCCTACCCCACCTACGCCGCGCTGCGCCGCCACCAGCCGGTGCGGCGCATGCCCGACGGCAGCCTGTTCCTGACGCGCTGGGCGGACCTCGACGCCGTCTACCGCGACACCGCCGCCTTCTCCTCGGACAAGCGGGCCGAGTTCCGCCCGAAGTACGGCGACACGCCGCTCTTCGAGCACCACACCTCCAGCCTGGTGTTCAACGACCCGCCGCTGCACACCCGCGTGCGGCGCCTGATCGCGGGCGCGCTGACGCCGCGCGCCATCGCGGCGATGGATCCCGGCCTGGTGCGGCTGGTGGACGGGCTGCTGGACGCGATGGCGGCGCGTGGCGAGGCCGACCTGATCGAGGACTTCGCCGCCGTCATCCCGGTCGAGATCATCGGCAACCTCCTTGACGTGCCACATGACGAGCGCGGGCCGCTGCGGGCTTGGTCGCTCGCGATCCTCGGCGCGCTGGAGCCGGTGCTGGACGAGGCGGCCGCAGCGCGCGGAAACCGGGCCGTCACGGAGTTCCTCGGCTACCTCCGCACCCTGGTGGCGCAGCGGCGGGCGCGGCCAGGCGACCCGGCGACCGACATCCTGACGCGCCTGATCGCGGGCGAAGCCGATGGCGAGCGCCTGACGGAGCACGAGCTGCTGCACAACTGCATCTTCCTGCTCAATGCCGGGCACGAGACCACGACGAACCTGATCGGCAACGGGTTGGAGCTGCTGATGCGCTTCCCCGCCGAGCGCGCACGCCTGCTGGAGAACCCGGGCCTGGTCGAAACCGCCGTCGAGGAGATGTTGCGCTACGAGAGCTCGAACCAGCTCGGCAACCGGCGCTGCGTCAAGCCCGCGCGGATCGGGGAGGAGGAGGTCGCGCCGGGCACGCCCGTCACGCTCTGCATCGGCGCCGCGAACCGCGACCCGGCGCGGTTCGAAGACCCCGAGCGCTTCGACATCACGCGGCGACCGAACCGGCACCTCGCCTTCGCGGGCGGGCCGCATGTCTGCGCGGGCCTTGCGCTGGCGCGGCTGGAGGGGCGCGTCGCCGTCTCGCGCTTCGTCGCGCGCTTCCCGCGCTACCGGGCGGCGGGTGCCGCGGTGCGCGGCGGGCGGGCGCGGTTCCGCGGCTTCCTGCACCTTCCGGTGCGGCTGACATGACGGAGGGGAAGGTGATGCATCTCACACGCCGCGCCGCGCTGGCGGCCGCCGCGCTGGTGCCAGCCGGGGCCGCCCGCGCGCAGGCCTGGCCGAGCCGCCCGATCCGCTGGATCGTCGGCTACCCGCCGGGCGGGGGGACCGACGTGCTGGCGCGGCTTGTCGGCGCCGCCATGTCCGCGCGCCTCGGCCAGCCCGTCGTCGTCGAGAACCGGCCGGGCGCCGCGACGAACCTTGCCGCGCAGGCCGCCGCGACGGCGGAGCCGGACGGACACACGGTGTTCACGGCGGGGAACGAGACGCTCGTCTTCAACCCCGTGCTCTACCGTTCCCTGGGGTATGAGCCGGACCGCGACCTGCGGCTGCTCGGGCTGATGGCGCGGTTCCACCTGGTGCTGGCGGTGCGCCCCTCCTCCGAGGCGCGGAGCGGCGCCGACCTGCTGGCGCGGGTGCGCGCCAACCCCGGGCGGGTGGATTTCGGCACGCCGGGCGTCGGCTCCCCGCACCATGTCGCGATGGAGCGGCTGGCCTCCGACCTCGGCCTGCGGTT
Source organism: Acetobacteraceae bacterium (assembly GCA_035644895.1). Lineage (GTDB taxonomy): Bacteria > Pseudomonadota > Alphaproteobacteria > Acetobacterales > Acetobacteraceae > Falsiroseomonas. The sequence continues at coordinate 3,337 of DASQNQ010000090.1, read as the reverse complement.
CAACCACGTGCCCTATCGCGGCATGGCGCCGGTGATGAACGACCTGATGGCCGGGACGGTGGAGGCCGCGGTGGTGGACATGGCGGCCGGCGGCCCGCTGCTGCGGGAGGGGCGCATCCGGCCGCTTGCCGTCCTCTCGCCCGCGCCGATCGGTCCGCTCCCCGGCGTGCCCATAGCGGACCAGGCGCTCGGCACGCGCGGTTTCTCCGCCTTCGCCTGGCAGGGGCTGACGGCCCCCGCCCGCACGCCGGATGCAGTCGCCGCGCGCCTCTCCGCGACGCTCGCCGAGGCCGTCGCGGATCCCGCGGTGCAGGCGCGCATGGGCGAGATCGGGCTGGAACCCCTCCCGGGCGGCCCCGCCGAGCACCGGGCGATGCTGGACGCCGAGCGTGCGGTGGTCTGGCCCGTGCTCCGCGCCCTCGACCTGCGGCTGGACTGAGGCCATGGCGCAGATCGCCTTCGCCGGCATCGGGCGGATGGGCTGGCCCATGGCCGCGCGCCTTGTCGCGGCGGGCCATGCGCTGCGCGTGCTGGACGCTGCGCCCGGCCGTGCGGCGCAGTTCGCGGCGCGCCACGGCGGCACCGCCGCGCCCGATCCGGCCGCCGCCGCGGAGGGGGCCGCGGTCGTCATCACCATGCTGCCCACGAGCCGCGAGGTGGAGGAGGTGCTCGGCGCGATGCGCCCGGCCCTCGCGCGCGGCACGGTCGTGGTCGAGATGTCCTCCGGCGAGCCATCGGCCACGCAGCGCCTCGCGCGTGATCTCGCAGCGCTCGGCGTCGCGATGGTGGACGCGCCCGTCTCCGGCGGCGTGGCGCGGGCGGAGGACGGCACGCTCTCCATCATGGCGGGCGGCGAGGAGGGCGCGCTGGCGCAGGTGGAGCCGGTGCTGCGCGCCATGGGCAGCACGGTCACGCGGTGCGGCGATGTCGGCGCGGGCCAGGCCATGAAGGCGCTGAACAACCTGGTCAGCGCCGCCGGCTTCCTGGTGGGGGTGGAGGCGCTGCTGGTCGGGCAGCGCTTCGGCCTCGATCCCGCGACGATGGTCGAGGTGCTGAACGCCTCCACCGGCCGCAACAACAGCACCGACAGGAAATTCGCGCAGTTCGTGCTCTCGCGCGGCTTCGATTCGGGCTTCGGGCTCGACCTGATGGTCAAGGATCTCTCGATCGCCCTGCAGGTGGCGCGGGAGACGGGGACGGCCGCGCCGCTCTCCGCCCTGTGCCGGGAGATGTGGGCCGCGGCCGCCGCGACGCTCGGGCCGGGGCAGGACCACACGGCGCTCGCGCGGTTCAGCGAGGGGCTCGCAGGCGTCGAACTCGCATCCCCCCGCGTGCCGCAGCGGGGTTGACGGCGATGGCATGGCAGGTGATCGCGCTGCGCTACGCGGCGCATGAGCGCAACGCGCAGGCGAACTTCCTCATGCCGGTCGAGGACGCGCACGACGCGATGCCGATGGACTACTTCGTCTGGCTGCTGCGCGGGCCGGACGGGCGCGAGGTGCTGGTGGACACCGGCTTCGACGAGGCCACCGCGACGCAACGCGGCCGCACCCTCCTGCGCCCGGTGGCGGAGTGCCTGCGGGCCGTGGGCAGCGATCCGGCGCGCATCGCGGACGTCGTGATCACGCACCTGCACTACGACCACGCCGGCAACCTCGGCCTGTTCCCGAACGCCCGCCTCCACGTCCAGGACCGGGAGGTGGCCTTCGCGACCGGGCGCCACATGTGCGCCCGATGCCTCCGCCACCCCTTCGAGGTGGAGGACGTGGTGCACCTGGTGCGCGCCGTGTATGCGGAGCGCGTGGTCTTCCACGACGGGGAGGGCGAGGTCGTGCCGGGCATCACGCTGCACCGCGTCGGCGGACATTCGGACGGGCTGCAGGTGGTGCGGGTGGAGACGGCGCGCGGCCCGCTGGTGCTGGCCAGCGACGCAAGCCACTACTATGCCAACATGCGCCGCGGGAACCCCTTCCCGATCGTCTTCGACCTCGGCGCCATGGTGCAGGGCTGGCGCCGCTGCGTCGCGCTGGCGGACGGTGCGGAGGGACTGGTGATCCCGGGCCATGACCCGCTGGTGCGCAGCCGCTTCCCGGAGTTGCCCGGCTCGGGCCGAGAGGCGCTGCGCCTCGACCTGCCGCCAGAGGGCTGACGCGAGCGGAACCCGGAGCGGCAGCGGGCTTTCCTGCCATGCAGAAGGAGCCTCGGCGCGTGGTGGACGATGACGACGTGGCGGGTCGGGCGCCGGTGGCCGAGCGGCGCGCGCTGCTGGTCGTCAACGCGAAAAGTCGGAGCGGCCGGGACGCGGCCGAGAGCGCGGCGTCCCTGCTGAAGGATGCGGGCATCACGCTGCTGCGCGAGGACTGCATGGACGCGGAGGCGCTGCGCGCGACGATCCGCCGCACGGCCCCCTTCGTGGACATGGTCGTGCTCGGCGGCGGCGACGGCACCATGAACTCCGCGGCGCCGGCGCTGATGGAGACGGGGCTGCCGCTCGGCATCCTGCCGCTCGGCACCGCGAACGACCTGGCCCGGACGCTCGGCATCCCGACCGACCTGGAGGGCGCGGCGCAGGTGGTCGCGGCCGGGCGGACGCGCCGGATCGACCTCGGCGAGGTGAACGGGCACCCCTTCTTCAACGTGGCCAGCATCGGCCTGTCGGTGGACGTGACGCGCAACCTGACGCGGGAGGTGAAGCGCCGCTGGGGCGTGTTCGGCTATGCCGCGGCGACGCTCGGCGCGCTCTGGCACATGCGCCCCTTCAGCGCCGAGCTGCGCTTCGACGGCAGCGCGGCACGTGTGCGGACCATCCAGGTCGCCGTCGGGAACGGGCGGCACTACGGCGGCGGGCTGACGGTGGAGCAGGACGCCACGATCGATGACGGGCAGCTCAACCTCTACAGCCTGGAGTTCCAGCGGCTGTGGCGGCTCGCCCTGGTGTACCCCGCCTTCCGCGCCGGGACGCACGGGATGTGGCAGGAGGTGCGGACGGCGACCTGCCGGGAGGCCGAGATCCGCACGCGCCGCCCGCGGCCGGTGAACACGGATGGCGAGCTGACCACCTCGACACCCGCGCGCTTCCGCGTGCTGCCGGCCGCCATCACCGTGCTGGCGCCGGACCGGGATGCGGCGGCGGGCTGACCGCCCGCCGCCGCGCTCCGTCACGCGAAGACCAGGTCCGCCGCGCCGAGGGGCTGGGTGATGCCGGCGAGGAACAAGCCCTCGCCCTGGCCCAGGTTGACGGCAAGGCCCTGCTGGCCCCACCGGGTTTCGACGACCTGGGTGACCTCATTCGCGGCAACGCCCTCGAGCCAGACCCGGTCCTGGCCGCGGGCGAAGT
>DASQNQ010000089.1:0-3842 GCA_035644895.1 Acetobacteraceae bacterium | reverse complement strand
ACTCTGACCCCTGAAGGAGCGTGCCATGAAGCGCAAACGATACACGGATGAGCAGATCGCTTTCGCTCTGCGGCAGGCGGACACCGGCACGGCGATGGCCGGGATCTGCCGCAAGTCCGGCGTGTCCGAGCCGCCGTCCTAAAGGTGGAGGAAGCGGTTCGCCGGGATGGGCGTGGTGGAGATCCGGCGGCTGAAGCAGCTCGAGGGTCTGGCCGCGTAGTGGACGGCCGGCGCTCGACAAGTCGATGCTGCAGGGTTCGGGCCGAAGGCGCGGACGCTGCGCCGAAAGTGGCGAGGCCCGCCGTTCGCCGCGAGGTGGTGCGCCATCCGCAGGGCGCCCATGGCGTGCGCGAGCGACGGGCCTGCAGCACGACAGGGTTCCGGCGGCCGTCGCAGCGGTACCGCTCGCGGCGAAACTCACAGACGGAGCTGCGCATCCGGCTGCGTGACCTGGCCGCGAGCCGGGTCCGCTACGGCTACGGACGGCTGGCCTGCTGCCGGGTTGATGGACACCTGGCTAAGTTTCCCCCCCGATCGGAAGTTCACTCACCGGATCCGCTGGTGCGCCGTAGGGATAGAATGCATTCAGGTCGAGGTGCTCGTAGCGGAGCCCCTCAAGCCGTGCGGTACCGAGGAAGGGCTGATCCGGTTCCACCAGCAGGATGGTCCGCGCGAAGCCGCTGTCGTCGAAGCCGCGTCGGAAATGCGCGCGCGACTTGATGGCGATCACGTCGAAGTCCTCTGCTCTCAGGCCGAGGCTCCACAGCTCCTGCGGCTCGGTGATCTGCACCAGGAAGGGGCTGAGCACGAGCACGTTCCCTTTCCCGAAGCGGACCAGGACCCAGCGCTGCCCGCCGCCCATGGCCCGCGGCGTGGTGGCTTCAGCGCTGCCGAGCACGGTGCCGGAGATGCGCACCGGCTCACCTGCGCTCTCATCGGCGCGGCCGCCGATTTCGCGGTCGAACGGGTCACCCGGCCTTGCGCCGGCCTCGAGCACGGCCTGCACGGCGGCCGGGTCGGCAATCGTCGCCACGAGCGTGCGCGAGAGCCCCTGGGTCACGATCTCGCGCAACAGCCAGGTCGCGTAGCCGGAGCGATCGCTGTAATCGGCGAGAACGACCGGCGCACGGTCCGCCTCCACCGCCTGGCGTGCCAGCGCGACGCCGTCGGTCATGCGATGCAGCTTGGTGGTGTTGAGCAGGTCTGCGCGCCGGCGCCAGATCCAGCCGGCCATGTCCTGCGCGACCTGCTGGGCAAGGTCGGGCCTCCCGTCGGTGAGCACCTGCACGGTCATTCCGGCATCCGGCACGTCGCACCAGGGAAATCCGAAGAAGACATTGACGAAGACGCCGGGCTCCCGGGCCTCCCACACCAGCGCACGCTGCACGAGGTCCATCCAGGGCGAGGTGCCGGTCCACTGTAGCACGGTGGGCGAGATCACCGGCACCTTGACCGTCGCGGTGGCAGGGCGAAAGCCGCCGCGGACCGCGCGCACCAGCATGCGGGCGGCACGCTCGCCCTGCAGGTGCATGTCGTAATGGGGAAAGTACTTCACGCAGAACGCCATGTCGGCATGGCGGAGGAACTCCCCGTCCTCGTTCCCATGCGGGTCGAAGGTGCCGACGAGCACCGCCTTCCGCCCGACAGCCTCACGCACGCGCCGGGCGATCTCCGCCTCCGGGCGGGGCACGCCGCGCACGCCCATTGCGCCGTGCAGTGCCATGTAGACGCCGTCGAATGGACCCTCGGAGCGCAACTGCCCCACCATGCGGCCTAGGAAGACCTCGAAGGCCTCATTGGTAATCCAGCCGGAACCCGTGCCCGTCTTCGGCCAGAGCGGCGATTCGATGCCGACCAGGTCCACGCCATGGTGCTCGCGCGCCACCTGCACGAAGCCGCCCATGTAGCCCTTCGGGTCGGTTGCCAGCAGCGCCTCGCCCGAGACAGGCGATCCGGGATAGCGGAAGTCCGCCTCGGTGGTGTCGAAGGGAAGGAAGGTCACGGTCTCGTGCGTGAACTGCAGGACAGCGATGCGCATCGTCAGACCTGCCTCACAGCCTGCGGCAGGAAGGCGCCGTTGTAGTAGGGCGTCACCGAGATCGGCTTCCGCGCGGCATAGACATAGGCAGGGTGGTAGATCATGTGGATGACCGCCTCCTCCCCGATCGCAATGTCGGCCGCGCGGGCCAGCAGCGCGTTGCGCTGCGCCTCGTCCATTGTGGTCAGAGCCTCCGCCACGAGCGCATCGGCCCGCGGGCTCGAATGGCGGGTTCGGTTGGCGGTTCCGAGGCCCCGGTCGCGGTCGAAGGTGTGCACCAGGGCGCGGTAGGCATAGCTGACATTGTCCGCCCCGTACTGCGCCGCCATGATGCTGAAGGATTGGCGTGCGGCGGCAGGGAAGTACGCCGCGTTCGGCATCGTGACGACGTCCGTGCGCACACCGACGCGCGTCCAGAACTGCGCGATGGCCTGTGCCACGCGGTCGTCGTTAGGATAGCGGTCGTTGGTCGCGTGGATCGTCGCCTGGAAGCCATTGTGGTATCCCGCCTCGGCCAGCAGGCGGCGGGCGCGCTCGGGCTCGAAGGGCGTGACGCCCAGCGCCGAAGAGGTGCCCGGCGTTCCATCCGGCAACAGGTTGGATGCGACGGTTGCTGCTCCGTCCATCACCCGCTCAACAATCGCCTCGCGGTTGATGGCGTAGGAGAGCGCCTGGCGCACGCGCGGATCCTTGAGGGGGTTGCGCGCCATCGGCTGGCCGTTCGCATCCCGGATGTGCGGCGAGACGTCGCGTTCCATGTCCATCGCGACGTACATTACGCGCATGCCGGCGATCTGCGTCACGTTCAGCGCCGGGTCACGCCGGAGCCGCGCGATGTCGTGCACCGGCAGCTCGTCGATCGCCTGCACGTCGCCGGCGAGCAGCGCGGCGACGCGGCTCGAATCGGTCGAGATGACGCGGAAGTTCGCGCGCTCGAAGACTGGCTGCGGGCCGTACCAGTGCGGGTTGCGCCGCATCGCCACGAACTCGCCGAAGCGGTGGTCCTCGAGGGAGTAGGGGCCGGAGAAGACGGCGACCTTGCCTGAGTTGAAGTCGGTTGTGCGCAGGTCGTCGCCGAGCGACTTCGAGATCACGGCGATCTCGGTCATGTCCTCGACCATGAAGGGGTAGGGCGCGGCGGTGTGGAGGTGGATGGTACGCGGATCCTTGACCTCCACACGCGTGATGGCGCGCACGAAGATCTGATAGGCGCCGGCCGAGCCCTCGATGCGTGGCACGCGTGCCAGGCTGAACGCGACGTCCTCGGCGGTGATCGGAGTGCCGTCGCTGAACCGCGCATTGCCACGGAGCTTGAACTCCCAGACGCGGCCGTCGCCGAGGGTGCGCCAGCTTTCGGCGATGCCTGGCTCCGGCTTACCGTCGGGCGACATGCCGACCAGGCGCGCATGCATCGCGCGCAGCAGGCCCTGCTCGCCGGAAAGACGGAAGTGCGGATCCATCGAGGTCGGGCTGAGCTTGATGCCGGCACGCAGCGTCATGCCAGCGTCGGATTGCGCATGCGCGGTTACCGGCAAGCCGCTTGCGCCGGCGAGCGCAGTGGCGGCAATCAACTGGAAAAACTCGGATCGCTTCATGGTCGTGTATCTCCCGGTCGGTGTATTGGCGTGGATCTTCCGCCGCGACGTGACGGGTGGGCAAGCCTTGCGTCAGGGTAGGCCTGCGTGCAGCCCGAGTGGACCGTGGAAGCGTGTGTCACGGGCTGCGTCGACCGGAACCTGTGATTGATGCCGGACTCCTCATGCGCCGCGCAACGGGCGGGCACATGACAACGAAGCTAGGTGTT
>DASQNQ010000088.1:0-13352 GCA_035644895.1 Acetobacteraceae bacterium | reverse complement strand
GATGCCGTGGCCGGCGCGCGATGAGGGAGGTGGACGAGGCGCTGCTGCGGGGCATGCCGCTGCCGCGCCACATGGACGGGGACGACAAGGACGCGCGCGGCCGCGTGCTGGTCGTGGCCGGCAGCCGGGAGGTGCCGGGCGGCGCGCTGCTCGCCGCTCTCGGCGCGCTGCGGGCGGGCGCGGGCAAGCTGCAGGTCGCGACCGCGGCCTCCGTCGCCCCTGGCCTCGCGCTCGCGCTGCCGGAGGCGCGGGTGACCGGCCTGCCCGAGACAGAGGATGGCGAGGTCGCGCCCGACGCGGCGGAGGTGCTGGCCCAGCGGGTCGGGCAGGCCGACTCCGTGGTGGTCGGCCCCGGCATGATGGAGGGGGGAATCGCCTGCACCCTCGCCGCGCGGCTGCTGGGCCATGCCGCGGGCACGGCGACGCGGTTCGTGCTGGACGCGGCTGCGCTGCATCACCCCGACGCGCTGCGGGCCGTACTGCGCGAGGCCGGGCTCGCCGGGCGCGTCGTCGTCACTCCGCATGCGGGGGAGATGGCGACGCTGCTCGGCATCCCGCGCGACGCGGTGCTGGCGGACCGCCTCGGCGCGGCGCGGGAGGCGGCGGCGCTGCTGCATGCGGTGGTCGCGATGAAGGGCGCTGGCACCTTCGTCGTCACGCCGCAGGGCCAGGCCTGGTTCTCGCCGCGCGGCAATGTCGGGCTCGCCACCTCCGGCTCCGGCGACACGCTGGCCGGCATCCTGGCCGGGCTGCTGGCGCGCGGCGCCACGCCGATGGAGGCCACCATCTGGGCCGTGTTCCTGCATGGCGAGGCAGGGGAGCGGCTGGCGCGGCGCCAGGGCCGCGTCGGCTTCCTGGCGCGGGAGCTTCTGGCCGAGATCCCCGCCATCATGGCGGGGCTGGAGGCATAGCCCTCAGCTCTCCAGCCAGTCCCGCACCTGCGCACGCAGGAAGGCGGCGTCGGGCGGGTTCGTCGCCGGGTTGCCCGCGCGGTGGCCCCAGATGCTCGGGATGGGGCGCAGCGCGGCGTGGCGCAGGTGCGGCAGCTCGGCCTCGTTGTCGGCCACGCGGAAGTAGAGGTCCGTCGCGCCCGGCATCAGCAGCACGCGCGCGGTGATGGCGCGCAGCGCGGCCGGCAGGTCGCCGCCGAAGCGCGGATGGTCCGCGATGTCGCCCGCATCCCAGGTGCGGAGCTGCGCGAGCAGGTCCTCCGCGCGGCGGCGGGCGAAACGCTCCACCCAGTCCCGCTGCAGGAAGGTCTCCAGGTCCGGGGCCGTGGCAAGGTGCAGGCCGGCGCGGTAGAAGTCCTGGCTCACTGCCCAGCCGGCGTAGATGCGGCCGAAGGCGTTCAGCGCCGCCGCGGGCTGCGCGGCGAAGCGGCCCCCGCCCTGGTATTCCGGCGCAGCCTCCAGCGTCGCGACCAGCCCGGCCAGGAAGACGCGGTTGTGCACGGCGGTGCGCGCGGAGCCGCAGTTCACGACGATGCGCTCCACGGCGTCGGGGAAGGCGGCAGCCCAGTGATAGGCCTGCTGCGCGCCCATGGACCAGCCATAGACGCAGCGCAGGCGGTCGATGCCCCAGACCTCCCGCAGCAGGCGGCGCTGCGCCGTGACGTTGTCCCAGCCCGTCACCAGCGCCGGCCAGGCGGGCGTGTTGCTCGGCGAGGAGGAGAGGCCGTTGCCGAACATGTTGGGGATCACGACGAACCAGCGCCGCGGGTCCAGCACGCCCTCCGGCCCGATCAGCCACTCGATGTCGGCGTGCTGCGCGGAGTAGGAGGTCGGGTAGAGCACCACGTTGTCCCGCGTGGGCGAGAGCGTGCCATGCGCGCGCCAGGCGATGCGCGCATCCGGCAGCACGCCGCCGCGGTGCAGCACAAGGTCGCCGAGGCGGAACTCGCCCTCCGCCACGGGCCAGGCGGTCATCTCAGCGCGCCCGCAGGTCGCGGAGGTGCCCGCGATGCCATGCCGCGTAGCCCGTGCCGACATGCGCCAGCCGGTCGCGCAACACCTGGTGCGCCTCGGCCAGGCGGTGGAAGGGAATGAAGGGGTAGAGGTGGTGCTCGGCGTGGTAGGGCATGTTCCACATCAGCAGCCGCACCGGCGCCGAGGTCAACATGGTGCGCGTGTTGGTCAGCCCGTTCGCATCCTCCGTGCAGCCCGTGTGCTCGGCCAGCAGGTAGAGCCGCAGCAGGGGCTGGCCGAGGAGCTGCGGCCCGACCCAGTAGAGCAGCACCGCCTCCCAGCCGAACGCGACGCCCGCCGCCAGGGCCAGCGCCATCGTCAGCGCGGAGGAGGCGCGGACCGAGCGGATGACGCGCGGCGCCGTCGCCGGGTGGATGAAGCCGTAGGCCGACAGGTCCCCGCGCCAGGCCGCCGCCCAGACGCGCAGCCGCGCCGGCCAGTAGGCCAGCCCGGCCATGCGGGCGAGGTAGGCGGGCAGCGTCGCGGGCGGCGGCGGCGACAGTTCCGGGTCGCGCTCGGGGTCCTGGGTATGCTTGTGGTGGGCCATGTGGAACTGCTGGTAGAAGTGCCAGTTGTTCAGCGAGGGCAGCGCGGCCAGCCACCCCACCACCGCGTTCGCCCGGCGGGACCGGAAGGCGGTGTAGTGGCAGGTCTCGTGCAGCGGCGCGAAGAGCGCGGCCTGCACCACCCCCATCACCAGCATGGCCGGCAGCACCAGCACCCAGGGCGCGCCCGCGATCAGGGCAGCGCTGCCCATCAGCAGGGCAAGGTGCAGCGCGGCCCGCGCGGCCCCCCGCGCGTCGGAGCGCGTGTTCAGGTGCATCATCTCCCGAGGCTTCGGCGCAGTCGTCGCGGCGCTCATCTCCCCTCTCCCTCCCGGTTGGCCGGACATGGCCTAGCAAGCGCCGCGCCGCACGGTCATTCTGGCGGGCGGGAGGAGGCGGCCATGCGCATCATCATCTCGGGCGGGGGCATCGGCGGGCTGACCCTGGCGCTTGCGCTGCACCAGGCCGGCATCGCGGCGGAGGTGCACGAGGCCGCGGCCGACCCGAAGCCCCTCGGCGTCGGGATCAACCTGCTGCCCCATGCGGTGCGGGAGCTGACGGAGCTCGGCCTCGGCGACCGGGTGCGGGCGGCGGGGGTGGAGACGCGGGAGCTGCTCTACGCCAACCGCCACGGCGAGGAGATCTGGCGGGAGGATCGCGGCCTGCATGCGGGCTACCGCTGGCCGCAGGTGAGCATCCATCGCGGCACGCTCTTCATGCTGCTGCTTGAGGCGGCGCGGGAGAGGCTGGGCGGCGCGGTCCGCCTCGGCTCCCGCGGCATCGCCGTCGAGAGCGATGCGGCAGGCGCCACGCTGCGGCTGGCCGGCGGCGGCACCGCGCGGGGCGACGCGGTGGTGGCGGCGGACGGCATCCACAGCCCGGTCCGCGCGCAGTGGTACCCGGAGGAGGGCGCGCCGCGCTGGAACGGCTGCATCCTGTGGCGCGCGACCTCGGAACACCCCGGCTATCTCACCGGCCGGACGATGGTGCAGGCCGGCACGAACGACCGGAAATTCGTCTGCTACCCGATACGGGAGGCCGCGGAGGGCCGCCCCGCCCTGGTGAACTGGATCGCCGAGCGGCGCGTGGACCCCTCCACCCCCTGGGCGCGGGAGGACTGGAACCGCCCCGGCCGCACGGAGGACTTCCTGCCCCTCTTCGCGGACTGGGAGTGGTCCTGGCTCTCGGTCCCCGGCCTGATCCGCGCGGCGCCCTCGGTCTGGGAGTTCCCGATGGTGGACCGCGACCCGCTGCCGCGCTGGACGCATGGGCGCGCCACGCTGCTCGGCGACGCGGCGCATCCGATGTACCCGATCGGCTCCAACGGCGCGTCGCAGGCCATTCTCGACGCGCGGGTGCTGGCCTGGCACCTGGCGACCACCGGCGACGCCGCGGCGGGGCTCGCGGCCTACGAGGCCGAGCGCCGCCCGGCCACGTCCGCCATCGTGCAGGCCAACCGCGGCGCCGGCCCGGACCGGGTGCTGGACCTGGCGGAGCAGCGCGCGCCGGGCGGCTTCGGCGCCGCCGGCCGCGAGGCCGTGCTGCCGGAGGCGGAGCTGCAGGCCATCGCCGCCGGCTACAAGCGCACCGCCGGCTTCGACCCGGCGACGCTCAACGCGCGGCCGAGCCTCACGGCCCGGCTGGCGGCCCCGGCTGGTTAGCGGAGACGCGCAGCGGGCCCGGCCCGATCGCGGCAAGCCCCGCCTCCGCCAGCGCCGCGATGCGCGCGTCGCGCTCGGCCGCCGTCGCACCGCCGAGCACCACGACGATCACGCGCCGCCCGTCCGGCGCCGAGGCGGCGGCGAACATGTTGAAGCCCGATTCCTGCACGAAGCCGGTCTTGCCGCCCTCGATCAGCGGGTTGCGGCCGATGAGCCGCGCGGTGTTGCGGAACGCCGCCTCGCCATGGCGCCAGCGCTCGACGCCGAGGAGCGGCCAGTGCCGGGGGTGCCGCGCCATCAGCGCCCCGCCCAGTCGCGCCAGGTCGCGGGCGGTGGAGACGTTGCCCGGATCCGGCAGGCCTGAGGCGTTGGCGAAGCGGGTGGCACGGAGGTCCATGCCCCATGCCGCCTCCGTCATCGCCTGCGCGAAGGCGGCCTCGCTGCCGCCGAGGTGCTCGGCCACCGCGGTCGCGATGTCGTTGCAGGAGTGGACGGCAAGGCAGAGTGCCGCCTCGCGCGCGGTGATGGCGGCGCCGGGCGGCAGGCCGAGCCGCGTCGCCGGCCGGGATGCCGCGCGGGGCGAGATGCGGATGGGGCTCTCCCAGGTCAGCAGGCCGGCATCGAGGGCGGCGAACAGCCGCTCCAGCGTCATGAGCTTGGCGAGGGAGGCGGGGCGCGCGGGCGCGTCGGCGTTCGCCTCATGCAGCACGCGCCCGGTCGCGGCGTCGAGCACGATCTCCGCCCGCACCCGGCCGATCTGCGCGGGCGCCGCCGGACGTGGCGCAGGCGCGCGGGCGATGACGGGCTGGGCGTTGGGGGGCTGCGCGGCCGGGCGGCCCGCCACGGCGCCGGGCCGGGCGGCGTGCGGGGCGATCGCGCCGGGGGCCGCAACGGGCGTGGCGCGGGACGGGCCGAGCGGGATGCCGCCGGGGCGGTCCCCGGCGAGGGCGGGCGGCGCGACGGACAGGAGGGCGACGATGGCGAGCCGAGCGGCACGCATGCGGGAGGGCTCCGGGCGGCCCGGCGGGCCGTTCCCCTGCCCTCTCGCATCAGCTCGTTAACCGTTTGGGGACACGTGCCTGCCGGACAGGACCGGTCAGATGGCGAAGCCAGCCAGCACCGCGCCGGCCGCCACCAGCTGGACCATGTTGGCCGCGACCGACAGGCGGTGCGCCCGGTTGAAGGCCGCACCGGCCTCGGCATCGCCCGCCTTCGCGCGGTCGGACAGCGCGTTGATCCGGGGCATCAGCACCTGGCGCAGCCAGACAGTCAGCCCGGCCACCGCCGCCATGATGCCCGCCGCCGGCGCCGAGAAGGGAAACAGCGCCACCGCCGCCGCCCCTGCCGTCGCAATCAGCCAGACGTAGTAGACCGGGAACAGCCCGCGCAGGAACCGCGCCGCGTGGTCGGGCGGCAGTAGCCGAAACACCAGCGGCGCGACGCCGGCCGCGAAGAAGGCCATGCCGCCGACGAGCAGGGCCGAGGAGAGAAGGGCGATCACGAGCAGTGCGGTCATCGCCCGCCATGTCGGGCGCCGGCGGCGCCCCGCAAGCCCGTGCTAACGCGCCACCCGCTCCACCCCGCCGCCGCGCCGCACGCCGCGGCGGCGCAGGCATTCGCGGTAGGCGGCCTCCTGCGCCTGGGCGGCTTCGGCGCGGAGCTGGTCCATCAGCGTCGCGTTCTGGTCGTTCATCCGGCGCCAGGTGTCGCGCGGCGTGCTGGCCTGCGCGGCCTCGGCGCGGCAGGCGGCCTGGTCCGGCCCCTCGGCCATGCGCGGCGGTTCGGGCGCGCGGGCGGCGCAGGCGGCGAGCAGCAGCAGCACGGGGATCGCCTTCATGCCACGCTCTCCAGCCAGTCCTCGATCAGCCGCCGCGCGATGCTGTCCACGCGCGGCAGGGAGAAGCCGTGCGCCGCGCTGTCGCGCAGCTCGGCCGGCGTGAACCAGCGCGCATCCTGCAGCTCCTCCGGGTCGATGCGGATGCCGTCGCTGAGCCCCTCCGCATGGAAGCCGAGCATGATGGAGGAGGGGAAGGGCCAGGGCTGGGAGGAGTGGTAGAGCACCCGCCCCACCTGGACGGACGTCTCCTCCTGCACCTCGCGGCGCACCGCCTCCTCCAGGCTCTCGCCCGGCTCCACGAAGCCCGCGAGCGTCGAGTACATGGTCACGTTCGGGAACCGGCGTGAATGGCCGAGCAGGCAGCGCCCGCCGCGCACCACCAGCATGATCACGGCGGGGTCGGTGCGCGGGAAGTGCTGCGCGCCGCAGCCCTCGCAGGCCATGGCGTGCCCGGCCGAGCGCGGGGCGCAGGTGCTGCCGCAGACACCGCAGAAGCGGTGGCGCGTGCGCCAGTGCATCATCCCGCGCGCATGGGCCAGCACGCTTGCCTCCCCCGGCGGGAGGAGGCCGGCCACCTGGCGGAGATCGGTGAAGGAGGCGGCGTCACCGGGCCCGCCATGGGCAAGCAGCGGGATCGGGTCCTCGGCCCCGGAGCAGTCCACCGCGAAGGCAGGCCTGCCGTCCCATACGCCGAGGAAGGCCCAGGGGCCGCCCGCCATCCGCAGCCGCTCCGCCGCCGCGCCGGTCACGAGCAGCGCCTCCGGCCGCCCGGCCTCCACGCCCTTCATCAGCGACCGCGACCGCCAGACCGGCGCGAACAGCGTGTCCGGGTCGGCGAGCGCGGCGGCGATCCAGGCCTCGTCCTCCCGCCGGTCCGCGGCGCGGTCGAGGGGGGAACCGGTGTAGGCGTTGGGGCGGGAGGCGGGGATGGAGAGCATTGGGGCGCGGACCCTGCCACGCGGCCCCTGCCGCGGCAACCGAGGGCGCGGTGGCGAGCCCGGGCAGGGCGTCCTATCTGACCGAGGCGCGGCAGCGCTTCGCGCCCAGCATGGCGCAGGTCATCGACGTGGCGGCCGTTCACCGCACGGCACGCCGGCAGGCCCTCCGGCTCGACATGCGCCGCCCGCCGCGCCCGCTGCCCGAGGCCACCGACCTCACCCTGGCGGAGCTGCTGGACGAGGACCTGGACCCCGACACCCTGGTCCGTCGGCTCGCCGGAGGCTGACCGCCCGGGGCATTGCCCCGCGGCGCGGGAGGGCCGATATAGGGGGCGGAAGGTCGGCGACGGACGTGCCCCTCGCCAACCCGGTCAGGTCCGGAAGGAAGCAGCCGTAACGAGTTCTCGCGCGGGTCGCCCGCCGGCCTTCCACCCTCTTGCCTCCCATGGCCGGCCCCTCGCGGCCGCCCCCGAAAGGGCCCGGCGCGCGCATGGTCAGTGACATCCTCGACGGAACCCCGGACGATACGCTGCCCGAGCCGCCGGCCGACGGCCCCGGCCTGTTCGGCGATGCGCCCGCGCCACCGCCTGCCGCCTCGCCGCCGGCCGCGGCGCCCTCCGCCTCCCCCTACCGGGTGCTCGCCCGCAAGTACCGCCCCGCCACCTTCGCCGACCTGATCGGGCAGGAGGCGATGATCCGCACGCTGCGCAACGCCTTCGCGCAGAACCGCGTCCACCACGCCTTCATGCTCACCGGCGTGCGCGGCGTCGGCAAGACGACCACGGCCCGCATCATCGCCCGGGCGCTGAACTGCACCGGCCCGGACGGAGGGGGCGGCCCGACGCCCGACCCCTGCGGCACCTGCCCCGATTGCCGCGCGATCCTGGCCGACCGGCACCCCGACTATGTCGAGATGGACGCCGCCTCCAACCGCGGCATCGACGACGTGCTGGAGCTGCGCGAAGGCCTGCGCTTCCGCCCCGCCCAGGCGCGCTTCAAGGTCTACATGCTGGACGAGGTCCACATGCTGACCGAGCAGGCCTTCAACGCCCTGCTCAAGACGCTGGAGGAGCCGCCCCCCCAGGTGAAGTTCCTGCTGGCGACGACCGAGCTGCGGAAGGTCCCGGCCACCATCCTCTCCCGCTGCCAGACCTTCCACCTGCGGCGCGTTCCGCAGGAGACGCTGCGCATGCACTTCGCGCGCATCTGCGGGCTGGAGGGCGTGCAGGCGGAGGAGGAGGCGCTGGCCATGGTGGCGCGCGCCGCCGACGGCTCCGTCCGCGACGGGCTCTCGATCCTCGACCAGGCCATCGCGCTCGGTGCGGGCACCGCGGTGCGGGCGGAGGCGGTGCGCGACATGCTCGGCCTCGCGGACCGCGACCTTGCGCTTTCGATCATGGAGGCGGTGATGTCGGGCGACGTCGCCGCCGCGCTCGCGGCGCTCGAGGGCGGGCATGAGCGCGGCGCGGATCCCGGCGTCGTGCTCTCCGACATGGTGGAGCTGACGCACCGGCTGACGCGCTTCCGCGCCGTGCCCGAATCGCGCCGCGACCCCTCCCTGCCGGAGGCCGAGCGGGTGCGCGGCGTGGCGCTGGCCGAGCGGCTCTCGATCCCCGTCCTCGGCCGCGCCTGGCAGATGCTGCTCAAGGGCCTGCAGGAGGTGGCGCAGGAGGGGGTGGACCGCCGCGCAGCCGCCGAGATGGTGCTGATCCGCCTCGCCCATGTGGCCGACCTGCCCCCGCCCGGGGAGCTGGTGCGCCGCCTGACGGAGGGCGGCGCGATGCCCCCCGTGCCGCAGTCCGGCCCCGCGCCGGGCAGTGGCGGTGGGTTGCGCGCGGTGGCGGGCGGCGGCGCGGTGGCCGTGGCCGTGCCGGCCGGCCCGCCGGCCATGCCCTTCCGCGAGATCGTGGCGCTGGCGCACGGCAAGCGGCCGATGCTGCACGCGCACCTCGTCCACTCGGTCCACCCGGTGCGCGTGGCGCCGGGGCGGATCGAGATCCGCACGCGCCCGGACGCGCCGCGCGACCTCGCGCAGCAGCTCGGCGCGCTGCTGCTGGAGCAGACCGGCCATCGCTGGACCGTCGCGCTGACCAACGAGCCGGGCGAGCCCACCATCGCCGAGCAGGGCCGCAGCGCGGACGCCGAGCGCCGCCTGGTGGCGCAGAGCCACCCGCTGGTGCAGGCCGTGCTCGCCGCCTTTCCCGGGGCGAAGATCGAGGAGGTGCGCGATGCCTCCCTCGACGGCTACGGCCTTCCACCACCCGACGCCCCCGCCGATGAGCGGGAGTTCGCGCCGCCGGACGCGGAGCCGGCCGGCTTCGAGGACGACTACGAAGAGACCTGAGGAGCAGGACAGGCCATGAAGAACCTCGGCAACATGCTGAAGCAGGCGCAGCAGATGCAGTCGCGCATGCAGGAGATGCAGGCGAAGCTCGACGCGATGGAGGTCGAGGGCGCCTCGGGCGCCGGGATGGTGCGCTGCACCCTCTCCGGCAAGGGCGACCTGCGGCGCCTGTCCATCGACCCGTCGCTGATGGACGACCGCGAGGTGCTGGAGGACCTGATCGTCGCCGCCCACGCCGACGCGAAGCAGAAGGTCGAGGCGGCGATGGCCGAGGAGATGCAGAAGGCGACCGCCGGCCTGAACCTCCCGGGCGGCCTCGGCGGGCTCGGTCTCAAGCTGCCCTTCTAGCCGCGGGCATGGAGTCCGGGACGGCCCGCCTGGTGCTGCGGCCCCCGCGGCTCTCGGAGGCGCCCGACCTCTTCGCGGTCCTGGGCGACGCCGAGGCGATGCGGCTGACGCAGGCCTCGGCCTCGCTCCGCGACTGTCGTCGCCGCATCGCCGCGCATGAGCGGCGCCGGAGGCACGACGGCTGCGCGCCCTGGACGCTGCGGGAGCGCGCGAGCGGCCGGATCATCGGCTGGGGCGGGCTGTACCGCGATCCCTTCGACCCTGGCTGGGGCGTCGAGGTCGGCTACTTCCTCCACCCTTCCGTGCAGGGCCGCGGCCTCGCCACGGAACTGGTCGCCGCCTGCATCGCGCTGGCCAGGGACGTGCTGCGCCTGCCCGACCTGCTTGCCTTCGCGCATCCGGAGAACGCCGCGTCCCGCCGCGTGCTCCGGAAATCCGGCTTCGCCGAGGAGCGTTTCCTGCCCGCCATGAACCGCATCCTGTATCGCCGCAACCTCGGCAGCGCCGTCATCCCGGCCGGGGTGCCCACGCCCGAACGGATGGAGTGCTGAGCGTGGCCGCCGACCCGATCGAGGCGCTGATCACGGAGCTTTCGCGCATCCCGGGCCTCGGCCGCCGCAGCGCACGCCGCGCCGCGCTGCGCATGCTGAGCCGCCCGGCCGAGCGCATCGCGCCGCTGGCCGACGCGCTGGTCCGCGCGGCCGAGGCGGTGCGCCCCTGCGAGGTCTGCGGCAACCTCGACAGCCGCTCCCCCTGCCATGTGTGCGAGGACCCGAGGCGCGACCGCCACCTGCTTTGCGTGGTGGAGGGCGTGTCGGACGTCTGGGCGCTGGAGCGCGCGCATGTCCATCGCGGGCTCTACCACGTCCTCGGCGGGACGCTCTCGGCCCTCGGCGGCGTCGGGCCGGAGGATCTCTCCATCGCGCGCCTCGTCGCCCGCGCTGCGGAGGGCGGGGTGGAGGAGGTGATCCTGGCGCTTCCCGCGACCGTGGATGGCGCGGCCACGGCGCACTACGTAACGGAACGCCTGCGCCCGCTCGGCGTCGCCGTCACGCGGCTCGCGCAGGGCGTGCCGATCGGCGGCGCGCTGGACGTGCTGGATGACGGCACGCTCGCCGCGGCGCTCAAGGCGCGGCGGCCCATCTAGCCGCATGCGCCGCGCGGGCGCCCTGCTGCTGCTGGCCCTGGCCGCGCCCGTCCTCGGCGCGGAGCGGCCGACGCAGCGCGACGTGCGGGAGGCCGAGCGCCTGGCCGCCGAACGGCGGGAGGCCGCGGAGACCGCCGCCGCCCGCGCCCGCGCCGCCGCGGAGGAGGAGGGGCGCCTGACCGAGCGGCGCGTCGCCGCCGCCGCCAGCGCCCAGGCCGCGGAGGCCGAGGTGCTGGCCGCCCGCGCGCGGCTGGCGGACCTGCAGGCCCAGCGCCGGGAGGCGGCAGATGCGGCGGAGGCCCGCTCGGCCGCGCTCGCGCCCATGGTGCCGGCCATGCTGCGCCTCTCGCTCTGGCCGGCCGAGACCGTGCTGGCCGCCCCCGTCCCCCCCGAGGAGGCGCTGCGCGGCGCGCTGCTGCTCCGCACCTTCTCCCGCCGCCTGGCCGAGGAGGCGGCGGCGCTGCGGGAGGCGGAGGCCGATGTCGCGCGGCTGGCGGCGGCGGCGGAGCGCGAGGCGCGCGCCCTGTCGGGCGCCGAGCGCGCCGCCCGCCAGGCGGCCGAGGCGGTGGAGGCGGAACTGGCCGCCGCCCGCACCCGCCGCGCCGGCGCCGAGGCCGCGGAGGAGCGCGCGGCCGCCCGCGCGCAGGAGGCGGCGTCCAGGGCCGGGGACCTGGCCGAGATGCTGGAGCGCCTGGAGCGCGACCGTGCCCGGGAGGAGGCCGAGGCGCGTGCCGCCCGTGCCGCCGTCGCGGCCCGTCGCGCGGCGGAGGCCCGCGCCGCCCGGCGCCCCCCGCCCGAGCCGGAGCGCGAGGAGGCCGCCCTTCCCGCACCGCTGCCCGCCCCCTCCGGCCGCGGCACCCCGCCCGTCGCGGGGCGGGTTGTCACCGGCTGGGGCGAGCAGACCGCCGCGGGCCCGCATCGCGGCCTGACCTACGCCGCGGCGGCCGGAGCGCGCGTGGTCTCCCCCTGCGGGGGCAGGGTGGTTTTCTCGGCGCCGTTCCGCTCCCTCGGGCTGTTGTTGATTGTGGATTGCGGCGGGGGGTACCATTTCGTGCTGGCCGGGCTCGAAAGGCTGGACGCCTCGGCAGGACAGCGCGTTGCCGCCGGGGAGCCGGTGGGCGTGCTCGGCGGGTCTGGTACCCCGGGGGGCGGCTCTCTCTATGTGGAGCTGCGCCGGGCCAGCCGGCCGGTGGACCCGAGAAGCTGGTTCGCCGCGCGGGGCTGATGGGTTAGGCTGGTTGCAATGGGTCGGGCGCCTGCCCGGCCGGCGTGTATCGGATGGACGCGGCAGGACGCCGCACGAAGGGCAGGGTGGCTGGATGATCCGCATGGGTCGGGGCGCGGGCGCCTCCGGTGAAAGCTCTCGGCAGGACCAGACGCGTCGCACCGTGCGGCGCTTCGGGACCGGCGCCGCGGTGGCGGCGGCCTTCGCGGCGGGCGTGATCGCCGGGCCGCATGTCGCGGCCCTGGCGCAGGACGGCAGCCGGGCGGAGACCTACCGGCTCCTCAACCTGTTCGGCGACGTGTTCGAGCGCATCCGCGCCGAGTACGTGGAGCCGGTGAACGACCGCGACGTGATCGAGAACGCGATCAACGGCATGCTCCAGGGCCTCGACCCGCATTCGAGCTACATGAACGCGCGCTCCTTCCGCGACATGCAGGTGCAGACGCGCGGCGAGTTCGGCGGCCTCGGCATCGAGGTCACGCAGGAGGGGGGCTACGTGAAGGTCATCTCCCCGATCGACGAGACCCCCGCGGCCCGCGCCGGCGTGAAGCCCGGCGACGTCATCACCCACCTGAACGGCCAGTCCACGCAGGGATTGACGCTGCAGGAGGCGGTCGAGCAGATGCGCGGGGAGCGCGGCAGCCAGATCCGCATCACCATCCGGCGGGAGGGCGAGCGCGCGCCGATCGAGCTTGCGATCACCCGCGACGTCATCCGCCCGCAGGTGGCGCGCTTCCGGCTCGAGGGCGGGGACGTTGCCTATGTGCGCCTCACCTCCTTCAACGAGCAGACCGAGGGCGCGCTGCGCCGCGCCATCTCCACCATGCGCAACCAGGCGGGCGGCAACCTGAAGGGCCTCGTGCTCGACCTGCGCAACAACCCGGGCGGGCTGCTCGACCAGGCCGTGCAGGTGGCCGACGACTTCCTGGACCAGGGCGAGATCGTCTCGACCCGCGCGCGGCGGAGCGAGGACGCGCAGCGCTGGAACGCCCGCGCCGGCGACCTGGCACAGGGGCTGAACATCGTCGTGCTGATCAACGGCGGCTCGGCCTCCGCGTCCGAGATCGTGGCGGGCGCGCTGCAGGACCACCGCCGGGCCGTCGTGATGGGCGTGAAGAGCTTCGGCAAGGGCTCGGTGCAGACGGTCATGCCCATCCCCGGCCAGGGCGCCATCCGGCTGACCACCGCGCGCTACTACTCGCCGTCGGGCCGCTCCATCCAGGCGACGGGGATCGAGCCGGACATCGAGGTGCTGGCGCAGCGGCCCGACCCGGCCGCCCCGCAGCGCGACCGGGAGGCGGATTTGCGCCGCGCCCTCCGCAACGACGCCGAGCGCGCGGGCG
>DASQNQ010000087.1:0-2948 GCA_035644895.1 Acetobacteraceae bacterium | reverse complement strand
GGTTGCGCAGGCCCATCGGCGCGCGGAACAGCGTGGGCCGCTCGCCGCAGGCATCGGCGATGGCGTGCCCGGCCTCCGCGATCTCGCGCCGCATCCGCCACGGGCCGAAGGCCGCGAAGCCCGCCGGGTGGCGGTGCGTGTGGTTGCCGATGGCGTGGCCGCGGGCGCGCATCTCCCGCAGCAGGGCGGGGTGGCGCGCCGCGCGCCGGCCGATGACGAAGAAGGTCGCCTTCGCGCCCTGCGCGTCCAGCATGTCGAGCACCCGCGGCGTCACCTCCGGGTCCGGCCCGTCGTCGAAGGTGAGGGCGACGGCGTGGCCCACCGCCTCCGGCAGGCGCGTCTGGTTGGGGCCGAGCATCGCGGCGCGCGGCCGCATCCCGATGGCGAGGACGGCGTGGTTCGCGGCCAGCCCCGCCAGCACCACGCCCCAGGCGCCGGGCTGCGCCGCCAGCGCCACCGCCGCGCCGGCATGCAGCAGGATCGAGGCGCGGATGGCCGGCGTCGGCTGCCAGCCCTGCATGGCGTGCGTCTCAGCCGGCGCGGCGGCGCGCGGCGGACATCTCCTGCGCCAGCGCGACCAGCGCCGTCAGCGCCATGAAGCCGGCGGCGGAGAAGAAGACCAGGCCCGGCCTGCCAGCATCCACCATCAGGCCAAACAGAGGCGGGCCCACCATCCCGCCGATGTTGAAGCCGGTGGAGACCACGCCGAACACGGCGCCCGCCTGGCCGGGCGGCGCCGCGGCGCGCACCAGCATGTCGCGCGACGGCATCACGAGGCCCGAGAGGAACCCGGCCGCGCCCATCGCCGCGACGAGGGTCGCCCCGCCCGGCTGGCCGAGCGCGACCGCCAGCATCACGCAGCCCGCCAGCCCGAACCCCGCCGCCGCCACCATGCCGTGCCGGCGCGTCGCATCCGCCAGCCACCCGCCGCAGAGCACGCCCGCGGCCGACGCCGCGAGATAGGCCGTCAGCGCCGTGTTCGCGAGCGCGAGCGAGAGGCCCGGCCCGGTGACCCAGGCCGCCACCGCGAAGCCCTGGATGCCGCCCGCGGACAAGGCGAGCAGCACGAAGAACCCCGTCAGCGCCAGCACCGCGCCGTTCAGCACCCGCCGCGGCGCGCCCGCCGCCGCCTGCTTCGGCACCGCGGGCGCCGGCAGGGGCGCGAGCAACAGGGGCAGCGCAGCGAGCCAGGCGATGAGCCCCACCGCGACCAGCGCGCCGTTGAGGCCGAAGCCCGCGGCGAGCGCCAGCATGAAGGCCGGCGCCACCGCGCTGCCCGCATAGCCCGCGAAGGTGTGCAGCGAGAAGGCACGGCCGACGCGTCCCTCCGCGATCGCGCCGCCCAGGATGGCGTAGTCGGCCGGATGATAGACCGCGTTCGCGAGCCCGGCCGCGGCGGCCGCCATCAGCAGCATCGGGTAGGAGAGCCCAAGCCCGAGCGCGACGAAGGCGGCGCCGCCGAGCAGCAGCCCCGACGCAAGCACGCGCTGCGGCCCCGCGCGGTCCACGGCGAAGCCCATCGGCGCCTGGGTCAGCGCGGAGACCACGTTGAACACGGTCAGTGCGAGCCCAAGCTCCACGAAGCCGACGCCGAGCCGGTCCTGCAGCAGCGGGAACAGCGGCGGCAGCGCCAGGATGTGGATGTGGCTGACCGCATGCGCGGCCGAGATGCGCGCGAGCGTGCCGCGCTCGGCCGGCGTCCAGCCGCGGACGGTGGTGGTGCTCAATGCGCCTCCGCCCAGGACCTTCCGTGCCCGACCTCGACGGCCAGCGGCACGCGGAGTTCGGCGACGCCCTCCATCACCTGGCGCACCAGCGCCTCGGTGGCCTCGACCTCGGCCTCCGGCACCTCGAAGACCAGCTCGTCATGCACCTGCAGCAGCATGCGTGCCGAGAGGCCCGCCTCGCGCAGCGCGAGCGGCAGGCGGACCATGGCGCGCTTGATGACCTCGGCCGCGCCGCCCTGGAAGGGGGCGTTGATCGCCGCGCGCTCGGCCGCCGCGCGGCGCACCGCGTCGCGCGCGCCGATCTCGGCGATCCAGAGCTTCCGGCCGAAGGGCGTGGTCACGTAGCCATGGGTGCGCGCGTCCTCCTTGAAGCGCTCCATCGCCTCGCGGATGCCGGGGTACTGCGCGAAGTAGGCGTCGATGATGCCGCGCGCCTCGTAGGCGGGGATGCCGAGGCGGGACGCCAGCCCGAAGGCCGACATGCCGTAGATGATGCCGAAGTTGATCGTCTTGGCGCGCCGACGCGCCTCCCGGTCCACGGCGCCGGGGTCGAGGCGGAAGATGTCGGCGGCCGTGCGGGTGTGGATGTCCTCGCCGCGCGCGAAGGCCTCGCGCAGCGTCGGCACCTCCGCGACGTGCGCCAGCAGCCGCAGCTCGATCTGCGAGTAGTCGGCGGCGACCAGCACATGCCCCGGCTCCGCCACGAAGGCGCGGCGGATGCGCGCCCCCTCCTCCGTCCGGATCGGGATGTTCTGCAGGTTCGGCTCGGTGGACGACAGCCTGCCGGTCGAGGTGATCGCCATCGAGAAGTCGGTGTGGACGCGGCCACCCTCGTCCCGCGCGGCCGAGAGCGCGTCCACGTAGGTGGACTTCAGCTTCTGGATCTGCCGGTGCTCGATCGCCCGCCGCGCGATCTCGACGCCCTGCGCGGCCAGCTCCTCCAGCACCGTCGCATCCGTGCCCCAGGCGCCGGTGGCCTTGCTGCGCTTGCCGCCCGGCAGCCCCATCTCGTCGAACAGGATTTCTCCGAGTTGCTTCGGCGAGCCGATGTTGAAGGACCGGCCCGCGAGGCGATGAATCTCGGTTTCCAGCGAGGCGAGCTTCGCGGTGAAGTCCTGCCCGATGCGCGCCAGCTCCTCGCCATCCACCTTGATGCCGGCGATCTCCATGTCGCGCAGCACGGCGACCATGCGGCGCTCCACCTGCTCGTAGAGCGCCAGC
>DASQNQ010000086.1:0-5762 GCA_035644895.1 Acetobacteraceae bacterium | reverse complement strand
GGCGGCCCGCGGATCGGTGCTCCGCGCGCTGGAGGTGGATCCGCGCCTGCTCGGCATGCTCGGCGCGCTCGCGGTCATCTGGGTGGGCTTCGACCTGCTATCGGTCGGGGCGTTCCTTACGCCGCGGAACCTCTGGAACCTGTCGGTCCAGACCGCCTCGATCGCGGTGATGGCCTGAGGCATGGTGCTGGTCATCGTCACACGCAACATCGACCTCTCCGTCGGCGCGATCCTCGGCGTCACCGGCATGCTGGTGGGCGTGCTGCAGGCGCGGCTGCTGCCCGAATTGCTCGGGCTGGAGCACCCGGCCACCTGGCTCATCGCGGTGACGGCGGCGGTGCTGGTCGGCGGCGCCATCGGGCTCGCGCAGGGGGCGATGGTGGCCTACCTTGCCATCCCCTCCTTCATCGTCACGCTGGGCGGGCTGCTGATCTGGCGCGGCTCGGCCTGGTGGGTCACGCAGGGGCAGACCGTCGCGCCGATGGACGGCCGCTTCCGCATGCTCGGCGGCGGCATCCAGGGCGCGATCGGGGAGACCGCCTCCTGGATCCTGGGCGCCGTCGCGTGCGTGGCGATCCTCGCCGCGATCGGGTTCGCGCGGCGGCGGCGCATGGGGTTCGGCTTCCCGGTGCGGCCGGCCTGGGCCGAGGCGACGATCGCGGGGCTCGCCTGCGCCGCCGTCATCGGCGCGGTCTGGATCGCCAACTCCTACCCGCTGCCCGCTGGCGTCGCGCGCCGGATGGCCGAGCAGCAGGGCATCGCGTGGCCGCCGGGCGGGCTGTTCATCGCGCATGGCCTGGCGGTGCCGGTGCTTGTGGCGATCGGCGTCGGCACCGGCATGACCTGGCTCGCGACCCGCACGCGCTTCGGGCGCTACGTCTTCGCGATCGGCGGCAACCCGGAGGCGGCGGAGCTGTCGGGCGTCAACACGCGCCGCACGCTCATGCTCGTCTTCGGGCTGATGGGCGCGCTCTGCGGCATCGCGGCCTGCATCTCGACCGCGCGGCTGAACGCCGCGACGAACGCCGCCGGTTCGCTCGACGAGCTCTACGTCATCGCGGCCGCCGTCATCGGCGGCACCTCGCTGGCGGGCGGGGCGGGCACCATCGCAGGCGCCATGCTCGGCGCGCTGGTCATGCAGTCGCTGCAGTCGGGCATGGTGCTGCTCGGCGTGGATGCGCCGCTGCAGAACATCGTGGTCGGGCTGGTGCTGGTGTTGGCCGTCTGGGTGGACACGGTCTACCGGAGGCGGGTGGCGTGAGCGCACCTCTTGTCGAGATGCGCGACATCTCCATCGCCTTCGGCGGCATCAAGGCGGTGGACGGCGTCTCGGTGGACGTGCGGCCGGGCGAGGTGGTCGGGCTGCTCGGCCACAACGGCGCGGGCAAGTCCACGCTGATCAAGATCCTCTCGGGCGCCTATCGGGCCGATGCGGGGGAGATCCGGGTGAACGGCGACGTCGCGCACATCGCCTCCCCGCGCGACGCCAAGCGCTACGGAATCGAGACGATCTACCAGACGCTCGCGCTGGCGGACAACCTCGACGCCGCCGCCAACATCTTCCTGGGGCGGGAGATCCGCACGCGCTGGGGCACGCTGGACGACGCGGCGATGGAGAGCGAGACGCGCAAGGTGATGGCGCGGCTGAACCCCCACTTCCGCCGCTTCAAGGATCCGGTGCGGGCGCTGTCGGGCGGGCAGCGCCAGTCGGTCGCCATCGCGCGCGCCATCCACTTCGACGCGCGCATCCTCATCATGGACGAACCCACCGCCGCACTCGGCCCCGCCGAGACGCAGCAGGTGGGCGAACTGGTCCTGCAGCTGAAGCGGCAGGGGATCGGCATCTTCCTGATCAGCCACGACATCCACGACGTGTTCGACCTGTCGGACCGGATCAGCGTCATGAAGAACGGGCGGCTGGTCGGCACCGCGCCCGTCTCCGCCATCACGAAGGACGAGGCGCTCGGGATGATCATCCTCGGCAAGTGCCCGCCCGGCGCCGTGCCGGGCCCGGGCGCCACCCGCGGCTGACCCTCAGCCGAGCACGGCGCGGGCCAGCGCGGCGCCGCTGTCGAAGGCCGCCTCCGCCCGGCCCGCGATGCACCAGTCGCCGCAGAGCCCAACCCGCAGCGCGGCGTCCCAGACGCAGCCCTCCCCAAGCGGCCGGTCCGCCAACGCGTAGCGCCAGCGATGCGCGGCGGCATGGCGGGGTGCGGGCAGCGGCAGGGCGGCGAGCAGCCGCTCCATCGCCTGCGCCGGCTCCGCCTCCAGATGCTCGCGCGACCAGGTTGGAGACGCCTGCAGCACCCAGCACTCCGTGGCGGCATCGCGTCCGGGCTTGCCCGAATCGCGCGCCGCCCAGGCCAGGGGTCCAGCCTCGGGACGCACCAGATCGGGCAGATCCGGCCGCGTCGCGAAGCTTGCCATCACCGTCCAGCACGGGGCGAGGTCCGCCGAGGCGGCCGCGCGTGCCAGCCGCGCATCGAGGGGTTCGAGCAGCGTGACAGCCTGCGGTGCAGGCACGGCCAGCAGGACTGCCGCGAAGGGCCCGTCCTCCGTGGCCGGCACGCCGGCGATCGGCCGTCCGGAACGGATGGCGGCGGCGTCGACGTGCCGGACATGCCACCCGACCGCATCGCGGGACAGGCCCGTCACATGCCGTGAAAGAAGGAGGGGCACCCCGCCGGCCAGGGCACGCGGCAGCGCGGACATGCCGGGCGCGCCGACGAAGCGCCCCTGCCCCGCCGCAGGCCAGCGGACGGCATCGGCCTCCAGCAGGGCCGCGAAGGCCGACCCACGGGCCGTCAGGTACTGGGCGCCGTGATCGAACTGCAGGCGCACCCCGTCGACCTCGGCCCGGCGCGTGGCCAACCGCCCGCCGGGTGCACGTCCCTTGTCGTAGAGCCGGACGGGATGGCCCGCGGCGGCCAGGGTGCAGGCGCAGGAGAGGCCGGCGAGGCCGGCCCCGACCACGGCGACGGGCAGGGTCATTCCGCCTGTATGGCCCTGCCCCTGCCCTCCGCAAGACCGGGGTCAATACCCCTTTCGGTCGCCCTTCTGCTCGGGGTCGTGGGTGTGATGGCTGTCCCGCTCGCCCCCGCCGCCCGATTCGCGGCTGCGCCGCTGGTTGGTCGGCGTGTCGGGATCGGGCCCCTGGTCGTGCCGGTCGCGGACGGTGTGGCCGTGGCCGCCGCCCTGGTGGCTGCTGCCGGGGCCGCCGCCATGGCGGTCGGTGGGGGGCTTGTGCTCGGTACTGCGCTGCGTGGACATGTTCAGCGATCCTGCTGGTAGCCCTTGTGGTGGGTGTTCTGCCAGATGTCGCCCTGGCGTCCCTTCTCGTCCTGGTTGCGGTCCACCACGTCGGCGTGGCGCGCACCCTCCACGGCGGTGCCGCCGTGCTGGCCGATCTCGTCCTTGCCCGGCGTCGAACTGCCCTGCGGGCTGAGCTGCTCGGCCGGTACGGGGGGAAGCTTTGCCTTGTTGCCCATGGTTCCGGGTCCCTCTGCCTGGTGTCGGGCCTGAACGCCGCGCCGCGCATGCCGTTCGTTGCAACCGCTGGCCTTCCCGACGTGGCGCCGCCATATGGGCGCCGTGCCCGACCTCTCGACCGCCGCGGGGCGCCGCAGCGCCTGGCTCAACGCCCTCCTCGTGGACCATGCGATCCTGCGCGTCTCCTGGCGCAACTGGAGCGCGGTGGAGGAGGGGCGCCTCTACCGCTCCAACCACCCCCTGCCCTGGCAGCTCGCCGCGGCACGGCGGCGCTTCGGGCTGCGCTCGGTGCTGAACCTGCGCGGGCACCGGCAGGATTGCGGGTCGGACGCGCTCGGCCGCGCGCAGGCGGCACGCCTCGGCCTCGTGCACGCCGACGCGCCCTTCGAGAGCCGCGGCGCGCCGCACCGCGAGCGCATCCTGCGCCTGGCGGAGCTGCTTCCCAGCCTGCCCGAGCCTGTCCTGATCCACTGCAAGTCCGGCGCGGACCGCACCGGGCTGGTGGCCGGCATCTGGCTGCTGCTGCAGGGCCGGCCGGTGGAGCAGGCGCTCGCGCAGCTGCACTGGCGCTACGGCCATGTCGCGGCCAGCCGCACCGGCATCCTCGATGCGTTCGTGGCGGAGTATGGCCGCTTCCTGCGCGCGAACGGGCCGAAGCCCTTCCTGGACTGGGTGCGGGAGGACTACCGGGAGGACGCGCTGCGCGAGTCCTTCCGTAGCCGCGCCTGGGCGGACCGGCTCGTGGATGGCGTCCTCAGGCGCGAGTGAGCACGTCCACCGGCCCGTGGACGAGCGCCGGGATGGCCTCCGCGATGCGCTCGATGGGCCAGCCCCACCAAGCCGCCTCCAGCAGCGCCGCGACCTGCGCGGGCGGGAAGCGCATCCGCACCACACGGGCGGGGTTGCCGGCCACCACGGCATAATCGGGCACGTCCCGCGTCACCACGGCCCGCGCGGCGACCACCGCGCCATGCCCGATCCGCCGGCCCGGCAGGATCACCGCCTCCGTCCCGATCCAGACATCGTGCCCGATGACGGTGTCGCGCGCCGGCGGGAAGGGGTAATCCGTGATGGGCATCGCCTCCGCGAAGCGCCCGCCCATCATGGCGAAGGGGTAGGATGAGGGGCCGGAGGTTGCATGCTGCGCATCCGGCATCACGATCTGCACGGCCTGCGCGATCTGGCAGAAGGACCCGATGACGAGCCGCGCGCCGGAGAAGCCGAGGTTGTAGCGGATGTTGCGCGTGAAGAAGCGGGTCGGGTCCTCGGCGTCGTCGTAGTAGCTGAAGCGCCCGACCTCGACATTCGTGATCTCGGGGTGGCGCGCCAGCAGCGGCCGCAGGAACACCGTGCCCGTGTAGCCCGCGATCGGGTGCAGCGTGTCGGGGTCCGGCAGGTTCATGCGGCGAAGGCCTGCGTGCGCACCAGCCGCGCGTAGAGTCCATCCGCCGCCATCAGCTCGGCATGCGTGCCCTGCTCCGCGGCGCGCCCCGCCTCCATCACCACGATCAGGTCGGCGTCGCGCACAGTGGCCAGGCGGTGCGCGATGACCAGCGTCGTGCGCCCCGCGCGCAGCCGGGCCAGCGCCTGCTGCACCAGCGCCTCGTTCTCCGCGTCCAGCGCGCTCGTCGCCTCGTCCAGCAGCAGGACGCGCGGGTTGCGCAGCAGCGCGCGGGCCAGCGCCACCCGCTGCCTCTGCCCGCCCGAGAGCCGCGACCCGCCGGAGCCGAGGCGCGTGGCATAGCCCTCGGGCAGCGCGGCGAGGAAGGGGTGCGCCTGCGCGTCGCGCGCCGCCGCCTCCACCTCTACGGCCGTCGCGCCCGGGCGGCCGCAGGCGATGTTGGCAAGCGCCGTGTCGTCGAAGATCACCGCGTCCTGCCCGACATAGGCGATGGCATCGCGCAGGCTGGGGATGGTGACATCGCGCACGTCCACGCCGTCGAGCGTCACGCGCCCGGCCGTCACGTCGTGCAGCCGCGGCACCAGGGCGATGGCGGTGGACTTGCCGGCGCCGGAGGGACCGACCAGCGCGACGGTCCGCCCGGGCTCCGCGACGAAGGACAGGCCCGCCAGCGCCGCATCCGCGACGCCATCATAGGTGAAGCCCACGCCCTCGAACGCCACGCGCCCGCGCCCCGGCGGCAGCGGCGCCGCATCCGGCCGCTCCACGATGCGCGGCCGCTCGTCGATCGCGGCGAAGACGCGCGAGAGGCCGGCCAGACCCTCCTGCAGCGCGGCGTTCAGGCTGCCGAGCGCGCGCACCGGCCTTGCCG
>DASQNQ010000085.1:0-9583 GCA_035644895.1 Acetobacteraceae bacterium | reverse complement strand
TGTTGAAGCGCAGCGCATTCTCCACGTCGAGCTGGCTGACGCCGCCCTCGGGCTTGCCCGCGCCTTCGTTCGCCGGTGGCGGCAGCGCCTCGGGCGGCGTGCCGACGATGGTGCCGATCTCCGCGCGGATGCCGCCGCCGTTCTTGATCGAGATCACCGCCTCCGGGTCCACCGCGCGGGCCGCGGCCAGGTTCGCCTCAGCGGTCAGGTTGCCGAAGCTCGTCTCCTCCGAACGCACGGCGGCGCGGCGCCCCTCAAGGAAGACGTCCGTGAAGCCGAGGACGTTGCCGTCCTTCGCATTGATGACCTCGCCCAGCGCATCCGTCAGGCCGCGCACCTGCGCGCCGCGGCTGCCATCCGCGAAGGCGTCCTCGCCGGCGATCGCGACCACCGACGCGTCGGTCGTGGCGACCGCGCCGGAGACGGCGGTGTCGACGCTGTCGGGCAGGACGCGGCCGTCCTCGTCGAAGGTGACGACCAGCCGTCCCACATAGCCGTATTCGCGCCCGGTGTTCACCACCAGCACGGGCGCGCCGTCGGCGCCGGTGCGGAGCACGGGGTAGCGCTCCTGCGCCATGTCGCCGGGGCGCAGCGCGTCATCCGAGTCGGCGAAGATCGCGTCCGACCCGCCCGCGATCAGCACGTCCACGCCCGAGAGCAGGCCGGCGAGCGCAAGCTCGTTCTGGTACTGCTGGAGGTGCGACAGCAGCACGACCTTGTCGACGCCCTGCTCGCGCAGCGCGTCGAGGCGCGGCTGAAGGATGGTGGCGAGCTCCGCCATGTTGTCGCGGCCGCCGTCGCCCGCCGGGTCGAGGATGCCGACGCGCCCGGGCGAGGAGATGCCGGCCAGCGTCTGCGTCGTGACGCCGAGGATGCCGATGCGCTCCCCTCCCTCCTGGACGATCGTCCAGGGCGCGATCTGTGCGTCGGCCGCCTCCAGGGCCAGGGCCTCGGCGTCGGCAAGGTCGGCGGCCCGCGTCGCGAAGCTCCCCGCCTCGCGCAGATCCGCGGTGAAGAGCGGGGCGAGCGCGGGATCGGTCAGGAAGTCGAGGTTGGCCGAGAGGTAGGGGAACTGCGCACCGAGGCCCGTCACGCGCCCGGCGGCCGCAGTCACGTCGATCGCGCCCGCCACCACCTCCGGCCCGAGGTCGAACTCGTGGTTCCCGAAGACGCTCGCCTGCACCCCGATCGCGTTCAGGATGGCGATGTCGAAGCGGGCCGGGGCCGTGGTGAGCGCGGCGACGCTGTCGGCCGGCACGCCGAGCAGCGCGGCGTAGAAGAGGCGCAGCGCGGGCGTGACGGTCGCGTCCGTCTGCGCGGCAATGAAGGGACCGGGCAAGTAGTTGTCGCCCGAGGAGAGGGTGATGCTGTTGTCGTAGGTGTCCTCCAGCGCGTCAACGATCGCGGCGAAGTTCGGCGCGCGGTCCAGCGCAGCGGTGGCTGCCTCGAAGTCGGCGGCGTGCAGGATCTGCAGGGTGTAGCTGCCGGACATGCGTCATCTCCCGGCGGCCGCTTCATCGGGCCGCGCTTGCGGCCCCCGTGTGCAGCGCGATGCCCGTGAGGGACGCGCCCGGTTCGATGAAGATGCCGGTCAGGAACGGTGCGGGGCCGGGCGCGCCGCTACTGGGCCAAGGCGGCTGACCAGGGCGACATGGTGTCCGTGATGCCCTGCCTCTCGCCGTCCGGCGCGATGCGGATGAGGTTCGGGCACGCGAAGTTCACCGGCAGGACGGCGTGCTCCACCACTTCGACCGGGCCGTCCTGCGCGAGCGCCGCGAGGCTCGGGGCGGGCAGGCGCGCATCGGCCGTCACGCCCTCGGGCCCCGAGACGTCGATGCGCGGGAAGGCGCCGGCCTCCTCCGGCGTCATGCCGAAATCAGCCACGAGCGAGAGGGTCTGGAACACAGCGGCCATGATGCGGCGCCCGCCCGAGGCGCCGCAGGCGATCTCCGGCCGGCCATCCGGGCCGCTGGCGATCACCGGGCACATGTTCGTCAGCGGGCGCTTGCGCGGTCCGACGGCGTTCGGCGTGCCTGGCCGCGGGTCGAACCACATGACGCCGTTGTTCATCAGCACGCCCGAGCGCGGCAGCACGACGCGGCTTCCCATCGAGGAGAGCAGCGTGGTCGTCATCGCAACCATCATCCCGTCGGCGTCGCAGACGGTCAGGTGGGTGGTGCAGGACTCGGCTGCCTTCGGCTCGGCGTCGCCCAGGCCCTCCAGCCGCTCGGCATAGGCGGCACGCATCGCGCGGGCGAAGGCCGCGTGCCATTCGGGCGAGGGCGCGGTGCCCGCGAAGGGTGCGTCCGCCATCAGTTCCAGCACGCGACGCAGCGTGGGCGCGGCGGTCAGGCCGCGGGCAAGGTGCAGCGTCCGGCCGCGCCAGGGCACGTCGAGCGCGGGGAGGAACCGGGCGCGGCAGGCGGCGAGGTCCCCTGGGGAGAGGGCGCCGCCCATCTCGCGCACGTCGGCAGCGATGGCGCGCGCCACCTCGCCCTCATAGAAGTCCCGCAGCCCCGCATGCTGCAGGCGCTCGAGCGTGGCGGCGAGGTTGCCGAGCGGGAAGAAACCGGGCGTGCCCTGGTAGGGCGCGACGGGTGGCAGCCCGCCGGGCAGGTAGATGCGGGCCGACTCGGGGTAGAGGCGGAGCGTCGCCGCGGCGTTCGCCACCTTCAGCGTGGTGAACCAGTCCTGCGGCAGGCCGCGCCGGGCGAGGGCCACGGCCGGCGTCAGCACGTCCCGTGCGGGGAGGCGCCCGTGGCGCTCGTGCAGCGCGGCGTAGCCCGCGACGGCCGAGGGCACGACGAAGGACAGCGGGCCGTGGATGTTCCGGTCGCCCTCCACCTCAGGCCAGGCGAAGAGGTCCTGCTTCATGCGGCCGGTCAGCGGGAAGGAGGCGGGGTCGAGCGCGCCCGGGGAGACAGGGCCGAAGTCGAGCGTCTCAGCGGGCTGCCCCGGCGCCATCACCTGCGCAAAGCCGATGCCGCCGAGGCCGCTGTTCCAGGGTTCCTGGGACGCCAGCGCGAAGGCGGTGGCGACCGCGGCGTCGGCCGCGTTCCCGCCCGCCTCGAGCACCGCGAGTCCCGCCAGCGCCGCATCCCGCGACTGGCTCGCCACCATGCCGCGACGCCCCCTCGCCCCCGGCTTCGTCACCTGCCAGTGCTGCGTCACATGGGGCGGGGGCGTGTCGTCGTGCGGCATCTGGATGCGTCCCGGTCAGGAGGGGGGACGCATGGTCCGCCCGGCCGGGCGGGCGGGCAAGATGGGCGGGATCAGCCCTTCTTCGTCGCCCGGCGGCGGGCAACGGCAGCCTCGAAGTCGAAATCCTCGGACCAGCCGAGATGAGTGGCCAGCGCGTCCAGCGCGCCGGACACGTCCCCCTTGGACAGGCGGTCCAGGATCTGCCGGTGCTCGGCGATGATGCTGTCGGCAGGGCGCGCCTCGTGGCCGAGCCCCCACACGACCGAGAGTTGCCGGGCGAGGCTCTGCCAGAGGCCGAGCAGGACCGCGTTGCCGGAGGCGCGGCAGAGCTCGCCATGGAAGGCCTCGTCCGCCGCCACCACCGCCGCGGGATCGCCGAGCTGCGCGAGCTGCTCGTACCGGCTTGCAGCGGCGCGCACCGGCCCTAGGCGGGCCGTCCCGTCGTGTCCGGTCGGCAACTCGCGCAGCGCAAGCGACTCGAGCGCCGCGCGGACCCGCATGAGCTGGGCCACGCCGTCGTTCGTGACCTGCATCAGGCGCATGCCCTTGTAGGGTGTGCTGACCACGATGCCCTGTGATTCGAGGAGGCGCAGCGCCTCCCGCACCGGGACGCGGGAGATGCCGAGATCGCGGGCGATCTCGGCCTCCACGAGGCGGTCGCCCGGCAGGAAGAGCCCGCGCGCTGCCGCGGCGACCACGGCCTCCGCCGCCTGCTCCACCATGGTGCGTGGCTGGACGGGCGTCAGCCGGCGGATATCCACCTCGGCCCCGAGGTGTTCGGAAACCGCAACGTTCAGCGGCTCACTCGTCAGGGGCGCGGTGATCTTCATGGGGGTCGGGCGATCCGCGGGGGGTTGAACTTGAATGCAGTCTAAATTCAACCTGTTGGTTAGGGATAGGGGAATTGCGGATGCGGAAAAGGTAAGTACCTTACTGTGTCGTGATTGCAACATCCGATCAAAAGCAGTTGCACAGCGGCGCGATTCCTGCTGCCAGCGGGTTGCTCGACCGGGGCGTGAACCCCGGCGGCCAGACCGGGAGAAGACCAATGTTCAGCATGTTCAAGACGCAGGCACCGGCGTTCGACCTGACGCCCCGCAACAGCCTGGCGGCTGCGCTGCTCTATACCATGGCCTCAGACGGTGAGATGGATCAGGAGGAGATCGGGCACCTCATCTCCGTCCTGGGTCCGCGCGCCACGCGCCAGGACGTCGACGCGGCGCTGCGCTACGTCCGCGCCACCCCGCCCGCCGAGTTCGCCAAGGCGGCCGCCCAGCGGCTGCGGCCCGACCAGCGCCTGTGCATCATCCTCAACATGATCGACAGCGCCATGTCGGACGGCGAGGCGGAGCCGCAGGAGCAGGACCTGATCATGAACATGGTCCGCGCCCTGGGTCTGACCGAGGCCGAGCTCGAGCCCCACTTCCGCACGCTCGTCGCCAAGAACGACAGGGCGGTTCTCGACCGCTAGCAGCCTGCCCGGGCGGGGCCGAGCGGCTCCGCCCCCCCTTCAACCGCGGCCGGTTTCCCCTTAGAGACCGCGCTCTGCCCGGTGACGCCGGGCGCCGGGGCGGAACAGGGGTACGTACGGTGGCAAAGGGAAACGTTCAGATCGGTGCGCTCGGGGTGGCGCGCAGCCTGCGCGACTTCATCGAGGGCGACGCCCTGCCCGGTACCGGCGTGGAACCCGCGCGCTTCTGGACCTCCCTCGAGGCGATCCTGCGGGACTGGGCACCGCGGAACGCGGAGCTGCTGGCGAAGCGCGACGCCCTGCAGGCGCAGCTCGACGCCTGGCACCGCGACCACCCGCAGCGCCCGGTGGACCAGGCCGCCTACAAGGCGTTCCTGACCGAGATCGGCTACCTCCTGCCGGAGCCGCCGGACTTCCAGGTGGGCACCACCGACGTGGACCCCGAGATCGCGCAGGTCGCCGGCCCGCAGCTCGTCGTGCCGGTCTCGAATGCGCGCTACGCGCTGAACGCCGCCAATGCGCGCTGGGGTAGCCTCTACGACGCGCTCTACGGAACGGACGCGTTGCCGGAGGACGGGGGCGCCGAGCGTGGGCGGGGCTACAATCCGGCGCGTGGCGCGAAGGTGATCGCCTTCGCCCGCGCCACGCTCGACAAGGCCGCCCCGCTCGCAGGCGGGGCGAGCCACGCTGACAGCACCGGCTACGCGATCGACGCGGGCGCACTCGCCGTGACCCTGAAGGACGGGCGCACGGTGGGGCTTGCGCGGCCGGGGCAGTGCGTGGGGTTCCAGGGCGAGCCCTGGGCGCCGACGGCCATCCTGCTGGTGAACCACGGCCTGCACCTCGAGCTCCACGTCGACCGCTCGCACCCGATCGGGAGGACCGATCCGGCGGGCGTCTCCGACCTCGTGCTTGAGTCGGCCGTCAGCACCATCATGGACTGCGAGGACAGCGTCGCGGCCGTGGACGCTCCGGACAAGGTCCTGGTCTACCGCAACTGGCTCGGCCTCATGCGCGGCGACCTCACGGCGGAGATCGAGAAGGGCGGGAAGACCGTCACGCGCCGTCTGAACACCGACCGCATCTGGAAGACCGGGGCGGGCGGAGCGGTGACGCTGCCGGGCCGCTCCGTGATGCTGGTGCGCAACGTCGGGCACCACATGATGACCGACGCCGTGACGCTCGACGGTGCGGAGGTGCCGGAGGCCGCGCTGGACGCCATGGTCACTGCGGCCATCGCGCTGCACGACATCCGCGGCAGGCGGATGAACTCCCGCGCCGGGTCGGTCTACATCGTGAAGCCCAAGATGCACGGACCGGAGGAGGTGGCGCATGCCGACCTGCTCTTCACCCGGGTCGAGGACGCGCTGGGCATGAAGCGCGCGACGCTAAAGATGGGCATCATGGACGAGGAGCGCCGCACGACCGTCAACCTGAAGGCCTGCATCCGCGCGGCGAAGGACCGCGTCGTGTTCATCAACACGGGCTTCCTCGACCGCACGGGCGACGAGATCCACACCTCGATGGAGGCGGGGGCCGTGGTCCGGAAGGGGGACATGCGGTCCGCGGCCTGGATCAAGGCCTATGAGGACTGGAACGTCGATGTCGGCCTGATGTGCGGCCTGCGCGGGCGCGCGCAGATCGGCAAGGGCATGTGGGCGATGCCCGACATGATGGCGGAAATGCTGGCCCAGAAGGTCGCGCATCCGAAGGCGGGCGCGAACACGGCCTGGGTCCCCTCCCCCACCGCGGCCACGCTGCACGCCCTGCACTACCATGAGGTGGACGTCGCCGCCCGCCAGGCGGAGATCGCGGCGGGCGGGCGGCGCGCGAGGCTCGACGACCTCATCACCATCCCGCTCGCGCAGGACACGAATTGGGCGCCGCAGGACGTGCAGGCGGAGCTCGACAACAACGTGCAGGGGATCCTGGGCTACGTCGTGCGCTGGGTGGACCAGGGGGTCGGCTGCTCCAAGGTGCCGGACGTCAACGACGTGGGGCTGATGGAGGACCGCGCGACGCTCCGCATCTCCTCCCAGCACATCGCCAACTGGCTGCGCCACGGCATCGCGACACGTGACCAGGTGATGGAGACGATGCGGCGCATGGCGGCCGTGGTGGACCGCCAGAACGCCGCGGACCCGCTCTACCGGCCGATGGCACCAGGCTTCGACGGCCCTGCCTTCAAGGCTGCCTGCGACCTGGTGTTCGAGGGCACGTCCCAGCCCAACGGCTACACCGAATTCATTCTGCACCGCCGGCGGCGGGAGGCGAAGGCAGAGGCTTGACGCGCCGTCGCACCCCGGGACCTGGCAAGGGGAAGAGCCCCATGGCCGACGAGGAAGACTGGACCATCCCGCCCGATCTGCGGCCCGACCCGGCCGACTACCGCTTCGACCTGGCGCACGCCCTGCGCTCGGTCGTCGCGCTGAAGGCCCAGGTGCCGCAGGACGCCTTCTCCGCCCGCACCCTCGGGACGGAGCGGGAAGGCAGCGGCGTGGTGATCCGCCATGACGGGCTGATCCTGACGATCGGCTACCTGGTGAGCGAGGCGGAACAGGTCTGGATCACGACCAGCACCGGCCGCGTCGTGCCCGGCCACGCCCTCGCCCAGGACTTCGAGACGGGGTTTGGCCTTGTGCAGGCACTCGGCCGCCTGGAGGCGCCGGCGATCGAGCTCGGCGACCCGCTCGGCCCGAAGACGGGCGCGGCCTGCATCCTGGCCGCGGCCGCCGGCGAGCCCTCCCGCGAGACGGAGGGGGCGGTCGCCTGCACGATCGCGGCGCGCGAGCCCTTCGCGGGCTATTGGGAGTACGTGCTGGACGAGGCGTTGTTCACGGCGCCGGCCCATCCTTCCTGGGGCGGGGCAGCGCTGATCGGGGAGGAGGGACGGCTCGCCGGCATCGGCTCGCTCGTCCTGCAGCACCGCGATCCCAAGGGGCGGCGGCTCGACCTGAACATGGTGGTGCCGATCGGCCTGCTGCACCCGATCATGGACGACCTGCTGGCCTATGGGCGGGTCAACAAGCCCGCCCGGCCGTGGCTCGGCCTCTACGCCGCCGAGCAGGAGGAGGGGATCGTCGTCGCATCCGTCGCGCCACGCGGCCCGGCGGAAAAGGCGGGGCTGCAGGCGGGGGACCGCATCATCGGGATCGGTGGCGAGGAGGCTGCGGACCTGGCCGGGCTCTGGCGGAGCCTGTGGGCGAAGGGCTCCGCCGGCGTCAGGCTGACGGTGGAGGCGGAGCGCGCCGGGCGGCGCTTCTCCGTGCCGGTGCTCTCCGCGGATCGCGCCAGCTTCCTGAAGGCGCCCCGGCTGCACTGAGCCGGCGGCGCTACCCCGCCGCCTGCATGAACCCGCGCAGGAGGCTCTGGAGCTCGGGCTCGGCGACGAGCTCGGCAGCCTCCTCCGGCGCGAAAAGGCGGCGCTCCCGCTGATCATGCTCGGGCCAGCGATCGCGCATGCGGCTCACATGGAACAGGTGGACGGAAACGGTACACTCGCGCACGGTGCCGTCGGCCAGGCGCTTGCCATAGGAGTATGAGCCGACAGGCCGCCGTTCGATTTCGCCCTCGAGACCGGCCTCCTCCAACGCCTCACGCGCGGCGGCGCGGTGCGGGGTCAACCCGTCATCCACCCAGCCCTTGGGCAGCACCCAGCGACGGGTCTCGCGGCTGGTGACCATCACCACGCGAACGCCCTCTGGCGTGTCCAACACCGGCAGCGCGGCACATTGCCGTCCGCGCGCCGCCGGATCCCGCACGGAACCGGCCTTCATCAGCGCTTCCCCTTGTCATCTTTGTTCCGGCCCAACGCAGCCGGAAGCAGTTCCGTTGCGCAAAGATGGAACGAGAATGTGGAAGGTTGAAGAGGGAATGTGCAGGAATCCTCAACAGGCACCGATGACTGCTCCGGTCATCCATATCGAAAGCCCAGGCGCCTACGCCGCGTGGCCCGTTCAGAAGCGCAGCCCCATGCGGCGGATCATCGCGCTGTCCTCGGCGAAGAAGTCGCGCGCAT
Organism: Acetobacteraceae bacterium; assembly: GCA_035644895.1. GTDB lineage: Bacteria > Pseudomonadota > Alphaproteobacteria > Acetobacterales > Acetobacteraceae > Falsiroseomonas. The sequence continues at coordinate 893 of DASQNQ010000085.1, read as the reverse complement.
AGGCGGCGTAGGCCTCTGGGGCCTGGTAGAGCAGCGGCATGTCGAATCGCTCCAGGATCGCGAGGTGTGGCGGGTCCTGCAGCGCGTCGCGGAACGCGTCGTGCAGGACCCGCACGATGGCCGGCTCGATCCCGCGCGGCCCCGCGAGGCCGTAGGGCGAGGAGTTCACGATGGGCACGCCGGCCTCCCGCAGGGTGGGCGCCATCTGGAAGCGGCGGGGGCGCTGCTCGCCCCAGGTGGCAAGCAGGCGCAGGCGCCCGTCCAGCACCAGCTCCGCCCAGGAGGAAGCCTCTGCGGAGACCATCACCTGCCCGCCCAACAGCGCCTGGATGTTCTCCGCGCCGCCGCGGAAGGGCACGTGCAGCCACTGGATGCCGCCCGCCTCCGTGGCGATGCGCTCCATCGTGACGTCCAGGGTCGCGACGCCGGGCGTGCCGTAGGTGATGGCGCCGGGGCGCCGGCGGGCGTCCTCCAGCAACTCTCCCAGCGTCTGCCAAGGCGCATCGGCGCGGACGACGATGCCGAAGGTGTAGCCGACCAGGCGGATCACCCAGGTGAAGTCGGCCATCGGGTCGTAGGGGGGCGGGGAGCGCAGCACCGGGATCCGGAACACCGAATTCGGCATGGTCGAGAGGGTGTAGCCATCCGGGCGCGTATTGGTCGCGATGGCCTGCGCCCCCATCGTACCGCCCGCGCCGGGCCGGTTGTCGATCACCACAGGCTGGCCGAGGCGGCGCGACGCACCCTCGGCCAGGGCCCGCATCTGCACGTCCGTCGCGCCCCCCGGCGGGAAGGGGACGATCACGCGCACGGGACGGTCGGGAAAACGGCCCTGTGCCAAGGCCGGCGAGGCGAGCGCCGCCGCGGCGCCCAGGGCGGCGCGCCGGCCGATG
>DASQNQ010000084.1:0-3576 GCA_035644895.1 Acetobacteraceae bacterium | reverse complement strand
CTGGAAGGCGGCGGCGACATCCGGGGCCGCCGTGCCGCGGGCGAGCGCGGCCGCCACGGCCGTCTTGAGGCCGGAGAAGGAGAAGTCGCAGCCCGGCCGGCCGAGCAGCGGGCGGGGCAGGGGGTGGCGCGCCGCGTCGCCGCCCTCCGCCAGCCGCTCCAGGTGCGGCCCGCCCGGCCAGGGCAGCCCCATCATCTTGGCCGCCTTGTCGAAGGCCTCTCCCACGGCGTCGTCGAGCGTGGTGCCGAGCCGGCGGTGCCGCCCGACCCCCTCCACCGCGACGCACTGGCAGTGCCCGCCCGAGACCAGCAGCAGCAGGTAGGGGAAGGGGAGGCCCCCCGGCGTGACGCCGGGCAGGCGGGGCGACAGGGCGTGCGCCTCCAGGTGGTTCACCGCCACGAAGGGCAACCCGCGCGCGAGCGCGACCCCCTTGCCGAGCGAGGCGCCGACGATCAGCCCGCCGATCAGCCCCGGGCCGGAGGTGGCGGCCACGGCGGCGAGGTCTTCGGGACCCGCGCCGCCCTCCGCCAGCACGCGGCGCACCAGGGGCGGCAGGCCGGCCAGGTGGGCGCGGGCCGCAATTTCCGGCACCACCCCGCCGAAGCGGGCATGCTCCTCGAGCTGGGAGAGCACGGCCTCGGCCAGAACGGTGCCGTCGGCGCGCAGCAGGGCGGCCGCGGTCTCGTCGCAGGAGGATTCAAGGCCCAGGACGAGGCCATCGTCCTGCAAAGGTTGCATGGCGGGTCTTGAGGTCGGCACTTTTATCCCCAGGCTCACGGTTCTATGACGCGCGCATGTCGGCCCGCCCCCAGCTACTCCATCCGCATGCCGCGGCACACCCGCATGGTCCGGTCCAGGTGAACCACGTCCAGGTGAAGTCCCACGCCCACATCCGCGACCTGCCGCTGAAGGTGGGCACGCGCGGCTCCCCCCTCGCGCTCTGGCAGACGCGGCACTTCCTCGAGATCATCGGGCGCTTCTGCCCGGTGCTGCGGGGCGCCGGCCCGGTGTTCGAGCAGCACGTCATCACCACCTCGGGCGACCGGATCCAGGACCGGGCCCTGGCCGAGGTCGGCGGCAAGGGCCTCTTCGCCAAGGAGATCCACGAGGCGCTGGTCGATGGCCGGGTGGACTTCGCCGTCCACAGCCTGAAGGACCTGGAGACGAGCATGCCGCCCGGCATCGTGCTCGCCTGCACCCTGCGGCGGGAGGATGCGCGGGACGCCCTGATCCTCGGCCCGCGCTGCCGGGACATCGACCCGGCCGACCCCTATGGCTGCCTGCCCTAGGGCGCCGTGGTCGGCTCGGCCTCCGTGCGCCGGCAGAGCCAGATCCTGCATGTCCGCCCCGACCTGCGGGTGGAGACGATCCGCGGCAACGTCCAGACGCGGCTCGCCAAGGTGCGGGCCGCGGACGGGCCGGTTGCCTCGCTGCTTGCGCTGGCCGGGCTGAAGCGCCTCGACCTGGCGCACGAGGCCGCGGTGGTGCTCGACCCCGATGCGATGGTCCCGGCCGCCGGCCAGGGCATCGTCGGCATCACCGTGCGCGAGAGCGACATGGAGCTGCGCGAGCTGCTGGCCGGCATCGAGGACCCGGAGGCGCGGGCCATCTCGACGGCCGAGCGCGCGCTGCTCGCGGCGCTCGACGGCTCCTGCCGCACGCCGATCGGCGGCCATGCGCGGCTGCTGCCCGACGGGCGGCTGATCCTGACCGGCCTCGTCGCGCGGGCCGACGGGTCGTTCCTGCTCAAGCGCTCCGTGCATGGCGCGGTGGCGGACGCGGCGCGCATGGGGCGGGAGCTGGGCGAGGGCCTGCGGGCCGACAGCCCGGCGGATATCTTCTCCTGACCATCCGGTCCAGGCTGGGCGGGTGAGCCCGGACACGATCCTCGTCACCCGACCCGAGCCCGGCGGCTCGGAAACCGCGCAGCGTCTGGCGGCCCTTGGCTGGCGCGCCGTGCTGGCGCCGGCGCTCGTCCTCGCGCCGCGCTCCGTCGCGCTGCCCGCCGCGCAGGCCATCCTGCTCACCAGCCGCGCCGCGGCACGCGCCATCGGGGCGGCGCCGCGCGGCACGCCCGTGCTGGCGGTCGGGGAGGCCACGGCCGAGGAGGCGCGGCGCGCCGGGTTCGGCGCGGTGCAGGCGGCGGACGGGACCGCGGAAAGCCTGACCCAGGTGGCGGTGGCGCGGCTCCGGCCCGCGGACGGTCCGGTGCTGCTGGCCGTCGGGGAGGGCTATGCCCTCGACCTCGCGCGCGACCTCCGCGCGCGCGGCTTCCGTGTCCTTCGCCGCGTGGTCTACGGGGCCCGGCCCGCCGCCGCCCTGCCGGAGGCGGCGCAAACAGCGCTGCGTGAGGAGCGCGTCGCCGCCACGCTGTTCCACTCGCCACGTTCGGTGCACTGTGCAATGAGCCTGTTGAGGGAGGCCGGCCTCGCGGCGCAAGCCGTCAGGTCGGAGGCGCTGGCGATAAGCCCGCGCGTGGCGCAGGCGGCCGCGGCATCTGCCGTTCCGCTGACGTGGCGTGCTATTCGTTGCGCTGCGCGTCCCGACCAGGATGCACTGATCGCGCTTCTCGGCCCCGCGCCGGGGGGCGCACCGCCGGCAGGAGAGAAATGAGCAAGGCCCCCCAACCCGCTCCCCCATCGCTGGTCGACCGGCTGCGCAAGGCCGTGGACCCCGCGGCCCTGCCCATCCTGATCGCCGGCATCGTGCTGGTGGGCGCCATCGTCTGGCTGCTCGCCCGGCCAGTGCCCCAGGGCCCGTCGCCGGCCGCCGCGGTGGAGCAGCGCCTGGGCGCCGAGATCGCGTCGCTGCGCGAGCAGCTCGCCCGCGCGCAGGCGCCCGACCCGCGCGTCGCGGCGCTGGAGCAGCGCGTGCAGGCATTGGGCGACCGCCCGCCGGCGACGGAGGCCGTCGCGCCCGTGCAGCAGCTTGCCACCGGCGCCGAGGAGCGGGCCGAGCGGGCGGAGGCCGCGGCGCGCGAGGCCGCGGAGCGCGCGGCCCAGAACGCCGAGCGCCTGCAGGCCGCCGAGCGCAGCGTGCAGCAGCTCGCGGCGCGCCCGGTCGTGGACCCGGCCGCCCTGGCCCAGCGCCAGGCGGTGGAGGCGCTGTCCCAGCGCGTGGAGCAGGCGGCGCGCGAAGCCCAGGCCCAGGCCCAGCAATCCACCCAGCGCATCGACCAGGCGACGCGCGAGTCGCAGGCCCAGGCCCAGCAGCTCGGCCAGCGCGTCGAGGCCCTGGCGCGCGAGGCGGCGGCCCGGCAGGCGGCGCAGGAGCAGTCGGCGGCGCAGGCCGCCGGACGGCTCGCGACGCTGGAGGCCGCGAACCAGCAGCGCACGCAGGACCTCAACGCGCTCCAGCAGCGCCTCGCCGCGCTCGACTCCGCCCTGGCCGAGCGCACGCAGGCGGCCAACGCCCTGCAACAGCGGATCGCGGCGCTTGAGGGGGCGCAGCAGCGGATCGCCGCGCTGGAGGGCCGCTCCGCGCGGCTCGCTGCCATCGATGCCGCCCGCGCGCGGCTGGAGGCCGGGCGCGCGCTCGGCGACACGCTCGCGCCGCTGCGCGACCCGCCGGCGGCGC
>DASQNQ010000083.1:0-7221 GCA_035644895.1 Acetobacteraceae bacterium | reverse complement strand
GATGGGCATGTAAGAGACATGGACCGCATCCGCATCCGCGGCGGCAAGCCGCTGAACGGCACGATTCCCATCGGCGGCGCGAAGAACGCGGCCCTGCCCCTGATGGCCGCGGGCCTGCTGACCGACGGCCCCCTGGTGCTGGAGAACGCCCCGGACCTGGCCGACATCGCCACGATGGGCGCGCTGCTGACGCAGCACGGGCTGGTGGTGGAGCATGACCGCGGCGGGCGGCGGCTGATCATCTCCGGCAAGGCGACGAGCTTCGAGGCGCCCTACGACATCGTCCGGCGCATGCGCGCCTCCGTGCTCGTGCTCGGCCCGCTGCTCGCCCGCTTCGGGGAGGCGAAGGTGTCCCTGCCCGGCGGCTGCGCCATCGGCACGCGGCCGGTGGACCTGCACCTGCGCGGGCTGGAGGCGATGGGCGCCGTCATCAACCTCGACAGCGGCTACATCCACGCCACCGCGCCGAAGGGGCTGAAGGGCGCGAAGGTGATCTTCCCGCAGGTCTCGGTGGGCGCCACCGAGAACCTGATGATGGCCGCGGCGCTGGCCGACGGCACGACGGAGCTGGTGAACGCGGCGCGCGAGCCCGAGATCGGCGACCTGGCCATGTGCCTCATGCGCATGGGCGCGCGGATCGAGGGCGTCGGCACCGACCGCCTGACCATCGAGGGCGTCGCCACCCTGACGCGCGCGACGCACCCGATCATCCCCGACCGGATCGAGGCCGGCACCTATGCCTGCGCCGCGGCGATCACCGGCGGCACGGTGCTGCTGAAGGGCGCGCAGGCGAACGACCTCGGCGCCGTGGTGCGCACGCTGCGCGACGCGGGCGTGGAGGTGGCCGAGTTGGACGAGGGGCTGCACATCTCCCGCCGCAACGGCCTCTACGGCACGGACGTGATGACGGAGCCCTTCCCGGGCTTCGCCACCGACATGCAGGCGCAGTTCATGGCGCTGATGTGCGTGGCGCAGGGCGCCTCGATGATCACGGAGACGATCTTCGAGAACCGCTTCATGCACGTGCCCGAGCTGATGCGTATGGGCGCGCGCATCAAGTACCACGGACAGAGCGCCATCGTGCGCGGCGTGCCGAAGCTGTCCGGCGCGCCGGTGATGGCGACCGACCTCCGCGCCTCCGTCAGCCTGGTGCTGGCGGGCCTCGCCGCCCAGGGCGAGACGATCGTGAACCGCGTCTACCACCTCGACCGCGGCTACGAGGCGGTCGAGCGCAAGCTGGCGGCGGTGGGCGCGGATATCGAGCGGCTCAGCCCCTGAAGGCCGCCCCGCCGTCCACGTCGACCACGGTGCCGTTCACGTAGCCCCCGCGCGGGCTGGCCAGGAACACGGCCAGCTCCGCGATCTCGCGCGGCTCGATCGGGCGGCCGAAGGGCAGGCCCTTCAGCGTCTCGGCCCAGCGCTCCTCGTCGCCATAGGCAAGCTTCGCCTTCGTGCGGGCCTGGGTCACCATCCGCTCGGTCCGCGTCGCGGCGGGGTTGATGCCCAGCACGCGCACGCCGCTCTCCGCCGCCGCGGCCCCGATGGCGGAGGTGAAGGCGATCAGCGCCGCGTTGCCCGCGCCGCCTGCGATGTAGCCCGCCCGCGGCGCCCGGCCGGCCATGCCGATGACGTTCAGGATCACGCCCGCGCCCCGCGCCTCCATGCCCGGCAGGTAGAGCTGGCACATGTGGATGTAGCCCAGCACCTTCAGGTCCCACGCCGCGCGCCAGCGCTCCATCGGGATGTCCTGCAGCCGGCCGGAGGGGATGGCGCCGGCGTTGTTCACCAGCACGTCCACCTGCCCGTGCGCCGCGTGCAGCCGCGCCCGCTCCTCGTCGCGCGAGAGGTCGGCGGCGAAGGTCTCGACGCGCACCTGTGCCCTGGCCCGCACGGCGTCGGCGGCAGCCGCCAGCGCCGCCGCGTCGCGCGCCACCAGCACCAGGTCGCAGCCCTCGGCCGCGAAGGCCTCCGCGCAGGCCAGCCCGATGCCCTTCGATCCGCCCGTCACCAGAACGCGCCGCCCGCGCATCCCCATGTCCATCGCGGTCAGACCTCCAGCTCGATGAGGAACGGGCCATTCTGGGCGAAACTCTGCCGCATCAGGTCCGAGAGGCCCTCCAGCGTCGCCGTCTTCGCCGCCTCCACCCCCATCCCGTTCGCGATCCGCACCCAGTCGATGTTCGGGTTGCCGAGATCCATCATGTCCATCGCCGTGCGCCCCGGGTTGGCGCCGACGTTGCGGTACTCGCCGAGCAGGATGGCGTAGGAGCGGTTCGAGATGATGACGGTCGTGACCGGCAGCCGCTCCCGCGCCTGGGTCCAGAGACCCTGGACGGTGTACATGGCCGATCCGTCGGCCTGCAGGTTGATGACGCGCCGCCCGCCCGCACCAATGGCCGCGCCGGTCGCCAGCGGAATGCCGCAGCCGATGGCGCCCCCGGTGATCTGCAGCCAGTCATGGCGCGGCGCCGCGTGCGTCTCCTTGAAGAAGCCGCGCCCGTAGGAGACGGCCTCGTCCGCCACCACCGCATCCTCCGGCATCAAGGCGGCGAGGCTGCGCGCCAGCCCCTCCGGCGAGGGCGCGCCGCGCGCGGGCTCCGGCCGGGAGCCCGTGTCGGGCAGCGGAACCTCGGGCGCGCCCAGCTCCTCGGCCAGGGCGCGGAGCGCCGCCTCCGCATCGGCCTCGTAGCGCGTCAGCGGGTGCAGCTCCGCATCTTCGCGGTGGTGGCGGGAGGGCTTGCCGGGGTAGGCAAAGAAGCCGACGGGCGGCTTCGCGTTCACCAGGACGATGGCGCCGAAGGGCTTCAGCGCCTCGACCGCCAGGTCCACCGGGTAGGGCACGCGCTCGAGCGGCAGGCGGCCCTGCCCGCGCTCGATCCGGCCGTTCGACATCTCGGCCATCACCCGGTTGCCGGTCGCCTGCGCGATGCGCCAGGCCAGGTGCTGCGCTTCCTGCCGCAGGGCGGGGCCGCCGAGCAGGATCAGCACGTCGCGCCTCTCCCGCAGCACGCGGGCCGCGTTGCGGATGGCGAGCGGGTCGGCCCGCGGCGCGGCCGGCACCGGCAGGGGGGAGGCCACCGTGCCGCCTTCGTCCCAGCAGGTGTCGGACGGCAGGATGAGCGTCGCGATCTGCCCCGGCGAGGTCCGCGCGGCCTGCACCGCGGCCGCGGCATCGGCGCCGACCTCGGCCGCGCGGGCCGAGGTCCGCACCCAGGCGGAGACGCCGCGCGCGAAGCCCTCGGTGTCCGCCGTCAGCGGCGCGTCGAGCGGGCGGTGGTAGGTGGCCTGGTCGCCCACGCAGTTGACGATGCCCGACCGTGCGCGGCGCGCATTGTGCAGATTCGCAAGCCCGTTCGCGAGGCCCGGCCCGCAGTGGAGCAGCGTCGCCGCCGGACGGCCGGCCATGCGCCAGTAGCCATCCGCCATGCCGGTGACGACGTTCTCCTGCAGCCCGAGGACGCAGCGCATGCCCGGGATGCGGTCGAGCGCCGCGACGAAGTGCATCTCGCTGGTGCCCGGGTTGGCGAAGCACGTATCCACCCCCGCACCCAGCAGGGTGTGCACCAGACTCTCGGCTCCGTTCACCTGTCGATCTCCCGGGATGCTGTCGGCCCGCGGCCGGATGGGCTGGTCGCGGGCGGGCGGAGGGTGCGCGGCATCTCGCCGGGCCGCAAGCGGGGCCTTGGGCTTTACTCCCTGTCATTCTGCCGCAATCCTGCCCTGACTCGGTGGGAGAACGAGGGGGCCGCCCAGGGCGGGTCCGACAGGCGTAAGGGGGGGCTCTGGATGCCGCGTCTCGCGGTTGCGTTCTTCTGCTCGGGCTTCGCCGCCCTGCTCTGCCAGATCGTCTGGCAGCGGATGCTCGGCATTTTCGCGGGCTCGGACACCGTCTCCGCTGCGCTGGTCGTGGGTGCGTTCCTGGCGGGCCTCGGCCTGGGCTCGATCATCGGCGCCAAGGTGGCCGACCGCCTCTCCCCGGCGCGCGCGCTGATCGGCTTCGCCCTGGCGGAGGCCGGGGTGGCCGCCTTCGCGCTGGTGTCCAAGTTCTTCCTCTACGACTTCCTGGCGATGGACCTGGCCGGCGTGGTGGACAGCCCGGTCGCGATCTTCGCGCTCTGCTTCGCCGGGCTGGTGCTGCCGACCACGCTCATGGGCGCCTCCCTGCCGCTGCTCGCCCGCGCCATCGCCACCTCACTCGACACGGTGGCGGAGCGCATCGGTGTCCTCTACGGCCTGAACACGCTCGGTGCGGGACTTGGCGCGCTGCTCGGCGGGTGGCTGCTGGTCGGGCACCTGGGCTTCGTCGGGGCGCTGGTGCTGGCGGCTGGCCTCGACGTCGTCGCCGCCCTGCTGGCGCTGACCCTGCTGCCCGGGCTGAAGGCGGCGGCAGCGCCGGCGCCGCAGCCGGCGCGGACGACCGCTGGAGAGGACGCCCCCTTCGGATCGCTCCGCCTCTGGTGCATCCTCGTCTTCCTGTCGGGCTACATCATCGTCGCGCTCGAGATCGTCTGGGTGCGGCTGATGGGACAGGTCGGGCAGTACCACGCCTACCTCTTCCCCACGGTCCTCGGCGTGTTCCTGCTCGCCGACGGCTTGGGCATGGCGGTCGCGGCCCGCATGGTCCGGCGCCTGAAGGATCCCCGGCCCGCCTTCTTCATCACCCAGGCGGGTGGCTTCGCGCTCGCCGCGCTGCTGATCCTCGGGCTCTACTGGGCGCTGCCCCATGCGCCCATCAACCCGCATGTCTCGCCGGACGTGCAGCGGCTGCGCGGCGACGGGCTGCTGACGGTCGTGCTGCTGACCGTGCTGGTCGTGGCGCCGCCCTCCTTCCTCATCGGCATGACCTTCCCCTTCGTGCAGCGGGCGGTGCAGCGCGACCTCGCCTCCGTCGGCGCGCGGGTGGGGTGGGTGCAGCTCGCGAACATCCTCGGCAACGCCGCAGGATCGATCGGCACGGGCCTTGTCACCTTCCACTTCCTGGGCACGGCGGGCACGATGCAGTTGCTCGCGGCGCTCTCGGTTGCGCTGCTGCTGTTCTGGCTCTGGCAGGCCGGGCTGCGCCAGCGCGGACCGGAGATTGCGCTGGGCGTGGCCTGCGCTGCCGCGCTCGTCCTCCTGCCCAGCAACGCCGCGCTCTGGAGCCGCCTGCACGCGGAGCGCCCGGGGCAGGCGACGGAGTGGGCGGAGGACCGCTCCGGCGTCGCCTTCTTCCGTGACGAGAACCGGCCCGGCGAGGGCCCGCATGGCCCCTTCTTCATCCAGGGCTTTTCCCAGGGCCGGATCCCCTTCCTGCCCATCCACCAGCTGCTCGGCGCCATCGGGCCACTGATGCACCCCGACCCGAAGCAGGTGCTGTGCATCGGCATCGGCTCGGGCGGCACGCCCTGGGCGGCTGGCGTGTCACCCCTGACGCGGGAGGTGCGGGCCATCGAGCTGGTCGGCCCCGTGCTGACGGCGCTGGAGGGCATCGCGGAGCGCCACCCGAACGGGCCGATCGCCGAGATGTTCCGCAACCCGCGCTGGCAGCTGGAGTACGGCGACGGCCGGCGCGCGCTGTCGAAGGGCGAGGAGCGCTACGACATCATCCAGGCCGACGCGATCCTGCCCGAGGGCTCGCATTCCGGGCTGCTCTATTCGGAGGAATTCCTCCAGCAGGTCCGCAAGCGCCTGGCGCCGGGTGGCCTCTACGTGCAATGGGGGCCGACGGAGCGGACGGTGGAGACCTTTGCCGCCGTCTTCCCCTACACGATGCTGCTGATGCCGGCTTCGATCCTGATCGGCTCCGAGCGGCCGATCCCCTTCGACCGGGCGGAGCTCGAGCGGCGGCTGGCGGATCCCGCGGTAATGGCGCATCTGCGCCGCGGCAACCGCGACTTCGCCGAATACGCCTCAATGTTCGCCGGGCCGCACCTCGCCTGGACGCCGGGCACGGCACGCGCACCGGCCTCGCTGACCGACGCGTTTCCGCGGGATGAATTCTACCTGAACAACCCGGTCAGCGGGACGCAGAAGCTGGTGCGACCGGGCGACCTCGTCGCACGCGCGCGGTAGGCAGCGACGCTACTTGCGCCGGGCCTGTCGCGCCGCGTAGCGCGCGTCGCGGGCCGCCTTCTGCTCGACTTTGAGGTCCGCTGCCCGCACGACCGCCTCGGCAGCCTGGGCTGCGAGGGCCTCTGCCTGCGCCGCAGCCTCCACCTCCTGGGCGGCGCGCAGCTCCGCCTGTCGCTCGGCCTCCGCGTCGCGCACGGCCTTGCGGTCGGCGGCACGGGCGTCGCGCGCCTGCTCGGTCGCAATCTGGGCAGCCTGGCGCTCGAGAACGGCGGGATCGGTCGCGGCGGGCCTGGAACGGAACCGGTCCAGCATGGCCTGCTTGGCCTGTCCGGCGGCGCTCAGCCGGTCGTTCAGCGTGTCGGATTTATGGGCGGGGCTGGCTGTGTTCGCAGCCGGGGTCTTCTTGAAGGCATTCATCACGGCATCCTGGTCACGCCGCGTCGCCAGCGCGAAGCGAATTCCGCGCGCATGTCCCGAACGTAACGGCGTACACGACGCCGTGCGGCGCCGGCACGCGACATTCGGGTCAGGCGGCCGGGCGCAGGCCCAGCCGCCGGATCTCGCCCTCCACCCAGTCGACGTGGTCAAGATCCATGGGCAGCTGCAGATGGCTCCCGGCCTCGAACGGCCCGGCGAAGCGGACCGGCAGCGGGCGCGCGATCCCCTCGACATGCAGCATGAAGCGGTCGCCAGGCTGGGCCTGCAGCGTTGCATCGATGGCAACCGACCCGCCCGTCATGCGCAGGACACGCACGCGGCGGCACCCCTCGCCTTCCTCCAGCTCCGCAGGCAGGTCCGCCTCGTAGAAGCTGAAGCGCGTGCCGGTCTTCGTGCCGGACAGCGCCGAGAGGAACTCGGTCACCTCGCGCGCGACCACCCGGGCCTCGGCCGTCACCTCGCCCGCCCGTTCGGCGACGCCGCGCGCGCCGCCATCGGTCTGCTGCGCCGCAGCCTCCAGCCCGGCGACCGTGCCGGCCACGCGCTGCGCCGCGGCGGCGATCCCATCCACGGTGCGCGCGATCTCGGCGGTTGCCGCGCCCTGCTCCTCAACCGCGGCCGCCACTGCGACCGCTCCCTCGTTCATGGTGTGGATGCTGCGGGCGATGCCCTGGATGGTGCCAACGGTCGCTGTCACGGCCTGCTGCATGCCGGCGATCTGCTGCCCGATCT
>DASQNQ010000082.1:0-14347 GCA_035644895.1 Acetobacteraceae bacterium | reverse complement strand
GCGGCCAGCACCTCCTCCATCGCGCCGGTCGAGAGGCGGTGGCCGGCCACGTTGATGATGTCATCGGTGCGCGACATCACCCACACATACCCGTCCTCGTCGATCATCCCGGCGTCCGAGGTGTTGTAGTGCCCGGGGAAGGTGTCGAGGTAGGCCGAGCGCATGCGCGCATCCGCGTTCCACAGCGTCGGCAGGTTGGCCGGCGGCAGGGGCAGCCTGATCGCCAGCGTGCCGATCTGGCCGCGCGGAACCTCCTGCCCCGCCTCATCGAGGACGCGCAGGTCGTAGCCCGGCGCCGGCTTGCCGCCCGAGCCGGGGCGGACGGGAAAGAGGCCGAGGCCGCGGAAGTTGCCCGTGATGGCCCATCCCGTCTCCGTCTGCCACCAGTGGTCGATCACCGGGCGGCGCAGCAGGTCGGCTGCCCACTCCGCCGTCGGCGGATCGCAGCGTTCGCCGGCCAGGAACAGCGCCTCGAGCCGGGAGAGGGCGTGCCGCGCGAGGTGCTCCCCACGCGGATCCTCCTTCTTGATGGCGCGCATGGCGGTGGGGGCGGTGAACAGCACCTTCACCCCGTGCTGGGCGCAGACGCGCCAGAAGGCGCCGGCGTCGGGCGTGCCGACCGGCTTCCCCTCGTACATCACGGTGGTGCAGCCCGCGAGCAGCGGCGCGTAGACGATGTAGGAGTGCCCGACCACCCAGCCGACGTCGGAGGCCGTCCACATCACGTCGCCCGGCGCGAGCCCGTAGAGCATGGAGATGGAGTTGTGCAGCGCGACGGCGTGGCCGCCATTGTCGCGCACGATGCCCTTCGGCGTGCCCGTGGTGCCGGAGGTGTAGAGGATGTAGAGCGGATCCGTCGCCGCGACGGGAACGCAGGGATGCGGCGCGGCGGCGGCCTCGGCGGCCAGGAAATCGTGGTCCCGGCCCGGCTCCAGCTCGCAAGGTGATTCGGGGCGCTGCAGCATCAGCACCGCATCCGGCCGGTGGGGGGACAGGCCGAGCGCCGCGTCCAGCAGCGGCTTGTACTTCACCACCCGCCCCGGCTCGAGCCCGCAGGAGGCCGCGACGACCACCTTCGGCTTCGCATCCGCGATGCGGGCCGCGAGCTCGGCCGCCGCGAAGCCGCCGAACACCACGGAGTGGACGGCGCCGAGCCGCGCGCAGGCGAGCATGGAGATCGCGGCCTCCGGCACCATCGGCATGTAGATCACCACGCGGTCGCCGGGCTGCACGCCGAGGGCGGCCAGGGCGCCGGCCACGCGCGCCACGCGGCCCTGCAGCTCCGCATAGGTGAGGGTGGCGTTGCGGCCCGTCATGGGGCTGTCCCAGATCAGCGCGGGCTGCGCGCCGCGGCCCGCCAGCACGTGGCGGTCGACCGCGTTGAAGCAGGTGTTCAGGCGGCCGTCGGGGAACCAGCGGCCGTAGACGCCGGTGGATGGATCGAAGGCCGTCCCGGGCCTCGTGTCCCAGTCGATGCCCTCCGCGGCGCGAAGCCAGTAGGCCTGCGGGTCCGCCCGCCAGGCTGCGTAGGCCTCCTCGTAGCGGCTGCCGCCTGTGGTGCTGCCGTCCATCGCGCGTCCTCCTCCCCGGTGCCTTGCCGTCCGTGTTCCACCCGTGCCCGCCACTGTGCCATGCTGCGCGGCATGGCGGGAGGGATCGGCGACGTGCTGCGCGGCCTGGCCGCGCGCCTCCTGGCGGGGCCGCCGGCCCTGCCGGCCGGACCCTGGCCGGAGGGCGACCTCGCGGCCATTCCCTATGTCGTCTTCGACCTGGAGGCGACGGGCCTCCGCCCCTCGCGCGGCGATGCCATCGTGCAGATCGGCGCGGTGCGGCTCGAGGGTCTGGAGGAGGCCGGCCGCTTCTCCACGCTGGTGAACCCCGGCCGCCCGATCCCGCCCGCCTCCACCCGGTACCACGGCATCACGGACCAGATGGTGCGGGACGCGCCCGGCGTGGCCGAGGCGCTGGAAGCCTTCGACGCCTTTGCCGGCGGGGCGGTGCTGGTCGCGCACAACGCCGCTTTCGACGGCGCGCTGCTCGGCATGGCCGCGCGCGCCGGCGCCCCGGGCCTCGCGAACCCGCTGCTTTGCACGGTCGCCGTCTCCCGCTGGCTCGACCCGGCGGAGCCGGACCACTCCCTCGACGGGCTGTGCGGGCGGCGCGGCATCGTCATCGAGGGACGCCACCAGGCGCTCGGCGACGCGCGCGCCACCGCCGCGCTGTGGCGCGACCTCGCCGCGCGCGCCGCGTCGCGCGGCGTGGACGACCTCGGGGCGCTCGCGCAGAGGAGCCGCATGGCCGAGGCGATGGAGGCCTCGGCCGCGCGGTTCTGAGCCGGCTACCACGGCCGGGCCGCCAAGCTGGCCCAGACGCCGCGGGCGAAGCCGCGGACGGCGCGCAGCGCCTCACGCAGGGCGTCGCGTTCCGGCCGCGGCAGGGCGGCGGTGTCCACCAGGTTGCCGGGCGGGCGCCCGGCGGCGTGGTCGGCGAGCTGCTGGCGCAGCACGGCGCCGAGAAGGACGTCGAGCGCCTGGAGCAGCCGGCCCGCCTCGGCCTCCGCCAGCCGCCCCGACCCGCGCAGCGCCTCGATCCGCTCCGTGGTGGAGGGGCGCAGGATCCCCGCCTCCAGCGCCGCCAGCCGCGCCGCGGCCACCAGCGGCATCAGCCCGTGCCCCTTGAGGTCGGTGCGCGTGCCCGGCCCGGGCTCGTCGTCGGCGAAGCCGCCCCAGAGGGTGAGGCCGACGCCGATGCGGCTGTCCTGCGCGGCGAGCGCCGCGACCAGCGCGGGCCGCGCCGCCAGCAGGGCCTCCAGATGGGCGCGCAGCGCCTCCGCCCGCGCCGGGTCGCCCCAGGCGGGGCAGAAGTCGAGGAAGATGTCGGCGAACAGCAGCGCGGCGCCGGTGCGGCGCTCCGCCCAGCGCGCCGTCTGTGTGCGCCACTGCGCGGCGGTCTTGCGCCAGAGCGGGTTCATCGCCATCACGCCGCCGCGGCAGAGCGGGAAGCCGGCGGCGTCGAGCGCCCGGTTGAAGTCCTCCGCCATCGGGCGGAACCAGGCGTCCACCTCGGCATGGTCCGCGTCCGGGTGGTCGGCCAGGATGAGGCCGTTGTCCTGGTCGGGCCGCAACAGCGCCTCGCCCCGGCCGAGGCTGCCCATGGCGAGCAGGGTGAAGGGGACGGGCGGCGCCGGCCGCGCGGCCAGGGTGCGCTCCAGGATGCGGCGATGGAGGTCGAGGCCGATGCCGCTGACCAGCCCGACCACCTCCGCCGCGGCCAGCCCCTCGGCCAGCAGCGCGGCGGCGAGCCCCGCCTGCGCCGCCTTCACCGCCGCGTCGTCGCCCGCCAGCGCGTCGAGGTGCAGCAGGATGCGACCGGAGGCGGCCTGCATCGCCGCGTCGCGGTCCAGCACGCCCACGACGCCCCCCGCCGTGTCCAGCACGGGCAGGTGGCGCAGACCGTGGGCGCGCAGCAGCGCGACGGCGCGCCACAGCCCCTCCGCCTCGCCGCAGGCGATGACGGGCGCGCTGGCCGCGGCCGAGAGCGGCGCCTCGGGCGGCAGGCGGAAGGCGACGCGGCGGGCCACGTCGCGCTCGGTCAGGATGCCGACCGGCCGCCCGTTCGCGTCCACCGCGAGCACGCAGGAGGCGCCGGCCGCCGCCATCGCGGCCAGCGCGGTGCCGAGCCGGGTGCCGGGCGCGAGGCAGGGGGGCGGCGGCGGCAGGTGGAGCCGTGCGGGCCCGAGGAGCGCTGCGGCGCGGGAGGTGGCAGCCATGGCGCGCAGTATGCGGCGCGGCGGGGCGGCGGCGCGTTGACGTGGCGCAAGAAAAAGGCGCCGGGGGTTGCCCCCCGGCGCCGTTTCCTCGCCAGCCCTGGCCCGAAGGGTCAGGCCTCGGCGCGCCGCGCCGGGGCGGCGGAGGCGGAGCCGTCCGCGTTCTCGGCGAAGATGTCGCGCCTGTAGGTCTCGGGCACGAAGAAGATCCCGATCACCACCGTCGCCAGTGCGATCACCACCGGGTACCACAGGCCGAAGTAGACGTCGCCGGTCTGCGCGATCATCGCGAAGGCCGTCGCCGGCATCAGTCCGCCGAACCAGCCGTTGCCGATGTGGTAGGGCAGCGACATGGAGGTGTAGCGGATGCGGGTGGGGAACAGCTCCACCAGCGCCGCCGCGATCGGGCCGTAGACCATGGTCACGTAGATCACGAGCAGGGTCAGCACGCCGATCAGCACGGCGGGCTGCTCGCGGAACACGTCGAAGGGTCCGCTCATGCGCACCACCGTCGGGTTCGCCGCCGCCGGGTACCCCGCCGCCGTCACCGCCGTGCCCAGCGCCTGGGCGAAGTTGGGCTGGGAGGAGGAGACGCGCTGGTCGCCCACCCGCACCACCGCGTCCGCCTGGCCCGGCCGGTCCTCGACCGAGTAGTTGACCGAGAGCCGCGCGAGCGCCGCCTTGGCGATGTCGCAGGGCTGGGTGAAGCGCGCCGTGCCGGTCGGGTTGAACTGGAAGGAGCAGGTTGACCGGTCCACCTCCACCACGGTGGTGATGTTGTTGTGCGCCTGCGTCAGCGCCGGGTTCGCCTCCGCGCTGATCAGGTGGAACAGCGGGAAGTAGGTGAGCGCGGCGATCAGGCAGCCGCCGAGGATGATGGGCTTGCGGCCGATCTTGTCCGAGAGCCAGCCGAAGAACACGAAGCCGCCGGAGCCGAGGATGAGCGACCAGGCGATCAGCATGTTGGTGGTGAAGCCGTCCACCTTCAGCACGGAGCCGAGGAAGAACAGCGCGTAGAACTGGCCCGTGTACCATACGACCGCCTGGCCCATGACGAGGCCGAGCAGCGCGAAGAGCGCGATGCGGGCGTTCTTCCACTGGCCGAAGGCCTCGGAGATCGGCGCCTTGGAGCCGGTGCCCTCCTCCTTCATCTTCTTGAAGGCCGGGCTCTCGTTCATCTGCATGCGGATCCAGACGGAGATCAGCAGCAGCACGATGGAGAGCAGGAAGGGCACGCGCCAGCCCCACTCGGCGAAGGCCTCCTCGCCCACGATGGCCCGCGTGGAGAGGATGATGATGAGCGACAGGAACAGCCCCGCCGTCGCCGTGATCTGGATGAAGGAGGTGTAGAAACCGCGGCGGCCGTTCGGCGCGTGCTCCGCGACGTAGGTCGCGGCACCCCCGTACTCGCCGCCCAGCGCCAGGCCCTGGAGCATTCGCAGGATGATCAGGATCACCGGCGCGGCGAAGCCGATCTGGTCGGAGGTCGGCAGGATGCCCACGATGAAGGTGGACGCGCCCATGATCACGATGGTGACGAGGAAGGTGTACTTGCGCCCGACCAGGTCGCCAAGGCGCCCGAAGACCAGCGCGCCGAGCGGGCGCACCAGGAAGCCGGCCGCGAAGGCCAGCAGCGCAAAGATGTTGCGCGTCGCCTCCGGGTACATCCCGAAGAACTTCACACCGATGACGGCCGCGAGCGAACCGTAAAGATAGAAGTCATACCATTCGAAGACGGTGCCGAGGGAGGAGGCGAGGATGACCTTCCTCTCCTCCTTCGTCATCGGTTGTCCCTTGGTGGTGCCTGGCGAAGACACTCCCGCCATATCCCTGTCCTCCGTCCGGCCTTGGTGCCGGGCTTTGCTGCTTCTCGGACGCCGGGCCCTGGGCCCCGCGAGACCGCGGGACATGCCGCGGTGCAGCACCACCCTTCCCTTCCCGGGGATGACGGATCAACGAGGCGGGCGGTTAAATCCGTGCCAGATTACGAGCTGAACATGTGAAAACCGTAACACATGGCGGTGCCGTCATGCCGACAGTTTCGCGGCGAGGCCCGCGGGATCGAAGGCGCGCTCCATTTCCTGCTGGGTGGACACCACGTGGAAGCGCAGCGCGCCGCGGATCGCCGGCGTCTCGCCCCGGCGTTGGTCCGGATGGACCGGCAGGGTGGCGAGCAACGGCGCCTCGGCCCGGAGCGGCAGCCGGTCAGCAGGCAGCGGCGGCGCCGCCTGCAGGGTGGCGAGGTGCAGGGACAGGGCCGCGGCGGCGGCGCCGAGGCTCTCACGTTCCTCCGGCGGCGCCTCCGGCGCGGCGAGGAGCCCGGCACCCATGCGCGCCAGGGCCGCGGCCAGCGCGGCCTCCCGCCCCGGTGCGTGGGGTCGCAGCCAGGCCTCGGCCAGCGCCGCCATGTCCTGCGTGGCGCCGGCGTAGGTCTGCCAGCGGCAATGCCGCAGCGCCGCCTGGAAGTCGGGGTTCGCGAAGGTCTGCTGCTCCCCCCGCCCGGCCTTCACGCGGCAGTAGTCGACCACCGTCTTCTGCGCGACGAAGGCGGCCTGCCGCGCCAGGAAGTCCCTCAACGCGGCCGGGTCCGAGGACGGCGTGGCGCGCAGGGCCCGGAGCGCTCGCGTAAAAATTGATAGGGGCATCGGTGCCCTCCTGAAACGCAACGATATTGCGTGTCGCCCGTGAGACGTGTTAGCCCCAGGCGTTACCAAGATTTCACCGTCCCTGCTGCCGGGGCGGTGCCGAAGCGGTCCCGGCTGGGCCGGTGGGACGAATAGCGAGGGGAAACGGGCATGCCTTTGGTTGGGGACGTGCAGGAACACCAGGGGGCCTCGGCGCCCGCGGTGGACAAGGCGGTGGGTGCCGCATACTGGAAGAAGACCTCGGGGCTGATGTGGACGGTGCTGGCCATCTGGTTCGTGGCCGGCTTCGGTATCCACTTCTTCGCGACAGTGCTCAACCCGATCCACATCCTCGGCTTCCCGCTGGGCTTCTGGTTCGCGGCCCAGGGCAGCCTGGTGATCTTCGTCGTCGGCCTCTTCTGGTTCGCCAAGCGCCAGAACGAGATCGACGAGGAATTCGGCGTGCAGGAGGACTGAGCCCATGTCCGCCAGCACGGGGAGCAAGGACCCCTTCATCGCCTCGCTCGGCAAGATCTACGCCGGTTACACCGGCGGCTTCGCGGTCTTCGTCGTCCTGCTCGCGATCCTCGAGCAGATGGGCGTGCCCGACCGCATCATCGGCTACCTGTTCGTCTTCCTGACCATCGGCGTCTACGCCTACATCGGCATCATCAGCCGCACCGCGGCGGTGGCCGAATACTACGTCGCGGGCCGACGGGTGCCGGCCCTCTACAACGGCATGGCCACCGGGTCCGACTGGATGTCGGCGGCCTCCTTCATCGGCATGGCGGGCTCGCTCTATGCCGGCGGCTACGGGGGGCTCGCCTTCATCCTGGGCTGGACCGGCGGCTACATGCTGGTGGCCATCCTGCTCGCGCCCTACCTGCGCAAGTTCGGCCAGTACACGGTGCCCGACTTCCTCGGCGCCCGGTTCGGCGGCAACATCGCGCGCTCGATCGGCGTGACCGTGCTGCTGACGGCCTCCTTCGTCTACGTGGTGGCGCAGATCGTGGGCGTTGGCATCATCACCCAGCGCTTCCTCGACGTGTCCTTCGCCCTCGCCGTGTTCCTCGGCCTCGCCGGCATCCTCGTCTGCTCGATGCTGGGCGGCATGCGGGCGGTCACCTGGACGCAGGTGGCGCAGTACATCATCCTGATCATCGCCTACCTGATCCCGGCCTTCCTGATGTCGGCCAAGATCACGGGCGTGCCGCTGCCCCAGGTGATGTACGGCTTCGCGCTGGAGCGGATCGAGGGGCTGGAGGCCGGCTTCCGCGCCGCCGGCATGACGCCGCCGCCAGGGGTCACGGGCTTCCACACGGCACCCTTCGCGGGGCCGAACGGCGCCTTCTCCTGGTCCGCGGCGTTCAACTTCTTCGCGCTGGTGTTCTGCCTGATGCTCGGCACCGCCGCGCTGCCGCACATCCTGATGCGCTACTTCACCACGCCATCGGTCCGCGAGGCCCGGCAGAGCGTGGCCTGGTCGCTGTTCTTCATCTTCCTGCTCTACTTCACGGCGCCGGCCTACGCGGCGCTGGCCAAGGTCGAGATCTACCAGAACATCATCGGCCAGCCGATCGCGTCCCTGCCGGCCTGGATCCAGAACTGGCAGATCATCTCGCCCTACGGCACGCCCTGGGTGAACATCGTGGACGCGAACCGCGACGGGATCCTGCAGTGGGGCGAGTTCCGCATCCACCCGGATGTCGTCGTGCTGGCGACGCCGGAGATCGCGGGCCTGCCCTACGTCATCGCGGGCCTCGTCGCCGCGGGTGGCCTGGCCGCGGCGCTTTCCACCGCCGACGGGCTGCTGCTCGCGCTCGCCAACGCGCTGTCGCATGACGTGTACTACAAGATGATCGACCGCAACGCGCCGACCAAGAAGCGGCTGATCATCTCCCGCGTCCTGCTGCTGATCGTGGCGGTGCTGGCCGCCTACACGGCCGGCAACATGGGCGCGGACATCCTGTTCCTGGTCGCCTGGGCCTTCTCCATCGCCGCCGCGGGCCTCTTCGCCGCGCTGGTGATGGGCGTGTGGTACAAGAAGACCACCAACGCCGCGGCCTGCTGGGGCATGGCGGTGGGCTACGTCTTCACCTTCGGCTACCTGATCTGGACGGAGTTCTACGGCCTCTCCTTCGTCGAGCTCTTCGGGACGAAGGAGGCCATCCTGGCCGCCGCCCGCCAGACCGCGGCGCTGCCCGCGGCCAGCGCGGAGCTGAAGGCCTACGCCCAGGGGCTGGTGGCCAACGCGGCCGCGATCCAGGACGGCGCGATGTCCTGGTTCGGGCAGCTCATCCTGACGACCGACAGCGTGGTGCTGCGCGGCCGGACGGTGGCGCGGCTCTGGACCCTCAACAACATCTCGGGCGGCATCATCGGCGTGCCGCTCTCCTTCCTCACGATCTGGCTCGTCTCCAAGTTCACCACGGCGCCGAGCCAGGCGATGCAGGACTTCATCGACGACATCCGGGTTCCCCGCGGCGGCGTCCGCCTGGTGGACCGCCGGGAGGCCGTCGAGTAACCAGTCGGGACGGGCACCGTCCGACAAGGGGGCGGCCTTCGGGCCGCCCCTTCTCATTCAGGGGTGGGGGATGCAACCGGACTTCCTGGCAGGCTACCTGCCGTTCTGGATCGTGACCTATCTGCTGGCCCTGACCGCCTGGGCCTGCCTCGGGCGCTTCATGATGCAGGCCTTCATGGCCCCCGACAGCCCGAACTACATCTGGCGCGGCTTCCGCATGCTGACGGGCTGGGCGGTGTGGCTGGCCCGCCGGGCCGTGCCCTCCTATGTCGGGCCGGCCTTCCTGCCGCTGGTTGCGGCGGCCTGGCTGTTCGGGCTGCGCATGGTGTTCGGCGTCCTCATGCTGTCCGCCGGGCTCGCACCCTCCATCTCTCCGCCAGGGGCGGCGCCATGACGCCGCAAGGGCTGTTCGTCGCCACCGTCGCGGCCTGCCTGGTGAACGGCTTCCTCAGCCCGATGCTGGTGGTGCTGATGGCGCTCCATCCCGTCTGGATGCCGGAGATGCTGCGTCCGACGAACGAAACAGTCTTCTACGGCGCGAGCCTGATGGTCTCGACCGGCACGCTGCTGCTCTCCGGCCTGCCGGCCGCGCTGGCCGAGCGCCTAGCCGGCCTCTCGCAGACTGCGGCGATGGGCGTGTGGCTGGCGGGCGCGCTCACGCTGGTCGCACTCGGGCTCGGCTGATGGCCGGCGAGGTGCTGGCCGCCACGGAGGACGGCGTGCTCGTGCTGACCCTCTCGCAGCCGGGGCGGCGCAACGCGCTGACCGACGCGATGCGCGGGGCGGTCATCGCCGCGCTCTCCCGCGCCGCGGCCGATCCCGCGACGGTGGCGGTGGTGCTCGGCGGCGCGCCGGGGGCCTTCTGCGCGGGGCAGGACCGCGCCGAGCTGCGCGCCCTGGATGCCGCGCGCGTGGAGGGCTGGGTCCGCGGCCTCGGCGCGCTCTATGACGCGTTCCGCGTCTTCCCGAAGCCCGCGGTCGCGGCGATCGGAGGCGCCGCGGCCGGGGCGGGGCTGCAAATGGCCCTCTGCTGCGACCGGCGCCTCGGCTCGCCGGCCGCACGCCTGCTGCAGCCGGAGATCCGCGCGGGCATCGCCTCCATCATGGGATGCTTTCTGCTTTCCCTGCATGTGGGGCAGGGCATGAACGCGCGTCTGTCCCTGTCTGGCGAGACGCTCGGGGCCGAGGACGCCCTGGCCCACGGCCTGCTGGATGAGCTGGTGGAGGAGGAGGCGTTGCTGCCCCGCGCCGTCCGGGCCGCACGCATCCTGGCCGGGACCGATCCGGTCGCCTATGCCGGGACCAAGGCCTGGCTGCGGCAGATGTCCGAGCCCGGCTTCCGCGCGGCGATCGAGGCCGGGGTCGCGGCGCAGGCCCGCTGCGTGGCGCATGGTGCCTACCGCAGGCTGCTCGGCTGATCATCCTCCGCCATCGCCCGCCCGGCCCGGTGGCGCCGCAGCAACCGGAGGCCGAGCGCGACCGAGACGAGCAGCAGCGCCGCCGAGAGCGCCATCTGCCACGCCCCGTCCACCCGGACCCCCTTGCCGAGCAGCGCGAAGACGAGCGTCTGCGGCAGGTAGCCGATGGCCGAGGCCGCGAGGTACGGGGCCAGCCGGATGCCCGCGGCGCCGGCCAGCAGGTTGAGCGCCAGGTTGTTCCCGACCGGCAGCAGCCGGATGGCGAGCGTCGCGCCGAAGGTGTCCCCGGCCAGCGCGTCCCGCAGGGGGCGCAGCCGCGGCCCGAAGCGCCCGGCCATGCGCCGCTCCGCCCAGCGCCGGCCGACGAGGCGCGCCCACCAGAAGCTCACGGCGCAGCCGAGGAGCTGCGCGAGAAGCGCCAGCGCCGCGCCGAGCACGACGCCATAGGCGTAGCCGCCCAGGAAGGCGACGGTCTGGCGCGGCAGGCCGGCGGCGGTCATCGCCGTGCCGACGGCGAGGAAGATGGCCTCCCCCACCAGCCCCTCGTCGCGGATGGTGCGGTCCACCCACTCCGTCCCCGGCAGCCCGCCGAACTCGCGCACGAGCAGCCCCGCCCCGGCGAGCCCCGCCGCGAGCAGGAGGGGCTTCCCGAGCGCCCGGAGCGCCCGCATCAGGCCTCGATCCGCTCCGCGGTGCCGATGCGTTCCGCGTGCGGCCGCCGCCAGCGGCGCTGCAGCCAGATCACGCCGAGCATGTCGAAGACCGAGACGGCGAGCCGGTCGAGCGTGCCGTAGTTGGACCGGCCCCGGAGGCGCGGCCGGTGGTTCACCGGCTGGCTCACCACCCGACCGCCCTGGCGCAGCACCAGCGCGGGCAGGTAGCGGTGCATGTGGTCGAAGTGCGGGAGTTCGAGGAACAGGGCGCGCGGGAACACCTTAAGCCCGCAGCCCGTGTCGGGCGTCGCGTCGCCAAGCAGCCGCGCCCGGATGGCGTTCGCGAGCCGGCTGGTGATGCGCTTCGTGCCGCTGTCGCGCCGGGTGACGCGGTGGCCGGCGACCATCACGGGCACCGCGCCCGCTCCCTCCTTGGCCTCGGCCTCCGCCCGCGCGAGCAGGGCCGGGATGTCGGCCGGGTCGTTCTGCCCGTCCCCGTCCAGCGTCGCGATCAGTTCGCCGCGCGCCGCGCGGATGCCGCTGATGATGGCCGCCGACTGGCCGCAGGACCGCGCATGGCGCAGCGCCACCACCGGCAGGCGCCCCGCCGCCTCCGCCAGCCGCGCGCCCGTGTCGTCCGAGGAGCCGTCATCCACGCAGACCACCTCGAAGGCCCGGCCGGCCAGTGCCGCCGCGACCTCCTCCAGCAGAGGGAGGACGTTCGGCCCCTCGTTGCGCATGGGGATGACGACGGAGATGCGGGGATGGCCGGCCGCGCCGGGGCGGGCCGGCTCGGGCGCGGTGCCTGGGACCATGGGCGCGCGGGGTAGCAGGGGTGGGGGGACGCGGCAAGCGCGCGGGGGCGATGCGCGTCCGCGCCCCCGCCTCTATATAGGCGCCATGCCGTTCGACATCCGCACCGCCACCCTGCCCGAGGCCGAGCGCGGCCAGAGGGGTGCGCCGCGCGCCATCGCGCTCTGGCTGTTCTCCGTCGCGGGCCTCGTCTGGGCGATGGTCGCCATCGGCGGCGCCACGCGCCTGACGGGCTCGGGGCTGTCGATCATGGAGTGGGCGCCGCTCTCGGGCGTGCTGCCGCCGATGAGCGAGGCGGAGTGGCGGCGCCTCTACGACCTCTACCGCACCATCCCGCAATACGCGCTGGTGAACCAGGGCTTCGGGATCGAGGGCTTCAAGGAGATCTTCTGGCTCGAATGGATCCACCGCCAGTGGGGGCGGCTGATCGGGATCGCCTTCGCCGTGCCCCTCCTGGTGTTCTGGCTGAAGGGCATGATCCCGCCCGGCTACAAGGGGAGGCTCGTTGGGCTGCTGCTGCTCGGCGGGCTGCAGGGGGCGGTCGGGTGGTTCATGGTGGCCTCGGGATTCCAGGCGGACCGGACGGAGGTCTCGCCCTACCGCCTCGTGCTGCATCTCGGCCTCGCGCTGGTGATCTACTCGGCGCTGCTCTGGACGGCGCTGAACCTGCTCAGGCCCACGGGAACGGTGCCGGAGGGCGCGCGGCCGGTGCGGCGCATGCTCGGGGTCACGGTCGGGGTGCTGGTGCTGGCGATGCTGGCGGGCGGCTTCGTGGCCGGCATCCGGGCGGGCTTCGCCTACAACACCTTCCCGCTGATGGACGGCCAGGTCGTGCCGGCGGGCTACCTGGACCTCAGCCCCTGGTGGCGGAACCTGACGGCCAACATCGCCGCCGTGCAGTTCAACCACCGCCTGCTGGCCTCGCTCGCCCTGCTGATGACGGCGGGCTGCGTGTGGGCCGCCCTCAGGCGCCTCGGCCCGGGCCTCGCGCGGAATGCCGTGCTGGCGCTCGGTGCCACCGTCGCGTTGCAGTACGTGCTCGGCATCGCCACGCTGATACATGTCGTGCCGGTCTCGCTCGGCACGCTCCACCAGGCCTGGGCCGTCGCCGTGCTGACGGCGGCGCTGGTCGCCATCCATGCCCTCCGGCCGCGGCCGGCCGCCTGACCATTTCAAGCCAAGGATCACCCGCATGACCGATGCGCTGGCCGTCACCGACCGCCTGTTCTTCGAGGGCTTCGACCGCGACGCCGCCGAGCGCCTGACGGCGCAGGCGATGCAGGGCGCGGAGGATGGGGAGCTGTTCCTGGAGTATCGCGAGAGCGAGGCGATCTCGCTCGACGACGGGCGCATCCGCTCCGCCTCCTTCGACGCGACGCGCGGCTTCGGCCTGCGCGCGGTGGCAGGCGAAGCCGCGGGCTACGCCCATGCGGGCGAGATCTCCGAGCCCGCGCTGGCCCGCGCGGCCGAGACGGTGCGCGCCGTGGCCGCCGACCATTCCGGCCAGCACGATGTCGGCCCGCGCGCGACGAATGCGCGGCTCTACTCGGATGCCAACCCGCTGCAGGCGATGGGCTTCGAGCGGAAGACCGGGCTGCTGGCCGAGATCGACGCCTATGCGCGCGCGAAGGACCCGCGCGTGGTGCAGGTGATGGCGTCGCTGACCGGCGAATGGCAGGCCGTGCAGATCCTGCGCGGCGACGGCGCGCGCGTGGCCGACCTGCGGCCGCTGGTGCGCTTCAACGTCGCCGTGGTGGTGGAGGCGAACGGACGGCGCGAGACGGGCAGCTTCGGCGGCGGCGGCCGCCACGGCTACGACCGCGTGGTGGGCGGGGGCGCCTGGCGCGAGGCGGTGGACGAGGCGCTGCGCCAGGCGCTGGTGAACCTCGACGCCGTGTCGGCGCCGGCCGGCGAGATGGAGGTGGTGCTCGGCCCGGGCTGGCCCTGCATCCTGCTGCACGAGGCGATCGGGCATGGGCTGGAGGGCGACTTCAACCGCAAGAAGACGTCGGCCTTCGCCGGGCTGCTCGGCCAGCGCATCGCGGCGCCCGGCGTCACCGTCATCGACGACGGCACCATTCCCGACCGGCGCGGGTCGCTGACGGTGGACGACGAGGGCACGCCCACGAACCGCACCACGCTGATCGAGGACGGCATCCTGGTCGGCTTCCTGCAGGACCGGCAGAACGCGCGGCTGATGGGCGTGGCGCCCACCGGCAACGGCCGACGCCAGAGCCACGCCCACATCCCGATGCCGCGCATGACGAACACGGTGATGCTGGGTGGGCAGCACGCGCCGGAGGAGATCCTGCGCAGCGTCAAGCGCGGCCTCTACGCCGTGAACTTCGGCGGCGGTCAGGTGGACATCACCTCCGGCAAGTTCGTGTTCAGCGCCTCCGAGGCCTACATGATCGAGGACGGGAAGCTCGGCGCGCCGGTCAAGGGCGCGACGCTGATCGGCAACGGTCCGGACGCGCTGACGAAGGTGGCGATGGTCGGCAACGACATGGGCCTCGACCCCGGCATCGGCACCTGCGGCAAGCAGGGCC
>DASQNQ010000081.1:0-3139 GCA_035644895.1 Acetobacteraceae bacterium | reverse complement strand
ACCGATCTGCTCATTCACGGCGGCGTCGTCATCACGATGGACGCGGCGCGGCGCGTCATTCCGGAGGGGGCGGTGGGCGTCACCGATGGGCGCATCTCCTTCGTCGGGCCTGCCGCCGATGCGCCAGGGGATGCGCGCGCGCACCTCGACGCCAAGGGCCGGGCCGTGCTGCCGGGGCTGATCGACGGCCACGCCCATGCGGGCCACGGCCTGGTCAAGACGCTCGCCAACGGCGACAGCGCAGCCTGGATGGAGGCGTGCCGCGTCATCTACACCCTCGCCTCCCCGCCCGCCTTCTGGCGCGCCGAGGCGCGGCTCGCGGCGCTGGAGCGCCTGCGCTTCGGCGTCACCACCGGCGTCTCCCTGCTCGGCGGCGGGGACAGCGTGATGCGCGTGGACGATCCCGCCTTCACCGACGCGCATTGCGAGGCGGTGCGGGAGGTCGGCATCCGCGCCATCGTCGCCCTCGGCGCGACGCGCCCGCCCTTCCCGCGCCCCTACGTCGGCACCGACGGGGTGGAGCGCCCGATCTCCTTCGAGCGGCAGCTGGACACCATCGGCACCGCCATCGAGAGCTGGCACGGGCGCGACGGCATCCGCATCGCGACGCTGATGCCCGTGTACCGTGAGGAGCGGCACGACCACGCCCGCGTCGCCGAGATCGAGCGCCAGGGCCGCGCCGTGCGCGACCTCGGCCGCAGGCACGGGACGCTGTTCCACCAGGACGGCCACCGGAAGGGCTCCATCGAGATGGCGGACCGCATGTTCGGCCTGCTCGGGCCCGATGCCTTCCTCTCGCACTGCACGGATCTCACGGACGCTGACATCGAGACGCTGGTGCGCACCGGCACCTCCGTCGTCCACAACCCCTCCGCCATCGCCGCGGTGCGCGGCTACTGCCCCGCGCCGCAGATGATGGAGGCGGGCGTCACGGTCATGATCGGCTCCGACGCCACGGCGCCAGACCGCTCGGGCGACATGTTCCGCCACATGTTCCAGTGCATGCGCTACCACCAGCGCCACTTCCGGGAGGAAGGGATGATCCCGCCGGGCAAGGCGCTGGAGATGGTGACGGTGGACGCGGCGCGCGGCCTGGGGCTGGACGCCGAGATCGGCAGCCTGGAGACGGGCAAGCTGGCCGACCTCATCACCGTCGACCTCACCGCGCCGCACATGGCGCCGGCCAACATGCCCGTCGCGCGCGTCGTCTGCTTCGCCTCCGGCCAGGACGTGCGCGACGTGGTGGTGGGCGGGCGCGTGCTGCTGCGCGACGGCACCGCCCCGCACCTCGACGCCGCGGAGGTCGCGCGCGAGGCGGAGCGCGAGGCGGCGGCAATGCTGGGGCGCGCGGGCCTCGCGCACCTGGCGGTCGAGGATCCGGGTTGGGGGCGGACGCGCAGGTAGGTGCTTCCGGGCTGGATCGCCTTCACCCTCTCCGCCGCGCTGTTCCAGACCTGGCGCACGGCGCTCCAGCAGCGGCTCCGCGGGCAGCTCTCGGTCAACGCGGCGGCCGTCGTGCGCTATCTCTACGGCGTGCCGGTCGGCATCGCGCTGGTGCTCGCCTACCTGGCCGTCTTCGGGGGGGAGGTGCATGCGCCCGGCGCCATCGTGCTGCTCCTCTGCGCGGCGGGCGGGCTGACGCAGATCCTCGGCACCAACCTGCTCATCATGGCCTTCGGCTACCGCAACTTCGCGGTCGGCACCGCCTACTCGAAGACCGAGGCCGTGCAGGCCGCCCTCATCGCCAGCCTGCTGCTGGGCGAGCACCTTTCGGCGCTCTCCTGGGCGGGCATCGCCGTCTCGCTCGGCGGCGTCCTGGTGCTCTCGCTCGCCGGCAAGGGCACGCACCCGGCGGAGCTGCTGCGCGGCATCACGCAACCCGCCGCGCTCTGCGGCATCGGGTCGGGCCTCTGCTTCGCGCTGACCGCCATCCTGATCCGGGAGGCGAACCGCGCCCTGCCCGGCCCCGACCCGGTGTTCCGCGCCCTGCTGATCCTCGTCATCACGAACACGCTGCAGACGCTGATGCAGGGCGGCTGGCTGCTGCTGCGGGAGCCCGCGCAGCTCCGCGCCGTCTTCGCCTCCTGGCGGTCCTCCGCGCCGGTCGGCGCGCTCTCGGCGCTCGGCTCCGCCTGCTGGTTCTCGGCCTTCGCGCTGGCGCCCGTCGCGCTGGTGCGCGCGGTCGGGCAGACCGAGATCCTGTTCACCCTCGCCTTCGGCCGCTTCTACCTGGCCGAGAAGGCGACGCGCGCCGACATCGCCGGCGCGCTGCTGCTGGTGGGTGGCGTCGTGCTCGTGCTGGTGGGCGCGCTCGCCGCTACTTCGTCGTGAGGTTGGCGAACATCAGCACCTTGCGATCGAGGTCGAAGGTGGTGTGCGGGCTCGCCTTGAAGAGCTTCAGGATCACGTCGATGTCGTCCGCGTCGGGCTGCAGGATGTACTCCTCCACCCCGTTGTCGAGAATGAGCTGGAGGGTGAACTTCCCCTCGTCGCCGCGCGTGGTCTCCGTCCAGGAGGCCTGGATGTTGGTGACCTGACGGATGTTGTAGCGGCCTTTCAGCCGGTCCGAGTCCGCGTCGTTCCTGTCGGCCATGGTGTGCTCCGGCTTGGCGGTGGGTCCGGCGCAGAACCCGCGAAGCGCCTGGCTGTTCCCGCGGCCTCTTCCAAAACCGCCGGCGCAACCATATCGGTATCGCCATGTCGGACGCCCTGATCCTGACGCTGAGGCTCGATGCGCCCACCTTTGCGCGCCTCGACGCGGAGCGGCGGGCCCACTTCCCGCCCGGGCGGAACTTCATTCCCGCCCATCTCACGCTGTTCCACGACCTGCGGGATGAGGCCGAGGTCGCCGCAACCCTCTCCGCCATCTGCGCCCGCACGCCGCCGCTGCCGCTGCGCGTGACCGGGCTGCGCTCGCTCGGCCGCGGTGTCGCCTACGAGTTGGAGGGACAGGGCCTCACCCGCCTCCGTCGCGGCCTCGCCGAAGGATGGCAGGAGCGTCTGACGCCGCAGGACCGCCAGGGCTGGCGGCCCCATGTCACGGTGCAGAACAAGGTCGCGCCCGAGACGGCGCGGACGCTGCTGGCCGAGCTGCAGGCCCGCTTCCAGCCCTGGGACGCGCGCGGCGAGGGGCTGCTGC
>DASQNQ010000080.1:0-15272 GCA_035644895.1 Acetobacteraceae bacterium | reverse complement strand
CAGCGCGTAGAAGGGCGCGATGTTGATCATGTTGCCCCAGTTCAACCAGGCTGCATCCACATACTGCGCGAAATTCTCCAGCAGACCTACGATCAGCCCGCCGAGCATGGCGCCGACGACGGAATCAAGCCCGCCCAGGATCACAGCCGGGAACACCTTGATGCCGTAGAAGGACAGCGCCGAGGAGACGCCGTTCACCACGCCCACCACCACGCCTGCCACCGCCGACACCACCGCCGAGATTGCCCAGGACATGGCGAAGACGCGGGGGACGGAAACGCCGAGCGACTGCGCCACCTGCTGGTCGAAGGCGGTCGCCCGCATGGCGAGGCCATGCTTGGACGCCGTGAAGAACCAGGCGAAGGCGCCCATGATGACCAGCGAGATGGCGAGCGAGACGAGGTAGACCGTCTGCACCTCAAGCCCCATTACGCTGACCCGGTCCTGCGTGAAGACCGGCGGAAAGGGCTGGGCGAAGACGCCGAACATCCACTTCATCAGCGCCTGGAAGAAGATGCCGAGGCCGATCGTCGCCATGATGACGGAGATCACCGGCTCCCCGATGAGCGGCCGCAGCACGACCACCTGCAGCACGAGTCCGAACACGGTCATGAAGGCCAGCGTGAACAGGAAGCCGACGATGAAGGGCAGTTGCCAGGTGGTCAGGAACCACCAGCACACCCAGGCCCCCACCAGGAGGAATTCGCCCTGCGCGAAGTTCACCACCTGTGATGCCTTGTAGATCAGCACGAAGCTCATCGCGACGACGCCGTACAGCGCGCCGACGATCAGCCCGTTGAGCGTGAGCTGCAGGAGCAGGTTGAGGTCCATCCGCGCTACTCCGCCGCCATGGCCCGTTCGCGCCGCCCAGCCATCACCTTCAGGGTGGTGCGGATGCGCTGCTTCGTGCCGTCCTGGAAGGTGATGGTGGTGTCCACCGGGATCGCATCGTCGCCGCGATAGATCGCCTCGATGATGTCGCCGTACCGCTCCCCGATCACGCCGCGGCGCACCTTGCGGGTGCGCGTCAGCTCCCCGTCGTCGGCGTCGAGCTCCTTGTACAGAAGCACGAAGTCGCGGATCTGCTGTGCCGGCGGCAGCGTCGCGTTCACCTTCTCGACCTCCGCCCGGATCAGGTCCAGCACGGCCTGACGCGCCGCGAGGTCCGAGTAGGTGGTGAAGGTGATCCGGTTCCGCTCCGCCCACTTGGACACGATCGGGAAGCGGATGCAGATCATGGCGGCCAGGTACGGCCGCCCGGCGCCGAGCACCACGGCCTCGGCGACATAGGGCGAGAACTTGAGCTTGTTCTCGATGTACTGCGGGCTGAAGCGCTCGCCCTCGCTCGTCTCTGCGATGTCCTTGATGCGGTCGATCACCACCAGGTGCCCGGCCCTGTCGAAGTAGCCGGCGTCGCCCGTGTGCAGCCAGCCCTCGCGCATGTCCGCGGCCTCCGCCACGCCGAGATAGCCGCGGAACATGTTGGGGTGCCGCGTCACGATCTCTCCCACCCCGTTCCGGTCGGGTTCGTGGATGCGCAGCTCGATCGTCTCGTCGAAGACGTGTCCGACCGTATCGAAGTTCACGTCGTCCGCCCGGTGCAGCGTGTAGGCGCCGAGAAGCTCCGTCTGGCCGTAAAGCTGCCGGAGCGGCACGCCCATCGCCTGGAAGAAGCGGAAGGTGTCCGGCCCCAGTGCCGCGCCGCCCGTCGCGGCGGAGGTCAGGCGCGAGAAGCCGAGCCGGTCGCGCAGCGCGCGGAACACCAGCGCATCCGCGGCACGCGACCGTCCGCCCCGCTCCACCGCCTGCAGGCCCTTCTGCGTGCCGTACTCGTACATCCGCCGCTTGAAGGCCGAGGCGTCCATCACCTTGGCGCGCACCTCGGCGGCCAGTGCCTCCCACACCCGCGGCGCGAAGAGCACGAAGGTCGGCGCGACCTCGCGGAAGTCGGCCATCATCGTCTCGGGCTCCTCGACGAAGTTGACCTTCATGCGCGCGATCAGGCTCCAGCCGAGCGCGTAGATCTGCTCCATGATCCAGGGTAGCGGCAGGACGGAGACGTACTCGTCCTCCGGCCCCTTCGGGTCGGCCTTCAGGTAGGACCGGCAGTGGCGGATCAGGGACCCGGCGGTCAGCATGGCAAGCTTCGGCCGCGCCGTGGTGCCCGAGGTGGTGCAGAGGATCGCGATGTCCTCGCCCCGCGTCATGCCCACCAGCTCCTCATAGTGCCCCGGCTCCTGCAGGCCGAGGTCGAGGCCGATGCGCACCAGCCGGTCCACCGGCATCAGCCGCGGGTCCGCGTGCTTGCGCATGCCGCGCGGGTCGCAATAGACGATGTGTTCCAGCTCCGGCAGCTGGTCGGAGATGTTGAGCAGCTTGTCGACCTGCTCCTCGTCCTCGGCCAGGACGAGGCGGGCACGGGCATGGGCCAGCAGGTAGGCCACCTCGTCGTCCAGCGCGTCCCGGTAGACGCCGAGGGAGCGCGCACCCACCGCATGCGCCGCGATCTCGCCCATCACCCAGTCCGGGCGGTTGTCGCCGATCAGGGCGATCACGTCCCCCGCCCCGATGCCGAGCGCCCGGAAGCCGAGCGCCAGGGCCCGCGTGCGCTCCTGGTACTCCCCCCAGGTGATGCTGCGCCAGATGCCGAACTGCTTCTCGCGAAGCGCGATGTCGTCCGCGAAGTTCGCGGCGTTGTGCGCGAGCAGCTTCGGCAGCGTGTCGAGGGCGTCGGCGCTCATGCAACGACCTCCGCCGGCTCGGGCGCCGGCTCGTCCGCCTCGCCCAGGTAGGCGCGGCGGACCTGCGGATGGGCCATCACCTCCTCCGGCGCGCCCTCCGCGATCTTGCGGCCGAAGTCGAGCACCATGACACGATGGGAGATGTCCATCACCACGCCCATGTCGTGCTCGATCATCAGCACGGTCATGCCCCACTCCTCGTTCAGGTCGACGATGAAGCGAGCCATGTCCTCCTTCTCCTCGAGGTTCATGCCGGCCATCGGCTCGTCGAGCAGGATCAGCCGCGGCTTCACCGCGACCGCGCGGGCCAGTTCCACGCGCTTGCGCAAGCCGTAGGGCAGCGTGCCGGCCTGCGCCTTGCGGACGTGCTGGATCTCAAGGAAGTCGATGATCTCCTCGACCTCGCGCCGGTGCGCGAGCTCCTCCCGCTGCGCGCCGCCGAACCAGTAGGTCATGCCCCGCAGGAAGCCGGACTTGAGCAGATGGTGGCGGCCGACCATGATGTTGTCGAGCACGCTCATGTGCCCGAACAGGGCCAGGTTCTGGAAGGTGCGGCCGATGCCAAGCGACGCGCGCTTGTTGGACCCGAGCCGCGTGATGTCCTGGCCCTCGAACGTCACGCGGCCCTCCGTCGGCCGGTAGCGTCCGGAAACACAGTTGACCATGGAGGTCTTGCCCGCGCCGTTCGGCCCGATGATCGAGAAGATCTCGCCCCGCCGCACCGCGAAGGACACGTCCGTCAGCGCGCGCACCCCGCCGAAGCGCAGGCTCACACCCTCCGCCGCGAGGATCGTCTCCCCTTCCGCCACGCCGGACGTTCTCCCCTACATGCATTCTTGGTCCGGAGATTACCCCGGATTTGTCTCACCGCAACGGGGGTCCCTCACCTCCGGCGTAACTCAATCGCCAGGATCGGGTCGTCGGTGGCGAAGATGTCCACGCCGATGTCCATCATGCGACGGATCGAGGGCCCGTGATTCGCGCCCCAGACCCCCATCCCGATCCCCTGCCCGCGGAGAGCTTGGACCATGGGCTGGTCCACCAGCGACTGGTGCAGCCCCACCTCCGGGAAGCCATGCGCCTTCGCCACCGCGATCATGCCGGGCAGGCCGATTTCGTGCAATGTCGACCGGTCCAGCAGCCACGCGACGCCGGCCAGCCCGCCGGCCGCCAGCGCCTCCGCCATGGTGCCGGCGTTGAAGCCGATGATCCAGGACCGCCGCCGAACCCCGGCCGCGTCCAGCACCGCCATCGTCCGGCCCACGATGCCCGGATAGGGAACGCCCTGCGCGTCCGACTTGATCTCGACGCGCGGGTCCACCGGTGAGCCGGCGCAGATCGCCGCGTACTCGGCCAGTGTCGGGACCGCCTCGCCGCCCGTCCCGCGCACGCGCACCTGGCGCAACTCGGAAAGGCTGTGCATCACCACCGGCCCTTGGCCGTCCGTCATGCGGTCGAGGGTCGCATCGTGCATCACGACGACCTCCCCGTCCGCGGAGAGGTGGACGTCGCACTCCGACTGGTCGAGCGCAAGCCGCGCGGTCTCGCGGAAGGCCATGGCGCTGTTCTCGGGCCAGAGGAAGGCACCGCCGCGATGGCTGGCGATCCGGGGTGGCTGTGGCATGCTCTCTCGTCCGTTCCTGGCCGGCACACTTTGCCGCGAAGCCCGGCTCTTCGCCATCCCGGCGCCAGGGAACCGTTCTGGAATGCGTGCGCTGTAGCGCCGGGCAGGCCCTGGCGCGGCGCACAATGCCGCACCTGGCCGTTGGGGAGAGTTTCCGGAGTTGCGTCTTCCAGCCTCACGTTCGCCCGTCTGGGTCCTGCTGGAGACGGCGACCTCGGCACTTTTCTCGCTCGGGTCCATGCTGCTCATCAGCCGCGTGATCGGGCCAGATGCGACCGGCACGGCCATGATCGCGGTGGCCGCGTTCCTGCTGCTGGACGTCGCGGGGGCGTCCCTCTTCACGGATGCCGTCGTGCGGATCGGGCGGCTGGAGCAGCGCCACGCCGCAACGGCCATCACGGGGGCCACCCTGGTGGGGGCCGCGGCCGGCCTGCTCCTGGCCATCGCCGGACCCTGGCTGGCCCGTGGCGCGGATGCGCCGCTTGTCGCATCCCTCTGCCTGGCGCTGGCGCCGCTGCTGCCCGTCTCTGCCTTCTCCGGCGCGGCATCCGGCCTCATCCTGCGGGAGCACCGCTTCGCCCTGCTGGCGCTGCGCGTGCTGCTCGGCGCGCCGCTCGCCCTCACGGTGGGGCTGGCGATGGCCGCAGGCGGCGTGGGGCCCTGGGCCATCGTCGCGAACCAGGCGGTTGCCACGCTCACCGCCTTCGTGCTGGTCGCGGCCTTCGGCCGGCTGCGCGTCGGGCCCAAGCTCGACCGCGCCGCGCTGCGGGAGATGTGGCCTGTCGCGGCACCGCAGGTGCTGGCGGTCTTCGTCATGGTGGGCAAGTACCGCGTCTTCCTGCTCGCCCTCGGCTTCCTGGCGGCGGAGGCGGTCGTTGCAGTGTGCCATGTCGCCTTCCGCATGCTGGACGCGGCACTGGTGGTGGTGTGGCAGGCGGGGGCCCGCATCGGCATGGCACGGCTCTGCGCGCTGCAGGACGACCGGGAGGCGATGGCCGAGGCCTATGGCGACCTGGCGCAACTCATGGCCCTGCTCGGCCTGCCGCTCTCGCTCGGCATCGCGCTGACGGCGCCGGACCTCGTGCATGCGCTGCTCGGCCCGGAATGGCGGGAGGCCGCCACGGCCGCGCAGGTCGTCGGCCTGGCCGCCTGCGTCACCTTCCTGCAGGGCGACTTCGTCAGCCTGTTCGTCGCGGCCGGCAAGGCGCATCGCAACCTGGCCTATGCCGCCATCTTCATGGCGATCCCGTTGGCCGCCCTGATCGTCTTCCAGCCGGCCACGCCGCTCGGCATCGCCCTGTGCTGGGCGGCGCAGAGCCTGGCGATGCCAATCGTGCTGCTGCCGCCCGTGCTGAAGCTGGTGCGGCGCTCCCCACTCTGGCTCCTCGGCCGGATCTGGCCGGCGCTGCTGGCGGCGGGTTGCATGGCGGGCGCGGTGCTGGGGGTGCAGGCGGCGTTGACGCGCCCGCCCGCTCAGGAACTCGCGGCAGCTTCCGTCCTCGGCGCCGCCGTCTATCTCGGGGTGGCATGGCTCGCGCTGGGCGGCCAGCCGCCGGTGGCACTCCGCCGGCGTGGCCTGCGGCCGGTGCCGGCGGAGTAGGCGCTCAGGCCGGGACGGGCTCCGATGCCGGCGCGCGGCGCAGTTCGGCGTCGAGACGCCCCGCCGCCCGCAGCGCATCGAGCACCTTCAGGCGCATCAGGCGCCCGTCACGGAAGCGCGGGTCGCTGAAGCGGATCGCGGAGAGGCCGTCGCGCAGCCCCGTCACCGCATCCTCCAGGCCGATGCGCGGCTGGTGCTGCGGCGCAAGCTGCCGGAACAGGGCGAAGTCCACCCGGTAGGAACGCTTGTCGGGCGGTGCGGCGGCGTTGATGGACACGCTCGTGCCCGGCACGGCCCGCGCCACGGCCTCGGCGACGTCGCGCACCTGCAGCGTCAGCCCGTCCGAGCCGACGTTCACCGACAGGCAGCCGCCGCCGGCCGCGGCGTCGCGCCCGATCGCCCATTCGATCGCGCGCGCCATGTCCCGCACCTCGATCAGCGGTCGCCAGGGCGTGCCGTCCGACAGCACGGTGATCTCGCCCGAGGACAGGGCGCAGGCGACGAAGTCGTTCATCACGAGGTCGAGGCGCGTGCGGGGCGACATGCCGCAGGCCGTCGCGAAGCGCAGGCAGGTAACGGTCATCCCGCCCGCGTCCATGCCGTGCAGCCCCTCCTCCGTCGCCACCTTGCTGCGGGCATAGGCGGTGAGCGGGTTGAGCGCGTCCCCTTCCCGCCGCGGCCCGCCCTCGGCGAAGCCGTACATGGAACAGGAGGAGGCGAAGACGAAGGACCGCACACCGGCATCCCGCGCCAGCGCGGCGAGGCGGAGCGACGCGGCGGCGTTGATCTCGGCCGTCGGTGCCTCGTAGCGCAGCCCCATCGGGTCATTGGATATGGCCGCGAGGTGGACCACGGCGTCCACCCCGCGCAGCAGGGATGCCGGCAGGTCGCGCACATCGCCGAAGTGCTGTGCATCCAGCACCGTCTCCGGCAGGCCCGCCGTGGTGGTCAGGCAATCCGCGAAGAAGCCCGCGTCGAAGCCGACCAGCTCGGCGCGGGGCAGGGTTGCGCGCAGATGCGCCATCACCACCGGCCCCACATAGCCCATGTTCCCCGTCACGAGGATCCGCATCTGTCGCAACTCCCTCTCAGAATATCTCTGTCGTCGGGATCGGCACGACGAAGCGCCCGCCCCAGCTCCGGATCTCCTGCAGCTGCTCCGCGATCTCCTCGCGCAGGTTCCACGGAAGGATCAGGACGAAATCGGGCCTCGCCTCGACCAGCGCCTCGGGCGCGCGGATGGGGATGCGCGTGCCCGGCAGCAGAAGTCCCTGCTTGTGTGGGCTGGCATCCACCGTGAAGGGCAACAGCTCCGGCCCGATGCCGCAGTAGTTGAGGAGCGTGTTGCCCTTGGCGGGCGCGCCATAGCCCACCACGCGCTGGCCGGCACGCCTCGCGCCGACCAGGAAGTCGAGCAGCGCGCACTTGGCCTCCACGACGCCCTTGGCGAACTCCCGGTAGACGGCGGCGCTTCCCAGCCCGGCATCCCGCTCCTGGCGCCGCATCCGCTCGACGGCGCGGGTCACGGGCTTCGACCCATCCTCGGCATGGCGGGCATAGATGCGGAGCGAGCCGCCATGCGTGGGGATCTCCTCCGCGTCGAAGAGCACCAGCCCGTGCTGCGCCAGCAGCATCTCCGCCGTGGCGAGCGAGAGGTAAGAGAAGTGCTCGTGGTAGATCGTGTCGAACTGGTTCTGCTCGACAAGCTGCAGCAGGTGGGGGAACTCCATGCTCGCCACGCCGCCCGCGCGCAGCAGGATGCGGAACCCCTCGAGGAAGTCGTGCAGGTCCGGCACGTGCGCCAGGACGTTGTTGGCGACCATCAGGGCGGGGTCGTGCCCCGCCGCCCGCAGGCGACGCGCGGTGGCCGCGCCGAAGAACGCGACCTCGGTCGGGATGCCGCGCTCCTCCGCCACGCGCACGACGTTGACGGCCGGGTCCACGCCGAGCACCGGGATGCCGCGGCGGGCGAAGAACTGCAGCAGGTAGCCGTCGTTGCTGGCCACCTCCACGACCTCGGTGGTGGAGTCGAGGCCGAGCCGCTCGACGATCCGGTCCGCGAAGCGCTCGGCGTGCCGCAGCCAGGAGGGGGAGAAGGAGGAGAAGTAGAGGTAGTCCGAGAAGATCGCCTCCTGCGTCTCCATCTGGGGCAGCTGCACCAGCCGGCAGTCCGAGCACACCAGGGCGCGCAAGGGAAAGAAGGCTTCCGGCTCGTGGGCGCGCTCGGGCGCGACGAACGCGTTGGCGAGCGGGGTCATGCCGAGGTCGGCGAAGGTCTCGACAAGCTCGGTGCCGCAGCAGCGGCAATGCCCGCCGGGCACGCCGCGCCGATGCTTGGCAGCCGGAGCGGCCCTCGTCCGCAGCATGGCGCCAGCTACTCGGCTGCCAGCCGCGATGAGCGGGGTGACCGCATCCAGGGCGGCGAGCCCGAGTCCCACATCTCCTCGAGTGCGCGCTTGTCGCGCAGCGTGTCCATCGAGTGCCAGAAGCCATCGTGCTCGTAGGCCATGAGCTGGCCCGTGCGCGCGAGCGCCTCCATCGGTTCGCGCTCGAACACCGTGTGGTCGCCATCGACCATGTCGAGGACGCGGGGCGACAGCACGAAAAAGCCGCCGTTGATCCGTGTGCCGTCGGCCGGCGGCTTCTCATGGAAGGCGTGCACCTGGCCGTTCGCGATCTCGAGCGCGCCGAAGCGGGGCGGCGGGCGCACGGCGGTGACCGTCGCCAGCCGCCCGTGGGAGCGGTGGAACCGGACCAGGTCCTGGATGTCGATCTGCGCGACGCCGTCGCCATAGGTCATGCAGAAGGGCTCGTCGCCGAGATAGTCGCGCAGGCGCCTCAGCCGGCCGCCGGTCTGAGTCTTCAGGCCAGTGTCCACCAGCGTCACGCGCCAGGCCTCCGCGCGGCCGATATGGGTCGAGACATCGTTCTTGGAGTAGTCGAAGGTCACGTCCGACATGTGCAACCGGTAGTTCGCGAAGAACTCCTTGATCATGTAGCCCTTGTAGCCGAGCGGGAGAACGAACTCGTTGATGCCGCACTCGGAGTAGATCTTCATGATGTGCCAGAGGATCGGGCGCCCCCCGATCTCGACCATCGGCTTCGGGCGCGCCTCGGTCTCCTCCATGAGCCTTGTGCCTAACCCACCTGCGAGGATCACGGCCTTCCTGACATCCATCTGAGCCCCCGCGTGGCGCGCTGCGGTGCGTCGCCGGAACGAACTGAGGGTTGAGCGTAAACCAACGGGCGGGGTTCCCGGCCTCACGTGCTTGCTACATCGGTTGCCGGGTGCCTGGCCGCCGGTAGCCCCGGGCGGGGCTCGACGTCCGGCGTGACGGCCGCCTGCGGGTTTCCCTCCGCGGCTCATCGGTGGCGGGGTTCACTGGACGAAGCCGTCCGCCCACGTGCCGAGGGGCAGGGTATTTCGCGCGAAGGTTGCTAAGGGCGCCAGAAAGAAGGTAATATACGCGTC
This sequence comes from Acetobacteraceae bacterium, assembly GCA_035644895.1. Lineage (GTDB taxonomy): Bacteria > Pseudomonadota > Alphaproteobacteria > Acetobacterales > Acetobacteraceae > Falsiroseomonas. The sequence goes on along the minus strand of DASQNQ010000080.1, from coordinate 5,835 downwards.
ACCGCCCATTCTCCCCACTGTGCCGTCCGACGAGGGAACCTGACGATGCCCCGGACCCTCCGCCCGCCTCGCCGCCTGGGGCCTGCAGTCCTGGCGCTCGCTGCGGCGATCGCCACCGTGCCTGCCATGGCCCAGCCGGGGCCGCCGGTGCAGCTGAAGGTCGTGGGCGGCCTGGGCAGTGTCAGCCAGTTCGTCCGGTATGAGGAGCCGTTCTGGCGGAGCCGCGTCCAGCAGATCACCCAGGGGCGGGTCGTGGCGGAGGTGACGCCCCAGGACCGCGGCGGGATCCGTGGACAGGAGATGCTCCAGCTCATGCGCCTCGGTGTCGTCCCCTTCGGGACCGCCCTGCTCGCGCTCGTGTCCGCCGAGGAGCCGGAATTCAACGCGGTGGACCTGCCGGCGCTCAACCCGGACATCCGGACCCTGCGCCAGACCGTCGCCGCCTTCCGCCCGCACATCCAGAAGGTGCTGGAGGAGCGCTACCAGATCCAGCTGCTCGGCATCTACACCTATCCGGCGCAGGTCGTGTTCTGCACCCGTCCCTTCTCCGGCCTCGCGGACCTCGCCGGCCGGCAGATCCGCACCTCCTCCGTCGGGCAGTCGGAGATGGTCCAGGCGCTGGGCGGGACGCCCGTGGTGACCACCTTCGCCGAGACCACCGCCGCGATCCGCAACGGCGTGGTGGAATGCGCGATCACGGGCACGCTCTCGGGCAACTCGATCGGGCTGCACGAGGTGACGAGCCATGTCCACGCGATGGCACTGACCTGGGGCATCTCCATCTTCGGCGCCAACCAGGCCGCCTGGGCCGCGCTGCCGCGCGACCTGCAGGAAGCGATCCGGGGAGGCGTGGCCGAGCTGGAAACGCAGATCTGGGCCGCCGCGGACCGGGAAACCGGTGAGGGCCTGGCCTGCAACGCGGGCCTGCCCTCCTGCTCGGCCGGGCGCCGCGGCAGCATGACGGTGGTGCCCGTCACCCAGGCAGACGATGCCCGCCGCCGCCGCCTGCTGACGGAAGCCGTGCTGCCCAGCTGGGTGTCGCGCTGCGGGCCCGAGTGCGTGGAGGCCTGGAACCGGCACCTCGCCCCCGTCCTCGGCGTCCAGGCCCGGGCCGACTAGGATGCAGACCGCCCGCCGGCTCCGCTTCGCCATCATCGCCGCCGCCCTGGCCATCCTCGCGGCACAGGCCGTCGCCACCGCGCTGCTCGTCGGCCGCGCGCGCGAGACGGCGGTGGCCTCCGCGGCCGATACGACCAACCGCATCGCCCGGGCGGTCGAGGCCTCGATCAACCGCAACTTCGTGCAGGTCGACGCCATGCTGGCCGGCCTGCCCGCGATCCTCACCCCCTACATCCAGGACGGCAGGCTCGACATTGCCAGCACGAACCGCCTTCTGCGGGAATTGAACAACCAGAACTTCACCTTCCGCGACGTGCTGCTGGCCGGCCCGGACGGGCTTCCGGTGGCCTCGTCCCAGGCGGTGTCGCGCCGCCGGCCCCTTCCCATTCCGCTCGGGGCGGCCTTTACGGAGGCCTCGCCGCGTGCCAGCAGCGTGCTGATCGGCGGGCCCGTGAGGAACACGGTGACGGGGGAATGGGCGATCTTCTTCGCGCGTTCCGTCGTGCTGCCCGGGGTCGGCCCCATGACCGCGCTGGCCGAGGTGCCGGTCCCGCTCATCGCCACCCTGCTCCTGGTCGGCGGCGACGCGCCGGGGCTGCGCGTCCTGCTCGAGCGTGACGACGGAACGCTGCTGGCATCCGTGCCGCATGACGAATCCCGCATCGGCCGGAGCCTCGGCATGCCCGCCACGGCGGTGGTCACACTGCCGGAGCCGCGGAGCCGCTTCAACAACACGCCGGTGCTGCTGACGGTACGGCCGACCCTCTACCCAACCATGTCGGTGGTCGCGACGCTGGAGCTGCCAGCCGCCCTCGCCGGATGGCGCCAGGACCGCGACCGCGCCCTCGTCGTCTCGGGCGCGTTCGCCATCCTGGTGCTCGCCGTCGCGGCCGCGCTGCTGCTTGGCCTGCGGCAGCGCGAGAAGGTGGAGGCGGAGCGGTCGCGCTGGCGCAGCACGCTCGAGAACGCCATCGAGAGCATGTCCGACGGCTTCGTCATGTTCGGGCCGGACGACCGGCTGGTGGCCTGCAACAGGCGCTACAAGGAGTTCTACGCGATCTCGGCGCCCTTCATCAGCGTGGGCGCCAAGTTCCGCGACATCATGCGCGAGGGCGCGCGACGCGGGCAGTACCCGCAGATGGGCGCCGACATCGAGGCGTTCATCGACGAGATGGACGCCTGGCGCCATGCGAACAACCCGCCGATCGAGCGCCTCCTGCCCGACGGGCGCTGGGTGCTGATCACCGAGCGCTCGATGCCCGACGGCGGCACCGTGGGCATCCGCACCGACATCACGCCGCTCAAGCGCGCGATGGAGGACCTGGCCGCCGCCCGCGACCAGGCCCGCGCCGCCGGCGAGGCCAAGAGCCAGTTCCTGGCCCGCATGTCGCACGAGCTGCGCACGCCGCTGAACGGCATCCTCGGCTTCGCGCAGGTGCTGCTGCGCGATCCCCGCCTCACGCCCGAGCAGCGCGAGCAGGTCGGCACGCTGCACGAGGCGGGCCGCCACCTGCTGGAGCTGGTGAACAGCCTGCTCGACTTCTCGAAGATCGAGGCAGGCAGGCTCGACCTGAACGTGAGCAGCGTGGAGCTGCGCCCCCTCCTGCAGGGCTGCACGGGACTCCTCGCCCCGGAGGTCGCGCGGAAGGGAATGACGCTGGCGCTCGACGTGTCGCCGGACCTGCCAGGGACGGTCGAGGCCGACGTCACCCGCATGCGGCAGATGCTGCTCAACCTGCTGTCCAATGCCGTGAAGTTCACGCCGGAGGGCGGGCGCGTGACGTTGCGCGCGGCGCCGCTGCGCGGGGAGCGAGAGGGCGTGCGGATCGAGGTGCAGGACACCGGCCCGGGCATCCCGGCCGACAAGCGGCACCTCCTCTTCAAGGACTTCTCGCAGATCGGCCCGCCTCCGGGCGGCGAGGGGACGGGCACCGGCCTCGGCCTTGCGATCTCGGCGCGTCTCGCGGCCGCGATGGGCGGGGCCGTCGGTTGCGAGAGCGCGGAGGGCCAGGGCGCGCTGTTCTGGGTGGAGCTGCCGCTGCACGCGTCGCGGCCGGCCGCCCCGGAGCCACAAGCTCCCCGCCCGACCGAGCCTTCGCCGGGACGGAGCCTGCGCGTGCTCGTCGTCGACGACGTCGCGGCGAACCGGATGGTCGCGCGCGCCATGCTGACCGGCGCCGGCCACCAGGTGGATGCCGCCGTGGACGGGTCGGAGGCCCTGGAGGCCGTCGGGCGCACCGCCTACGACGTGGTGCTGATGGATGTGCAGATGCCGGTGATGGACGGGCTGGAGGCGACGCGCCGCATCCGCGCCCTGCCGCCGCCGCGTTGCCGCACCCCCGTCCTGGCGGTCACCGCCTCCGCCCTGCCCGAGCAGATCGCGGCCTGCCATGCCGCCGGAATGGATGACCACCTGGCCAAGCCGGTGGACCGCGCCTCGCTTCTCGCGGCGGTCGCGCGGCTCGCCTCCGGTGGGGCGCCGCGCACGGCATCGCCGGCCGTCACGGCGGCGGGGGACCAGCCGCTGCTCGACCGTGCGGTCCTGCGGGGTCTCGTGACCGAGCTCGGCCCGACGGCGGATGCCGTGATCACGGAGTTCACGGGCGAGCTGCGCCTGTGCATCGACACGCTCGGCAGCGGGGAGGCGGCGGCCGACACCGCACGTCTCCGGCAGGCGCTGCACCGGCTGCTCGGGGCTGCCGGCACGCTCGGCGCGCGGCGCCTGGTCGCGGCCGTGGAGCACATGAAGGCCGAAGTGCATGCCGGTCGCGACACGGCACCGGCCCTCGAAGCCGTGCTGGCCATCGCGGCCGAGACGCTGCCGCTGCTGGAGCGTGGGGAGCCGGCGGCGAAGCCGCACATGGCCAGCCTAACGTAGCGCGCCCAGGCGCGTGCCGAGCAGGGCGAAGAACGCGTCGGCGTCCAGCGTCTCCGCCACCTCGGCATTGGGGTCCGCGCCGGTGCGGCCCCAGCGGTCGATGTGGGTCCGACCACGGCCCGGGCCGGTGCCGCATTCCACCGCCACCGCGGCCGCGCGCAGCGTGAGCAGCGCCGGGTCGCTGACCGCCGCGACCGCGCAGGGATCATGCAGCGGGAAGCCGCGCCCGCCGAAGCGCGGCCCGGTGGGCAGGCCCCGCAGGATCGCCACCGCCGCATCCCGGCACGCGCCGCCCGGCCCGGCCGCCAGCGCCGCCACCCGTGCGGGCGTCACGAAGGCCTGCGCCGTGAGGTCGAGCGGCACGAGGGTCAGCGGCCGCCCGGAGGCGAGCAGCACCGCGAGCGCCTCCGGGTCGTTCGCCACGTTGAATTCGGCCGAGGGGGTCCAGTTCCCCTCCCCCCAGGCGCCGCCCATCAGCACGATGCGGGCCACGTTGCCGGCAAGCGCCGGCTCGGTCGCGAGCGCCAGTGCGAGGTTGGTGGGCGGGGCGAGCCCGATCAGCGTGATCCCCTCCGGCGGGGCCTCGCGCAGCGCCTGCCGGATCGCATCCGCGGCGAGGCCCGGGGCGGCGGGCGGTCCCTCCGGCAGGCGCAGCCCCGCCAACCCGTCCGCACCGTGCACGTGCTCCGCCGCGCGGAACGGGCCGAGCAGCGCGCGATCGGCCCCCGCCACCACCGGCAGGTCGGCCCGCCCGGCGAGCCCGACCACGGCGCGCGCATTGGCGAGCGTGGTCGCAAGTCCGACATTCCCGCCCGACACGGCAACCAGGCGAAGGTCGAGCGCGGGCGAGGCAAGGGCGAGCCAGAGGGCTATGGCATCGTCCGTGCCGGGGTCGCAGTCCAGGATGACGGGGATCGGGGGCATCGGCGCTCCGGGCGGTGTTCGCGCGGCAAACCTGCCGCGGGCGCGGCGGGCTTGCCAGGGGTGCGATGCCCGACGCACCCTTCCCCATCGGACGTCCAGGGATGAGGGGGAGCCGCGGCATGGCGGAGAAGTTTGCGCTGGTGACCGGCGCGGGGTCTGGCGTGGGCCGCGCGGCCGCGGCGGCGCTGGCGGCCGATGGCTGGACCGTCGCGCTCCTCGGGCGGCGTCGCGACGCGCTGGAGGAGACGGCGGGGATGCTCGGGGGGGCGCGCAGCCTCGTGGTGCCGGCCGATGTCTCTGAACCGGCATCGGTGGAGGCCGCCTTCGCGGCCGTCGGGCGGGAGTTCGGGCGCCTCGACCTGCTGTTCAACAACGCCGGCAACAACATCCCCGGCACCCCCTTCGAGGAACTGACGGTCGAGGGCTGGATGCGCGTGGTGAACGTCAACCTGAACGGCGTGTTCCTGTGCGCCCATGCCGCCTTCCGGATGATGAAGGACCAGTCGCCGCAGGGCGGGCGCATCATCAACAACGGCTCGATCAGCGCGCATGCGCCGCGGCCGGGCAGCGCGCCCTACACGGCGACGAAGCACGCGGTCACGGGGCTGACGAAGTCCATCGCGCTCGACGGGCGCCGCTTCGACATCGCCTGCGGCCAGATCGACATCGGCAACGCCGCGACCCCGATGGCCGAGCGCATGGCGCGCGGCGTCCCGCAGGCCGACTGGTCCATCAAGGCGGAGCCGCTGATGGACGTGGACCTGGTCGGGCGGGCGGTGGCGCAGATGGCGGCCCTGCCGCCCTCGGCCAATGTCCTGACCATGACCATCATGGCGACGAAGATGCCGTTCGTGGGCAGGGGGTGATCCCATGTGGTCGTCGCAGGGCGCAGGCGGCCGCAGCACGGCGGGCAC
>DASQNQ010000079.1:0-8225 GCA_035644895.1 Acetobacteraceae bacterium | reverse complement strand
CCGCATTCCCGGTGTCTGCGGCACGTACCTGTCTCGGGAGCTCCAGGCTTAGGACTGGCTGGGCCGTACCGTCGCGCAACGCACACGGAACGTCCCCCACTCAAGCCCGGACCGGGGTGGAAAAGCTGTGTGGAAATCAGTGTAAATGCTTGTTTATGCGGCGCAAAGCGTGGCGAACGGAGGGGAGGGGATTCGAACCCACGATACGGTTTTACCCGTATAACGGTTTAGCAAACCGCCGCCTTCAGCCACTCGGCCACCCCTCCGCAAGGGTGTGAAGTTCACACGGCGTATGCAGGCCATCCTTCTACCCGCACCTTCCCAGGGGGGCAAGCGTTGCTCCCCGAAAGGGGATCCCAGACGGCGCTGCCCGCCCGGCCTCTGGCAAAGGGCCGCTACGCGAGCGGCACTTCGAAGCCGCGCTGCACCGCGGGGCGGTCCATCATGCGTGCGTACCAGGCCGCCACGTTGGGAAGGTCGTCGAAGCTCACCCGGTGTCGCTCATGGCGCCAAGCCCAGCCGAGGATCGCGAAGTCCGCCACGGAGGGTTCGGCGTCCGTCGCAACGAAGGTGCGCCCGGCGAGGCGGCGGTCGAGCACACCGTAAAGGCGCCGGGTCTCCTTGCCATAGCGCTCCAGCCCGTAGTCCCGCGCAGGCCCCTCGGGCTGCATCAGGAAATGATGCACCTGGCCGGGCATCGGGCCGAACCCGCCCATTTGCCACATCAGCCACTCGGTGACAGCCACGCGTTCGCGCTCCGACACGCCGAGGAAGCGGCCCGTCTTCCCGGCCAGGTAGAGCAGGATGGCCCCGGATTCGAACACCGAGATGGGCTGCCCGTCCGGCCCCTGCGGATCCACGACCGCAGGGATCCTGTTGTTCGGCGAGATGGCGAGGAACGCGGGCTCGAACTGCTGGTTCTTCGTTATGTCCACGACATGGACACGGTATGGCAGCCCCATCTCCTCCAGGGCCACGCTCACCTTCCGCCCGTTCGGCGTGTTGTACGTATGTAGGTCGATCATCGGTGGCCACCTCCTGGCGGGTTCCCGGCCCAGCCTGTCGCATGCAGGTACCGCGGCAAAGGGGCAAGCAGCGCTTGACCCGACCCGGCGCAGTCTGCGATGCAGCGGGGGTGGGCAACCTCGTCAACGTCAGGTCCGGCGACGACGATACGCTTTGGGCGGTGGTCGCTACGGCCGGGCGCGTCACTCGCATCGCCAACGTCTACCGGAACCGTGCCGAAGCGCTCGAGGACCGTGCGTGGCGCGCGCAGGAGGTCAAGGCGTACGAGGACTTCCTCCGCCGTTCCCGCCAACCGGTCCCGCATTACAGCGTCGCCCCGATCCGCCGCGCGGATCTCCCCAGGAAATGGACTCCCCTGCCTGCCCTGGGATTCCTGCGCGGCCAGTTCATCTGACCGGCGGCGCTGGGCGGCCAGGCACGGCCAGACCGGCTGGAAACCCGTCCAAGATGGCCTTGCCAAAGCGCATCGGCCGCCTTTCGGCGTGCATAGCGCAAATTTTACTGATAAAGTTTGCGTCACCATGCAACCCGCATCGCGCCTCCCGGTATCGTCGCTGCTCACCGTCGCGGCCATGCTGAACCGAATCATGTCCGCCGACGTCCCGCACCTGATGCGCGATGATGCGGAGGCGCTCTGGCAGGCCCTCCCCGCAGCCGGCACCCTGCCGGAGACGCAGGCAGGTGCCTGGCTGCTGCGCCGCCGCCGCAGCCTGCTGCACTGGGTCATCGAGGTGGAGCGCGCGAACCCGGACGGGATCCACGCCTACTGCCCCAGGGTGACCGTGGCCATGCTTCGCTACACGCTGTTCGGGCGGCCGGTGGACGTGCTGCGCCGCACCGGACCCCGACTTGCGCTTCCGGTCTGGCCGGGGCTGCTGGTGTGCCTCGACCTGTCACTCTGGCGGAACTGGAAGCGCGTCGCCGCCTGAGGCGAAGGACGCCGCCGCTACCTCGCCTCGGCGAGCTCCACCCCGTGCCTGCCAAGGGCCGCCAGGACCCCGGCCTGCTGCGTCAGCCGCGCCTCGAGCCTGCCTCCCAGCTCCCGGTAGGCCTGGGCCACGGTCATCCCCGCCTTCGCTCGTCCGAACAGCTCGGGGTTCGCCGCGATCGCCGCCGCGCCGACGGCATCGCGCAGCTGGGTCGCAGGCCGCTCGGCGTGAATCCGCAACAGGCGTTCGCCCCCGGTCTGCCCCAACAGGTGCACGAGATAGAGATCGGTCGCGTTGGCAGGGCGGCCGAGCCTGACTTCAAGCGTGCGCTGCGCGTGCGCCAGCCGCTCGGCGGCAAGCGCCGTCGCAAGGCGTGGGTTGTCCCGCAGCTTGAGCACCTGCTCGATGACGTGGGGCCGTGCCGCGGTTATGCGTCCATCCTCGCCCCGCACCAGGTGGCGCGACAGGTGACCGACGCCGTGCCGCGCGCCATGCCGGTGCACCGCCTCCAGCCAGGTGTCGCGCGTGAACTGCATCAGGCCGCGTGCGGTGGACCGGGTGCTGGCCGCCTTCGGATCCAGGCTGCTCTCCTGCGCGGCGATCGCGAGCAACAGGGCCGGCTCGGCACCAGGCACGGCGTCCACGCCGCGCCGCAGCCCGGACACCGCCTGCGCCTGGCGCGCGGCGCGCGACGGGCGCGGATCGGGCTTGCGGGCAGAGCGGTCGCGCGAATGCACCCGGGCGGGTGCGGAGGCCGGCCGCCGCGCGGGTGCGGTGGAACGAGCCTGTCCCTGCCCCGCTTCGGCTGGGCGGCTCCGCGCCTCGACGGAAGCGGGCGCAGCCATCAATCCAGCAAGTAACATCCCCATCGCCAGGCCCACGCACCCAAGAAATCGGCGGGGCCGGCGCGACGGGCGGATGAAGTCGGATGTGTCGGACGGCATGGCCCTGCGGTTTCTGCTGCCCCGGAATGGGGTGCATTCAACCCGGCAACATGCACGGGGTTCCCGCGTAACAAGTCGGGCGTCGCAACCGTCGCCCGGCGGCCACAGTGCTACGCCGCCGCGGGTCGCCCGTTCAGCCTCGCGATCAGGGCCGGAATCTCGGGCGCGGGGCGTGGCGGGCTGAACAGGTAGCCCTGGACCTCCGTGCATCGCTCCGCGCGCAGGCGCCGGAGTTCCGCCTCGGTTTCCACACCCTCGGCCGTGACGGCGATGCCGAGGTCGGCGCAAAGCCCGCTGACGGCCCGCACGATGGCGGCGCTGTCCCGCCGCGTGTCGAGGTCCCGCACGAAGCTCCGGTCGATCTTCACGCGGCTGATCGGAAAGGTCCGCACGCAGGCGAGGGAGGAGTAGCCGGTCCCGAAATCATCGAGGGCGACGTGCACGCCCAGCCCGCGAAGCCGCAGGAGTTCGGATTGCGCGGCCGCGCCGCGTTCGACGAGCGCCGTCTCCGTGATCTCGATTTCAAGCCGGTCGGGCGGCAGCCCGGTCTCGGCCAGCACGCGCGCGACGCGGTCGGCGAAGCCGGGCTTCCGCAGCTGCGACGCCGAGACATTGACCGCGAGGAGGAGCGGCAGCGGCCAGAGCAGGGCGTCGGTGCAGGCCTGGCGCAGCACGAAGTCGCCGATCGCGTCGATCAGGCCCACGCGCTCCGCGAGGGGGATGAAGACGCCCGGGGGCACGAGGCCGCGGGACAGGTGCCGCCAGCGCACCAGCGCCTCCATTCCCGTCACGCGCCGGCCGCTCACCTCCAGGATCGGCTGGTAGTGCACCTCCAGATCCTCTGTCCGCAGCGCGGCGCGCAGCTCGGCTTCGGTCCGCAGGGATGTGCGGGCCTCGGCCTCCATCCCGGGCACGAAGCGCGCGAAGCGGCCGCCGCCCTCGCCCTGGGCCCGCAGCATCGCCAGGTCCGCGCTGCCGAGCAGCTCCTCCACACGCCTGCCGTCCGATGGCGCAATGGCGATGCCGACCGACGCGCCGATGGTCACCGACCGGCCCTCCAGCGCGAAGGGCTCGCCGAGGGCACGGCAGAGCCGCCCGGCCAGCGAGGCGGCCGCGGCGAAGTGGGCGCCCGGCGCCATCAGGATGGCGAAGTCGTCCCCTCCGAGCCGCGCGACCTGGTCGCCGGCCCGGGTCACACCCTGAATCCGCGCGGCGGCGTGGCGCAGCAGCGCGTCCCCCGCAGCCGGGCCGAGGCTGTCATTCACCGACCTGAACCGGTCGAGATCGAGGAGCAGGAGGACAGTGGACATGCCCTCCCCGGCTGCGTCCAGCGAGTCCGAGAGGATCTCGAGGAACCGGCCCCGGCTGAGTAGCCGGGTGAGCACGTCGCGGCCGTCCAGGAGGGAGGCGCGTGCCTCCTCCATGCGTGACGTCGCGACGTCGCCGAAGCGCAGCGCGACATGGTTGCCGAGGGGCATGGCCTGCACGCCGATCCAGCACGCCGGCAGGCCGCCCTCCCCGGCCTGCCCGCCGGGCCACTCGCCGATGCGCGGCTTGGCCTCCTCCAGCGCGGCGGCGCAGAGCGCCACCAGCCCGTCGCGGCCGGCGGCGTGATGCGGCAGGAACTCGGTCAGCCGCCGGCCCACCATGACCGCCTCCCCGCACCCGAGGAGACGCGCCGCCGCCGGGTCCGCGAAGCAGAGGGTGAAGTCGCGCAACGGCCCGGCCGCGTCGCGCACGGCCTCGAACAGCGCAAAGCCGGGCGCCGACGCTGGGTCCGCGGTGCGGGGGCGGAGCACATCCTGCACCGCCCGTGCCGCGGCACGGGCCGGACCGGCGGCCTCAACCAAAAGGTTGACCACGCCCACCACCTCACCCGATGCGTTGCGGAGAGGGCTCGGGAAGGCGGCGAAGACCACGCGCGTCCCGTCCGGGCGTTCCGCGATGGTGCGCGCACCCGGCGTGCCGCGACCGTCCCGCAGGCACATCGCGGCCGGGCTGCGGTCGTGCGGCAGGTGCGATCCGTCAGCCGTCAGCAGCCGCCAGGACCCGCACCAGAGCTGTGCGTGCAGGGGGGGCGACCAGCCCCACAGCGCGGCGGCGGCCCGGTTGTAGTAGGTCAAGCGGCCCGCCGCGTCTGCGGCACAGAGCGCCACGTCGAGCGCATCCAGCAGCCGGGCCGCGCCCCTCGCGCCGTTCGAGGGATCGAGTCCGGCCAGCAGGTCGGCAAGGGCGCCGGTGACCGGGTCTGAAGACATCTTGCGCCTGATCCGCCGTGGAGCAGGGCGGTCCGCCGTGGCCGGAGGACGCCTGCAGGGCTGGATCAGTCCATGACCGAGCTTGCCGTCTTGTGAACCGCTCCGCGAACGTAGCCCGGCCCGCGCGCGGCGGGCCGGGCTACCGGAATCAGGTGGAGCTGCGCGGCTCCGGCTGCGGCGACGCGGCGTCCTGCCCGTGCAGCATCGGCGCGGGCGAGGCAAGCTCGATCCGCCCCGGGGCGGAGGAGGACAGCGCCGGGTTCGACATGCCGGCATCGGGCTTCACCCAACCGTTCACCCAAGGCAGGCGGATGATGATGAGCGCGAGCACCGCCAGCAGGAACAGGAAGGCGAACGGGAAGCCGAAGGCGGCGGTGAGCCACATGTTGATCGCACCCGCGACCACCAGGATGGCCAGCGGTACGAAGGGCCGGCGCAGCTCCGGCAGGGCCTCGTAGCGCTGGTTCAGGTCCACGATCCAAGGCGCGTGGATCTCCATGCGCGGCGCGCTGCCGGCCTGCGGCTCGCTCAACCAGCCGAGCGTGCGCGGCAGCCGGATGGCCGCCGCCGCCAGCAGCGCGAAGACGAGGAGCAGCGCGAAGGGAAAGCCGATCGCGATGGTGAGCCACATGTTGATCGCGCCGATCGCGATCAGCCCCCAGACCAGCACCCAGAAGCGCTGAGTCTCGGGGATGCGTTCATAGGCCGCGTTCCAGCCATGGAGCCGCTCGGCAGTCGTCATTGGCCTCATTCCTCTCCCAGGGGTCGGGCGCCCTCCGCTTCCCCGCTCCGGACGCGTCCGATCTCTGCCCGCTTTCTTACGCCCCCGGAGTGCGCCCGGGCGAGAGGAAATTGCGTGGCGCCTACAGGGTGCCGCGCACCGACCAGAGCTCAGGGAAGAAGCTCTGTTCCAGCACCGACTGCAGATAGGATACGCCTGCGCTTCCGCCCGTGCCCGGCCGGCCGCCGATGATGCGCGTGACGGTCTTCATGTGGCGGAAGCGCCAGGTCTGGAACGCATCCTCCAGGTCGACCAGCTCCTCGGCCAGCTCGTAGAGGTCGAAGTGACGCTCGGCCTCACGGTATACAATCGCCCAGACGGCCTCGACCGCCGGATCCGCGCGGTGCGGCTGCGTGACGTCGCGCGCGAGCACGGCCTCCGGCACGGGCAGCCCGCGCCGGCCGAGCAGCCGCAGCGCCTCGTCGTACAGGCTCGGCGCCTCCAGTGCCCCTTGGAGCCGGGCATGGACGTCCTCCCGGTGGCGGTGCGGGCGCATCATGAAGGCGTTCTTCGCGCCAAGCCGGAACTCGATCATCCGGTATTGCCAGGACTGGAAGCCGGAGGAGGAGCCGAGGCTCTCCCGGAAGGCCAGGTAGTCGTGCGGGGTCATGGTGGTCAGCACGTCCCACGCCTCCACCAGCTGGCGTTGGATGCGGGAGACGCGCGCCATCGCCTTGAAGGCCGGCGGCAGCTCGTCGCGCCGGATGCAGTCCGTCGCCAGGTCCAGCTCATGGAGCATGAGCTTCATCCACAGCTCCTGCACCTGGTGGATGGTGATGAACAGCATCTCGTCGTGCTGTCCGGAGAGCGGCTGCTGGGCGGAGAGCAGCGTGTCGAGGCCCAGGTAGTCCCCGTAGCTCATCCGTCCCTGGAAGTCGGTCTGCGCACCCTCGACCATGGTCCTCGCCCTCCGCTGCCGCCCTGCCATATAGCGTGTCCATGCTCGATCTTCGCCGCCACTTCTCCCGCTTCCTGCAAGCCGAGCCCGGGCGGCTGCACTTCGCCGCCCACAGCCACCATCCCTGGCCCGACGCGACGCGGGACGCGCAGCTTGCCGCCTGGGACCTCGCGGCGCGCCGGATGGACGCGAAGTGGGAGGAGGCGCTGGGCCCCGTGCTCTCGGCCTGCCAGGCCCATGTGGCCCGGCACCTCCGCCTGCCCGACCCGCGAACGGTGGCATTCGCCCCCAACACGCATGAGTTCGTGGTGCGCATCCTCTCGGCCCTGCCGCGGGCCCGGCCCCGCATCCTGACCACGGACGGGGAGTTCCACTCCTTCGCCCGCCAGGTGGCGCGGCTGGAGGAGGACGGACTGGTCGAGGTCACCCGCATTCCCTCCGAGCCGGGCGCCGAATGCCTGCCCCGGCTGGTCGAGGCCGCGCGGGCCGGCTTCGACCTCATCTGGGTCAGCGAGGTCTTCTTCCAGTCCGGCTTCGCGCTGGAGGGGCTCGAGGCGCTGGCCGAGGCGGCCGGCGAGGCGGAGCTGGTACTGGACGGCTACCATGCCTTCCTGGCACGCCCGGTGGACCTGTCCCGCCTCGCGTCGCGCGTCTTCTACACCTCGGGCGGGTACAAGTACGCGATGGCGGGCGAGGGCGCCTGCTTCCTCCACTGCCCACCCGGGCGCCTGCCGCGGCCGCGCGCGACCGGGTGGTTCGCGGCCTTCGGCGACCTGTCGGGGCCGCAGCAGGGGGTGCCCTACCCGGCCGACGGCTGGCGCTTCTTCGGCTCCACCTTCGACCCCTCGGGTCTGTTCCGGCTCGACGCCGCGATGCGCTGGCTGGAGGAGGCGGGCGTGGCGGTGGCAGACATCTACGCCCACGCGCATGCGCTTCAGCGCCGCTTCGTCGCCGGCCTGGACGGCACGGGGCTCGACCCGGCGAGGCTCGTCGTGCCGCTCGGGCAGCCGTGCCGCGGCAACTTCCTCACCTTCGACCTGCCGGACGCCGAGGCGTGGCAGGCGAGGCTTGATGCGATGCGCGTCGTGACGGACCGCCGCGGCACGCGGCTGCGCTTCGGCTTCGGCCTGTACCAGACGGGCGAGGAGGTGGACGCGCTGCTCGGGCGGCTCAGGCACGCCGCGCGCTGACGATGCGTGCCGGCGCGCCCGGCCGCACCTCCACCACTGCGTGCTGTCGGAAGCGCCGGCCGAGCGCGGCGATCCGCCTCGCGTCGCCGCGCAGCAGAAGGTGCCGCTCCGCCCAGCCGCGGCCGCTGCCCCAGCCCTCCGCGATCACCAGTCCGCGCGCGGCCTCCCGCAGGCGGTCCAGCATGCGGTCGTTCCAGCC
>DASQNQ010000078.1:0-6615 GCA_035644895.1 Acetobacteraceae bacterium | reverse complement strand
GGCCTCCCGTCGCAGGAGCGCGTCGCGCTCGGCCGCGGCGACGAAGTCCCCGGCATCGGGCAGGGCGAAGGCGCGGGCCACGGCGGCGGCCAGCGCCGCGTGCCGCTCGGGCGAGAGGGGCGTGCCCGCGGTGTCGGCGATGTCGGAGGCCACGATCTCCAGGGCCTGGGACGCCGTGTCCGAGGCGGCGCGGAGACGGGCGGCTACCGTCTCCTCCAGCGACGCCAGCAGCGCGTCGTCCGTGGGCTCCGGCTCGGCGATGGCGGCGGCGGCGGCGCGGGCATCGGCGGTGCGCGCCCAGGCCATGCCCTGCTTCGATGCGAGCGCATTCATGCGCCCCGCCCAGCCCTTGCGGCGCGTCTCGATCAGGGCCTCGCGGATGCGGCCGGGCGAGGCGTCGGGCAGCAGGCGCTCCACCCGGCGGATGAGGGTGGGCATCTCGCGCACATCGACGGCGAGGCCGCTTGCCATGATGGCGGCCTCGGCGGGCGAGGCGGTCTGGATCTGGTCTGTCATGGAATCCGGTGGGCGCGCGGGGCCGCCCCCGAACCGGGGCGGCGCTTCGGTCAACGCCTCTGGCGGAAGATGGTCGCGCGGCGGGCCTGGAACAAGCGGAAACGGCCCGGTGCGCCCCCTGCCCGAGACAAGAAGCGACCTTTCCTGACCTCGCCTTCAGCAAACGACCATTTGCGACGATAACCCCTGGTTGAGGCGTGCTCTCATGCCGCGACGGTCCGGAAGGGGATTCGACCCATGCAGAGCCAGCGCATCACCGGCACGGCCGCAGGGGAGCTGATCCGCGCGGACGCGTTGCTCGCCTTCGGATGGGTGTCCGAGGGCGCCACGCGCTGGACACCCGGCGCACATGGCGGCTTCGACGTGCCGAGCACGGCCTGGGGCGAGGTGGTGTTCCTCAACGTCCAGGTGGGGCAGGCCTTCGCGGCTGTCCCGCTCTCGCTCGACTTCATCTTCACCACCGGCGTCCATGCCGGAGCCGCGACGCTGACCCTCGGCGGCCCCTGGAGCTGGGACCCCGCCATGCGTCTGCTCGACCCGCACCGCGCCAGGGGCGGCGACGTCGAGGCGGAAGGCGCAGTCCTGTTCACCGCCGCCCTGGCGCGCGAGAGCCGCGTGGCGGAGGAGGTGCGCCTCCAGGGCACGGACGAGCTGGGCCATTGGGCCCCGCTCGGCGTGCCGGTGCCGGCGGAGGTGATGGGGGGCGCGGGGGACGACACGCTGGTGGGCGGCGCCGCGGCGGATGGCCTGCATGGCGAGGCGGGGTCGGACCGCATCCTGGGCGGGGACGGGGCGGACACGATCCTCGGCGGCGCCGGCCGGGACTTCCTGGACGGCCAGCGCGGCGACGACTTCATCCTCGGCGGCGATGGGAACGACGTCATCTCCGCCGGCAGCGGGTACGACACGTTGAGCGGAGGGGGCGGCAACGACGTGCTCTACGCCTTCCGGGGACCCTGCACGATGGAGGGCGGGGAGGGGAACGACACCCTGGTCGGCGGCCGGGGCTGGAACGAGATCCATGGCGGCTCCGGCGCGGATCTCTTCCTGCTCGGCAAGGGTTGGCCGCTGCCGCCGTACGATCCATGGGGCATCACGGAGGACTACACCCACTGGTACATCGTGGACTTCGCACCCGAGGAGGGGGACCGCGTGGACCTGCGCCACTTCCACCTCGCCGAGCAGGGCATCGGCGTTCTGGTGTCGAGTGGCGTGGAGCGATACACCGCCACGGTGTCGATCTCGCTGAGCCTCGCGGACGGGCGCACGCAGCACATCGCGAACCTGCTGCGCCACGGCAGCTTCCTGTCCCCGGACCTCCCGGAGGGCTGGCTGCTCGTCTGAGCCGCTACCCGCGCCGCGATCGCGTTCCGGATCCCCTTTCCCGGCATCGCGGCGGCGAAGCGCGCGATGTCCTGAAGGTCGGTTGGGGAGGTGACGTCGATCTCGGCGGAGGTGGCCGCCGATCACGTCGATGCCGACGAGGATCATGCGCCGCAGCGCAAGTTCCGGCCCGATGCGGTCGCAGATCCCGCGCTCCCCCGGCGTGAGCGCCGTGGCGAACCAAGCGGGAAGGCTGTGGCAGCAACCGCGCCGGGCACGTCGGGCGACGATTTGCGACCCCAACTTTCGGTTGAAGCATGCTCTCTGCCCGGCGTGGGCCAGTCGGTGGCCCGAGGGGGCACCGCCATGACGACCGTTCTGCTTACCGCATCGACGTCGGGCAGCGTGATCGACGCGCAGCGCCTCGTCGTCTTCACCTGGCGGCCGGAGCCGGGCGCGACGACCCTGAACTACACGCAGGATGGCGGTTCGGGCCTGTCCGTCAGCGATGCCCGCGGGCATGTCGCGTTCCTGGGCGCCACGATGCACGAGCCCTTCACGGCCCGGCCGGCGAGGATCGAATTCAGCTTCACCAACCATGCCTCCGCGACGAACTACACGCTCAGGGACGCGGGATCCTGGAGCTGGACCCCGGAGACGGGCGTGCTCGATCCGAACGGTGCGTCCGGGACGGGGCCCAGCTGGATCAGCACGCAGATGCGCTTCACGGCGACCGAGGCGCAGGCCGAACGGGCGGCGTACTCGACCGATCCCTTCTCCGGTGTCATCGAGCATGGGCGGTGGGTGCCGCTGGAGACGGCGCCGCAGCTGAGGATGTGGGGCAGCGCGGGCCCCGACCTGCTCGCGGGCGGCGCGGGCGATGACACGCTGGTCGGCGGCGAGATGGGCGGGGTGCCCCGGCTTGGCGGCGGCGACACGCTGCGCGGCGGGGCGGGCAACGACCGCGCGGAGGGCGAGGCGGGCGACGACCTGATCGAGATGGGCGAGGGCCGGGACCTCGCCTCGGGCGGCTCGGGCAACGACACCATCCGCGGCGGCGCGGGCCACGACACGCTGCTGGGCTTCCTCGGCGACGACCTGATCCTCGGCGAGGACGGGAACGACGTGCTGAACCCCGGCGAGGGCTTCGACACGCTCGATGGCGGGGAAGGCTTCGACACGCTCGACCTGCGCGTGCTGGACGGGCAGGGCCGCGACGTGGCGGCGCCGGTGGACATGGTGGTGCGGCTGGACGGCGGATACGCGGCGCCCGACCAGCGGGGATGGCTCAGGCAGATCAGCGTTTCGAACATCGAGGCGGTGATCGGCTCGCGCGGCTGCGACGTGATCGTGGGGGACGCGGGCCGGAACGTGCTCGACGGCGGGGGCGGGGTGGAGAACACGCTGACGGGCGGCGGCGGCGCCGACCGCTTCGTGCTCGGCCGCGGGCAGAGCCTTGCGCTGCGGCTCGACGGAACCCCCGTCGCGCCGCTCACCCAGGACTGGATCACCGACTTCCGCGCGGCCGAGGGCGACCGCATCGACCTGCGCCACTTCGGCGTCACCGCAGCAGCGGTCTCGCTGGTCGAGGCCTGGGGCGACCTGCACATCCACCTCGCCGACGCGGCGGGCGGGCTGCACCAGGTCGCGACGCTCTACGGCCTGACCGCCGCCGCGATGGGTCCGTCCTGGATGATCGTCTGACCGCTATCCCGCCAGCACCCCGTGCCCGCGCAGGAAGGCGAGCAGGGGCAGCAGCGGCAGGCCGAGGATGGCGCTGTGCTCGCCCTCGACGCGCGAGAACAGGTGGATCCCCGGCCCCTCCAGCCGGTACCCGCCGACGGATGCCGTGACGCGCTCCCCCTCCTCGGCCAGGTAGGCGTCGAGGAAGGCCTCGGAGAACGCGCGCATGGTCAGGCGCGGGATGGTCACGTCCTGCCAGACGCGCTGCCCCCCGCGCCAGGCGACGGTGGCCGTCACCAGCTCGTGCCGCCGGCCGCGGAGCCGCAGGAGCTGCGCGCGCGCCGCCGCCCCGTCCGCGGGCTTGTCGAACCAATCGTCCCCGTCGTCCATCGGGCACACCAGCAGCTGGTCGCAGCCGATCACCAGCGCCTCCGGCCGGCGCGTGGCGATGCGGCGCGCCTTCGCCTCGGCCAGCAGGATCGCGGCATCGGCGGGCGGGATGCCCTCGGCCCGCGCGCTTTCCTTGATCGCCGCCTCGTCCACCGCCGCCGCCACGGCCTCGAAGCGCAGCCCGGCGCGGAGGAGGAGTTCCCGCCGCGTGGCGGAGGAGGAGGCGAGGACGAGGGCGGGCTCCGCCTGCTGGAACGCGCCGCTCACGGCCCGAGCGCCGTGGCGGCGGGGTCGGCCGAGGGTGTGGGCGGCGCCTTGGCCGCGGCGGCGCGGCGGGCGTGCCAGGCGTCCATCAACTGCAGGACGGTCGCCGCCGTCTCCTCGATCGAGCGCCGGGTGACGTCGATGACCGGCCAGCCGCGGCTGTTGCAGAGGCGCCGTGCGGCCAGGATCTCGGCCTTCACCGCGTCGTGGTCGATGTAGGTGTTGGTGTCCTGCCGCACCCCGTCGGCGCCGATCAGCCGCAGGCGGTAGCGGCGGATCTCGATCAGCGCCGCGGCCTCGATGTGCAGGCCGACCACGGGGCAGGGCGGGTCGCCCAGCTCGTCCGGCAGGGGGGTCCCGGGCACGATCGGCACGTTGGCCGCCTTGATGCCGCGGTTCGCCAGGTAGAAGCAGGTGGGTGTCTTGCTGCTGCGGGAGACGCCGACGACGATCACGTCCGCCTCGGCGATGCCGGCGACGCCCTGGCCGTCGTCATGCGCCAGCACGTAGTGCATCGCGTCGATGCGGCGGAAGTAGTCCGCGTCCATCACGTGCTGCGCCGCCCGCTTCTCCCGCGCGCGTTCCCCGAGCTCGGTCTGCAGCAGGTCCATGATGGGGTCGAGCACCGAGATGGCCCGGATGCCGAACCGCGCGCAGTGCTCCTCCAGGGCGAGACGCAGGGAGCGGTCCACCAGGGTGAACAGCACCGGCCCCGGCTCGTGCTCGATCCCCTCGAGCACCCGGTCGAGCTGGAGGCGGGAGCGGACGAGCGACCAGCGGTGGTGGATGACGTGCGGATCCTCGAACCGCGAGAGCGTGGCGCGGGCGATCGAGTTCAGCGTCTCCCCCGTGCTGTCGGAGACGAGGTGGAGGTTGATCGTCCGGTGCTGGGGCATGGCGGGGGGAAAGCCGGGGATCAGGGTGGAAGCTGGGGACAATCCGATGCGCCGATCCGGCCCCGGGCGCAAGCCGGGGATGAACCGGCCGCGCCGCGCTGTCGGGGACGGCGCGCCCGCCCGGTCCGGCCTTCGAGGGGAAATCCCGGAAACTGGTTCCCGGACAATGGCTTGGAGCGGGATATTCATGTGGATTTCGCTGTGGGCGGTGCGAGGACGGATTGCGTCCCCAAGACCCACAGGCCCTACTGACTACCCCTCCCTATCTAAGATTCCTTTTTTACAGTGAAGTAGGGTCATGCCGACCGACCGAACCGAAGCCCAACCGCTGCTGCAGGCCCTGCGGGGCGAGGCCGTCTGGCCGCCGCCCATGTGGATGATGCGCCAGGCCGGCCGCTACCTGCCCGAGTACCGGGAGGTGCGCGCCCAGGCGGGCGACTTCATCGCGCTCTGCACCACCCCCGACCTTGCGGCCGAGGTGACGCTGCAGCCGATCCGCCGCTACGGCATGGATGGCGCGATCCTGTTCTCGGACATCCTGATGGTGCCCTGGGCGCTCGGCCAGCCCCTGCGCTTCGCGGAGGGGGAGGGCCCGCTGCTCGACCCCATCCGGGACGCGGAGGGGCTGGCGCAGCTCCGCCTGCACGGGCTGCGGGACAGGGCGGCGCCGATCTTCGAGACGGTGCGGCTGGTGCGCGGCGCGCTGTCCGCCCATGCGCCGCGCGTGGCGCTGATCGGCTTCGCCGGCTCGCCCTTCACCGTGGCCTGCTACATGGTGGAAGGGCGCGGGGGAAAGGACTTCGCCGCGGCGCGCGGCCTCGCCTTCTCCGACCCCGTGCTGTTCGGGCGGCTCATCCGCCTGCTGGTGGACGCGACGGTGGACTACCTGCTCGCCCAGGCCGAGGCGGGGGCCGAGGCGCTGATGCTGTTCGACAGCTGGGCGGGCATGCTGCCGCCGTCCCAGTTCCGGCGCTGGGTGATCGAGCCGACGGCCGCCATCATGCGGGCCGTGCGCAAGGTGCACCCGGACATCCCGCTGATCGGGTTCCCCCGCCTGGCAGGGCCGCTGATCGGGGAGTATGCGGCACGCGTCGGCGGGGACGCGGTCGCGATGGACACGGCCATGGACCCGCGCTTCGCGGCGCAGGTCGTGCCGTCGAGCGTGGCGCTGCAGGGCAACCTCGACCCGCTCTCGGTGGTGGCGGGCGGCGCAGGGATGGAGGCCGAGGCGCGGAGCATCCTCGCCGCCATGCGGGGCCGGCCCTATGTCTTCAACCTGGGCCACGGGCTGGTGCCGCAGACACCGCCCGAGAATGTGGGGGCGCTGGTCCGGCTGGTGCGGTCAGGCGGGTAGCGTCAGTTCTCAGGGCGGACGGTGGCCGGCGGTCCTGCGTCGCCGGGCTCAGCGCGGCAGCAGCAGGTGGAGGGTGGCGGGCTCGCGCATGCGGCCCGCCCGCTCCGCGGCCTCCGCGCCCCAGCCGAAGAACAGGTCGCCGCGCGCCTCGCCCCGGATGGCCCCGCCCGTGTCCTGGGCCATCAGCAG
>DASQNQ010000077.1:0-11674 GCA_035644895.1 Acetobacteraceae bacterium | reverse complement strand
CCTCGGCATCGCCGCCGGCGCGGTGCAGGGCTATTACGGCGGCTGGGTGGACCTCGGCTTCCAGCGCTTCATCGAGGTCTGGTCCGGCATGCCGCAGCTCTACCTGCTCATCATCCTGGCCAGCGTGATCGAACCGTCGTGGCTTCTGGTCGCTCTGGATCTTCCTCGCGCTTTTCCTCGTCACGCTCTTCGCCGAGTTCATCGCGAACGACCGTCCGCTGGTGGCGAAGGTGGAGGACCGGTGGCTGTTCCCCGTCGTGGTCGGCTATGCCGAGAGCGACGTGCTGCCGGATGGCCTGCCGACGGAGGTGGACTGGCACGACCAGGCTTTCCGGGAGGAGTTCCGGGAGGCCGGCGGCTGGGCCGTCTGGCCGCCCATCCCCTACAGCCACCGGAGCGTGGTGCGCGACATCGGCCGGCCCTCGCCCGCGCCGCCCTCCGCGCGCAACCTGCTCGGCACCGACGACCAGAGCCGCGACGTGCTGGCGCGCGTGATCTACGGCTTCCGCATCTCGGTGCTGTTCGGCTTCACGCTGACGATCGTCAGCTCGATCCTCGGCATCATGGCCGGCGCGGTGCAGGGCTACTATGGCGGCTGGGTGGACCTCGGCTTCCAGCGCTTCATCGAGGTCTGGTCGGGCATGCCGCAGTTGTTCCTGCTGATCATCCTCGCCTCGGTGATCGAGCCCTCCTTCTGGTCGCTGCTGATCTTCCTGCTGCTGTTCTCCTGGATGGGGCTGACGGGCGTGGTGCGGGCGGAGTTCCTGCGTGGCCGCAACCTCGACTACGTGCGCGCGGCGAAGGCGATGGGCGTGTCGGACCGGCGCGTGATGGCGCGCCACATCCTGCCGAACGCGATGGTGGCGACGCTGACCTTCCTGCCCTTCATCCTCTCGGGCTCGGTGACGGTGCTCGCCTCGCTCGACTTCCTCGGCTTCGGGCTGCCGCCGGGCTCCGCCTCGCTTGGGGAGCTGGTGGCGCAGGGCAAGAACAACCTGCAGGCGCCCTGGCTCGGCATCACCGCCTTCGTCGTGCTGGGCGGCGTGCTGACCCTGCTGATCTTCGTGGGCGAGGCGGTGCGCGACGCCTTCGACCCGCGCAAGCTGCCCGGGGGCGCGCGGTAGGTGGCGCTTCTCGAGGTCGAGGACCTGTCCGTCGCCTTCCGCGGCGTGCCCGTGGTGCAGGGCGTCTCCTTCACCGTGGAGCGCGGCGAGACGGTCGCGCTGGTGGGCGAGAGCGGCTCGGGGAAGAGCGTCACGGCGCTGTCCTGCCTGCAGCTGCTGGGCCCCGGCGGCAGCAACCCGGCAGGCCGCATCGTGCTGGACGGCGTGGAGGTGCTGGGCGCCCCGGAGGGGCGGCTGCGGGAGCTCCGCGGCGGCACGGCGGGCATGATCTTCCAGGAGCCGATGACGTCGCTCAACCCGCTGCACAACATCGGCCGCCAGGTGGGGGAGGCGGTGACGCTGCACCGCCCGCTCGGCGGCCGCGCGCTGCGCGAGCGGGTGGTGGAGCTGCTGCGCCGCGCCGGCTTCCCGAACGCCGAGGCGCGGCTCAACGCCTTCCCCCACCAGCTCTCGGGCGGGCAGCGGCAGCGGGTGATGATCGCGCAGGCGCTGGCGAACGACCCGAAGCTGCTGATCGCCGACGAGCCGACGACGGCGCTCGACGTCACGATCCAGGCGCAGATCCTGGACCTGCTGGCCGACCTGAAGCGCCGCCTCTCGATGGGGCTGCTGCTCATCACGCACGACCTGATGATCGTCCGCCGCCACGCCGACCGCGTGGTGGTGATGCGCCACGGCCGCGTCGTGGAGCAGGGGCCGGTCGCCGAGGTCTTTGCCGACCCGCAGCATGAGTACACGCGGCTGCTGCTGGCCACCGAGCCGCGCGGCCGGCCCGCGCCGGTTTCGCCGGGGGCGCCGACGGTGATGGAGGCCGGGGATGTCCGCATCCACTTCCCCATCCGCCGCGGCCTGCTGCGCCGCACGGTCGGGCATGTGCGGGCGGTGGACGGCGTCTCCCTCGCGGTGCGGGAGGGCGAGACGGTCGGGCTGGTGGGGGAGAGCGGGTCGGGCAAGACCACGCTCGGCCTCGCCCTGCTGCGGCTGGAGGCGTCGGAGGGCGCGATCCGGTTCGAGGGACGCGACATCCAGCCCCTCTCGCGCAACGCGCTCCGGCCGCTGCGCCGGCGCATGCAGATCGTGTTCCAGGACCCCTTCGGCGCGCTGTCCCCCCGCATGACGGTGGCCGAGATCGTGGGCGAGGGGCTCGAAGTCCACGAGCCCGGCCTGACCCGCGCTGCGCGGGAGGCGGCGGTGGCCACCGCGCTCGGGGAGGTGGGGCTGGAGCCTGCGATGGGCGTGCGCTACCCGCATGAGTTCTCGGGCGGGCAGCGCCAGCGCATCGCCATCGCCCGCGCCCTGGTGCTGAAGCCGCGCTTCCTGGTGCTGGACGAGCCGACCTCGGCCCTCGACGTCTCGGTGCAGGCGCAGGTGGTGGAGCTGCTGCGGGACCTGCAGGCGCGCCACCGGCTGGCCTACCTGTTCATCTCCCACGACCTGCGGGTGGTCCGGGCCATGGCGCACCGCATCGTCGTGCTGAAGGACGGACGGGTGGTCGAGGAGGGGGAGGCCGAGGCGGTTGTCGCCAGCCCCGTTCAGCCCTACACGCGCGCCCTGATGGCGGCCGCCTTCGACCTGGCGGCGACCGAGGGGGACGTGGTGCGGACATGATGGACGGGATGGCCGAGGACGTGCAGGTCCCGCCGCTGGAGCGGCTGCGGGCGCAGCTCGATGCCGGGCAGGTCAGGCTCGGCGTCCACATCCGGAAGATGAACTCCCCCGGCAGCCCGGTGTACCGCTACTGGGAGAACATCTGGCCTGCGGCCTCGATCCTCACCGCCTCCTTCGCCGGGACGGCGCTCGTGCACTGGTACCTCGGCGCGGCGCTGCTGGTGGCGGGCTGCGCCTGGTGGCTGGGCCGCGTCCAGCCCCGCATCAAGGACGGGGTGTTCGAGCGCACGGCGGCCTTCGCGCTGCACTCCGACCAGAACTTCGACGCGCTCTGGGCCAAGGGCGTGCTGAGCCTCTATGCGAAGCTGCCGGGCGGGCGGGAGCTGGCGGCGACAAGGCGGGACGACTGGCACGCCTTCGTGCGGCAGGTAGCGCGGGAGAACGCCTGATGGCCGTCCTGCTCTCCACCAAGGCCTCAGCGATGGAGATGTGGCGGGAGGAACTGCTGCGGCTCGACCCGGGCCTCGACATCCGGATGTTCCCCGAGGCCGGCGACCCCGGGGACATCGAGGCCGCGGTGGTCTGGACCGCGCACGACATGGCGGAGCTGCGGCGCTACCCCAACCTCCGGCTGATCGTCTCGATGGGCGCCGGCGTGGACCACCTGCTGCGCCAGCCCGGGCCGCCCCCCGGCGTGCCGGTCGCGCGGCTCGTGGACCGGATGCTGACGCACCAGATGGGCGAGTGGGTGACGCTCAACGTGCTGCGCTTCCACCGCCAGGATCCGGACTACCGCGCCCAGCAGGCCGCGCGGATCTGGCGGGAGCTGCCGGCGCCCGTCACGGCCGCCACGCCGGTCGGCATCCTCGGCCTCGGCGAGCTCGGCAGCCATGCGGCGGGCCTGCTGCGCGGCCTCGGCTTTCCGGTGATGGGCTGGTCGCGGCGCCCGAAGGAGGTGCCGGGAGTCGAGTGCTTCCATGGGCCGGAGGGGCTGCCCGCGATGCTCGGCCGGTCGCGCATCCTGGTCTGCCTGCTGCCGCTGACCCCGGCCACGCGCGGCATCGTCGACGCGCGCCTGCTCGCGCAGCTCCCGCGCGGCGCCTTCCTGATCAACGGGGCACGCGGCGGGCATGTGGTGGATGCCGACCTGCTGGACGCGCTGGACAGCGGCCAGGTGGCCGGCGCGGCGCTCGACGTCTTCGAGCCGGAGCCCCTGCCGCCGGACCATCCCTACTGGGGCCACGCACGGGTGGTGATGACGCCGCACGCGGCCAGCATCACCATCCCGTCCAGCGCCGCGCCCCAGGTGGTCGAGAACATCCACCGCGCCCGGGAGGGGCGCCCGCTGCTCAACCTGGTGGACGCCTCGGCCGGCTACTGAAGGGGTCTCAGCCGGCCCGGCGGGTCTCGCCGCCCTCGGCCACCGCCGGCTGGGCCGGGAGGTCACGCACCTGCTCGGCCGCGGCACCCATGATGGTCCGCATGTCGCGCAGGAAGGCGGCGCCCTTCAACGTGCGTTGCACGAGGACGGAGCGCCGGTCCATCGGATCCACCTTCCGGCGGGCGAGGTCGAGCTCCCCGAGCCGGTCGAGCGCCCGGGTTATGGCCGGCTTCGAAACGTTGAGCTCCGCGGCAAGCCCGCGCACCGTGTGCGGGCCGTCCGTCAGGTAGACGGTCAGGAAGACGCCGAGCTGCCGTGCCGACAGGTCCGGCCCGTCCCGACGGACCAGGGCCACGACCGTGTCACGGAGTATGCCGACGAGATGGTCCGGGTTGGGCTGGCTGGACATGTCCTCAAATCCCCTTTTGGCGCTGTGCCGGGCCTTGCTTTTTCAACGCCCCTTTGTCGTCCCGATCGTGCTGGCCGGTGGCACGCTGCTCCGATGTGCCAACTTCGGTATACCCTTGAGCATGACACCATCTTGAGAGCGCCTTGAACCGAAAAGTTCCCGTTTCATCTCAAGGTCGTTACCGATTGTACGCTTTATGCATGCCCAGGAAAGCCAGGATGCCCGCCGCGACGGAACGCATGGCCTGGGCCTCCCCGCCCTCCGGCCGGCCAGGGCGGGCATGGTCGTTCCAGGCGTAGACGTCCAAATGCGCCCACCTTGCCGTTCCGGGTATGAAACGCTGCAGGAAGAGGGCAGCAACGATGGCGCCGGCCATCGGCTTCACGGAAACGTTATTCAGGTCTGCGACGGGGCTGTCCAGCCAGCCTGCGTAACCCTTGTGCAACGGAAGCTGCCATAGCGGGTCATGGGCCGCGCGACCGGCCTCGATCAGCGCGCGCGCCAGTCCGGCATCCTCCGTGAACAGGGCCGGCAGGTCGGGTCCCAGCGCAACGCGCGCCGCGCCCGTCAGCGTCGCGGCATCGAGGATGACGCTCGGCTCATGCTCCGCGGCAAAGGCCAGCAGGTCGGCCAGCACCAGCCGCCCCTCCGCGTCCGTGTTCCCGATCTCGACCGAGAGGCCCTTGCGGGTGCGGATCACGTCGAGCGGCCGGAAGGCGGTGCCCGAAACCGCATTCTCGACCGCGCCGACCAGCAGCAGCAGGCGGATGGGCGCGTGCAGGCGCATCAGCATCTCCGCCACGCCGATCAGGCAGGCGGCGCCGCCCATGTCCTTCTTCATGCGCAGCATGGCCGAGGACGGCTTCAGGTCGAGCCCGCCCGTGTCGAAGCACACCCCCTTGCCGCAGAGCGCGACGAGCGGCCCGTCCGCCGCACCCTCCCAGCGCAGGATGGCGACGCGTGGCGCTCGCGGCGACCCGCCGCCCACGGCCTGCACGGCGGGGAAGCCCTCCTCCAGCGCCCTGCCCGAAACCTCCTCGAACCGCGCGCCATGCGCCTCCGCCAGGAGGCGGACGGCGTCCGACAGCTCCGACGGGCCGAGATGGCTGGCCGGCGTGTTCACCAGGTCCCGGACGCGCCAGGTGGCCTCGGCGGCGATCCGCGCCTCCTCCGATCCGGGTGGCGGCACCAGCCGGGCGGCGGCGCGGCCGGGCGCCGACTTGAAGCGCCGGAAGCGGTAGGCCCCGAGGCACCAGCCGAGCACCGCCATGGCCGGGTCCGGCGCGCCCTCGATCCGCCACGTCGTGCCCTCGGGCAGGGCGAAGGGGGCGCCGCCGAAAGCCCAGGGCGCGTGCCCGTCCTCGCCCTCCGCCAGGCCGAGCACGGCGCCGCCGGGGCGCCCGCCCTCGCCGGGCAGCAGGCACAGCTCCTGCGGCTTCGCCGCGAAGCCCGTCGCGGCCAGGTGGTCGCGCGCCGCGGCTGGCAGAAGCGCGCGCAGCGCCTCCAGGCCGCCGGGCGTCGTGGCATGGAGCGTGAGGGCCGACGTGGCATCCTCGGCAAGGCAGTCCAGCATCTGCTCCCCTCCTGTCCAGGCCGGTCCCCTTCGGGGTGAATCGGACGTCTGCCGGCCGGCGGTGATGTCGTTCCGGCGGGCCGGCGCAAAGGCAAGCCCCGGACCAACACGCATCCATGTCCGGGGCAGCCCGCCTGCCTTACCCGCCCGCCTTAACGGATCATCAACCACCCGGGCTGCACAACGCGCACGGGCGCCGCGCCCACCGCGACAGGCCACACCAGGACGGGTGCCACAGATGACGACGAGGCTGCCTTCCATCACCGACCCGCCGGACAGCCTCTTCACCTGGGTTTTCCATGCCGAGGGCGGCGACAGCTGGGGCGGCTGGCTCGTGGACAACACCGGGCGCTACGCGGTCGGCGCCAGCCTGGCCGCCGCACGCGGGACCTATGTGATCGTCGCGGCGGAGGATCAGGCCCAGGACCTGTCGCTCCATGGCCTCGAGGAGGGTCAGGTCTTCGTCGCCTGGTACCGCGACGCGGGGCTCGGCCAGTTCCTGCCGACGCGCAACGGGGGCGCAACCCCGTCCGGCACCGGCGGCCTCGGCACGGAACAGGACGCGGCCTGGAACGGAGAGGGCTGGGACGCCTTTGGCCTCGGCGGCGCCGACCTGGCGGATGCGGTGGAGCGGCCGGACAGCCTCTTCGCCTGGGTCTTCGCCTCGGATGCCGGCGACACGCTCTGGGGCACGCTGCATGCCGACAGCGCGGATCATGCGCCGGGGGACACGGTCCGTGGCGCCGCCGGCACCTATCGGATCCTGGAGGAGACGCCGTATGGCCGCGACACCGGCCTCGCCGAGGGGACGGTGACGACGACGCGCTACCTCGACGGCGCTTCCCGCCTGCACCTCGCGCTCGAGAGTGCGGGCCTGGTGGCCACCGGCCTGGCCGGCCTGGGCAGCGAGTTCGACCGTGCGGCGGGGGCGGTGCAGGCCGGGACCGCGGGCGGCGGTCCGGCGGCGGCGCAGGTCGGGCTCGCTGGGCTGCGGCAGGCCGACCGGCAGCCGGATGTGCGCTTCACCTATCGCTTCCAGGCCGATGAGGGCGGGGACAGCTGGACGGGCTGGCTGATCGGGCACGCCCCGGCGCTGCAGCCCGGCGCGGTGATCGTGACGGCGCATGGGCGCTACACCATCACCGCCGCGGATCCCTGGTCCGGGCCGGCCACGCTCGACGGCTCGGTCTGGATCACATCCTACCTCGACGCGCAGACGGGCCGCGTGCTCGCGACACAGGCCTGGGACGGGCGGGAGGAGCGCACCGGCACCCTCGGCCTCGGCTCGGAGCGGGACCTGGTCTGGGATGGCGATGGCTGGGATCCCGTGGGGCTCGGCGGCCTTCTGCAGGCGCAGGTCGAGCCGGGAACGGCCTTCGTGCGCGCGCCGGCCACCGATCTCCTGGGCGCGTAGGGCCACCACCCCGTCACGGCGGCACCCTTGCGGGGTGTTAACCATAAGTTGATATTCCGCACCACGCACCACGCGTCGTGGGAACCCGGTCGAGATGAGTCAGACAAGCCGCACCATCGCCGACTGGGTGGGCACCGCCGACCCCGAGGACGTCTTCCGTCTCCGGCTGGCGGAGGCCACGACCGTCTCCCTCTCGCTCGGCGGGTCGGGGGTGCTGTCGCTGCTCGACGCGCAGGGCACGATCCTCGGCTCCGACACCGCGGCGCCGGAGAGCCGGGACGGCTCCGTGGTGCGGCAGCTCGCGGCCGGCGACTACCTCGTGCGCGTCACGGCGAATCCCGTGCCGGGGTGGGAGGTCGCGGGCAGCGCCTACGCCCTGACGCTGACCTACGGCGCACCCGCCACCGGTGCGGCGGGGCCGGACACGGCCGGGAACAACCTGCTCTCCGCGCTGAACCTCGGCGTGCTCGCCGGCGGCACGCGGTCGCTGCCGGGCTGGGTCGGGCCGGGCGACACGCTCGACCTCCACCGCTTCCAGATCGACGTGCCGACGCGGCTCGACATCTCGCTCGCGGGGCTCGCGGCTGCCGCGCAGCTCGACCTGCTCGATGCGCAAGGCGGCGAGATCCGCAGCGCGGAGGCCGGCGCGGGGCGGGAGGGCTCGCTCATCCACTCCCTCGGCCAGGGCACCTACTACCTGCGCATCGGGGCGGCGGCCGCGACGGGCTACCGGCTCGACATCGCGTCGGAGCCGGTGCCGGGCGACCCGGGCGCCTCGGCCGCCACGGCAAACGCCCTCGGCGCGCTGTCCACGGCCGCGCGGGTCGTCTCCGGCCAGGTGGGCGGGCTCGACACCGGGGACTGGCATGCCTTCACCCTCTCCGCCGCCGCGGCCGTCACCCTCCGGCTGGAGCCGGGGCTGACCGCGGCGGGGGAGACGCTGTCGCTCGCCCTGCGCACCGCCTCCGACCTGCTCGACCAGGATGACGCGACGGCCCTCGCCCCCGGGCTGCTGACTCGCAACCTCGGCCCGGGCACCTACTACGCCGCGGTCGTGAACCCCGGCGTCAGCGGCACCGGGCGGGTCACGGGCTACACCCTCTCGCTGCGCGCCACGCCGGCTTCCGACCCGGGGGATGGCAGCCCTGCCACCCCCCCGGGGATCGACGCTGCCGGCAATGTGCGCGGCGCGGCGCTCGCGCTCGGCACGCTGGGCGCGCAGCCGGTGACGCGGACGGAAGCGGTCGGGCCGGACGATGCGGCCGACTGGTACGCCTTCACCCTGGCCGCCCCATCCAGCCTCGTGCTCTCGATCGGCGGCCTGCGGGACCTGGCGGGGCTGCGCCTGACCGACGCGGCAGGCGCACCGCTGGCCGCCACGCAGGGCCGCGTGGGGAGCGACGGCGTGCTCATGCTGCCGCTCGGCCCCGGCTCCTACCACGCGGTCGTCGAGCGCGCCGCCGGCCACACGCGGTACGACCTCTCCCTCTCGGCGCAGGTGCTGCCCGATGCGGGCGGCAACTCGGCGGCCGCGGCGCCGCTGCTCGCGCCGCTC
Organism: Acetobacteraceae bacterium; assembly: GCA_035644895.1. Classification (GTDB taxonomy): domain Bacteria; phylum Pseudomonadota; class Alphaproteobacteria; order Acetobacterales; family Acetobacteraceae; genus Falsiroseomonas. Next base: position 2,610 of record DASQNQ010000077.1, on the reverse strand, counting down.
GTCGTGCGCGCGGGCGATGCGGGGCCGAACCTGATGGACGGCACCTGGTTCGACGACGAGATGGACGGCGCGGGCGGCGCGGACACGCTGAACGGGTTCGCCGGCAACGACGTGCTGCGCGGCGGGGCGGGCGCGGACCTGCTCTCGGGCGGCGCCGGCAACGACACGATCGGCGGGGGGGCGGGGTTCGACGTCGTTCGCCTTGGCAGCACCCGCGCACAGACGACCCTCATCCGCAACGACGACCGGTCCTGGACCGCCACGGGCCCCGACGGCACCGACCTCCTGCGGGATGTCGAGGCGGTGCGCTTCGCGGACGGGCAGGTGCCGCTGGTGCGCCCGCGCGACTTCGACGCCGACGGCACCTCCGACATCCTCTGGCGCGGCGCGGGCGGGGAGATCGTCTCCTGGCAGATGGCGGGCGGCGCGCTCGTCGCCGCGGGCGTCTCGGCCAATCCGGGGCCCCACTGGCGCGTGGTGGCCACGGGGGACTTCAACGCCAACGGCCGCACGGACATCCTCTGGCGCGGCCCGGTGGGGGAGGTGGTCACCTGGCTCATGAACGGCGGCGCCGTCACGGCCGGGCCCGCGCTGCTGAACCCCGGCGCCTACTGGAGCGTCGCCGGGACGGGCGACTTCGACGGCAACGGCGCGTCCGACATCCTGTGGCGCGGGCAGGGGGGCGAGGTCGCCACCTGGCACATGGACGGCGCCACCCTCGCCGCGGGGAACCTGCTGGTGAACCCGGGCCCGTACTGGGCCATCGCCGGCACGGGCGACTTCAACGCGGATGGCCGGGCGGACATCCTGTGGCGCGGGCAGGGGGGCGAGGTCGCCACCTGGCACATGGACGGCGCCACCCTCGTCGCGGGGAACCTGCTGTTCAACCCCGGCCTCTACTGGACCGTCGCCGGCACGGGCGACTTCAACGCGGATGGCCGGGCGGACATCCTGTGGCGCGGGCAGGGGGGCGAAGTGGCCCTCTGGCAGATGAGCGGCGCCACGATCGCGGGGTCCGCCTTCCTCCCCAACCCGGGCGCCTACTGGCAGGTGATCGCCTGAGGGGGCCTGTCAGCGCCCCGCACGGTTCTCCGCGACCAGCCGCTCCAGCTGGTCCAGTTCCACCGCGCCCGGCACCAGCGCGCCACCGATGACGAGCGCCGGCGTGCCCTCCACCCCGATGGCCTGGGCCAGCCGGATGTTCGCCTCGATCCGCCCCTGGATGGCCGGGTCGTCCATGTCGCGGCGAAGCCGGGCCCAGTCGAGGCCGAGCCGCTCCGCCTGCTGGCGGATCACCGCCTCGGTGGGCTCGCCGCGGAGCGTCATCAGCGCGTCGTGCAGCGCCGGGTAGCGGCCCTGGCGCTGCGCCGCCAGCAGCGCGCGCGAGGCGAGCACGGAGTTCGGGCCGAGGATCGGCAGGTCCTTCATCACCACCCGCACCTGCGCGTCCCGCCGCACCAGCGCCTCGAGCGCCGGGTGGAGCTGCTTGCAGTAGCCGCAGCGCGCGTCGAAGAACTCGACGACCGTGACGTCGCCCCGCGGGTTGCCGCGCATGGGGTCCGCCGCGTTGCGGAACAGCGCGTCGGCGTTGCGCTCGATGGCGGCGCGGCGGGCCGCGTTGCGCTCCCGCGTCTCGGCCTCCTCCATCGCCGCGAGCGCGTCGCGCAGGATGGTGGGGTCGCGACGCAGCGCGTCGCGCATGATCTCGACGACTTCCGCACGCTGCGCGGGGGAGAGGCCCTGCGCCAGCACGGGCGGCGCGAGCAGCAGGGCGAGCAGGAGGGCGGCCAGGTGCAGCATGGGCCGCATCCTAGCGCCCCGCGCCGCGGGAGGGGAGGTTCTCTGGCTGCGCCGCCGCCCGCAGGTCCTGCGCGCGCAGCCGCTGCGGCCCGGGCGGCAGCGCGCCCTCCGCCCGTGCGGCCAGCACCCGCGCGGCGCGCGAATCCCCGAGCAGCAGCGCCTCCTCTGCCAGCGCCAAGTCGGCCAGCGCCATGTTCCCCAGCCTGCCCTGGGCGATGGCCATCTGGCGCCAGACGAAGGGGCTTTCGCGCTCCGTCCGCAGCGCGATGTCGAGCTCGGCGACGGCGCGCGGAAGGCCGGCCGCGTCGCCCGCCTCCATCAGCGCACGGGCGAGGTTCAGGCGGATCAGCCCCTCCTCGGGCGCGAGGCGCGCGGCCTGGGCGTAGGGCGCCACGGCCTCGGCCACCTGCCCGCTCTCGAACAGCACCTGGCCCTTCAGCTCATGGAGGTACGGGTTGCTCGGCTGCTCGCGGATCAGCACGTCGAGCGCCGCCACGGCCTCGGCCGGGCGGCCGGAGCGGAAGGCCGCGATCGCGCGGGCATAGCGCGCGGGGGCCGAGGCGTCCGCCTCCGGCCAGCGGCGCAGCGTCTGGGCGGGCGGGTCGATGAAGCCGTCGAGCTTGGCGCGCACCATGGCGAAGCCCTGCTCGATCCCCTCCGGCATGGGCGCGTCGGCGAGGCGGGACCGCGCCAGGTGGTCGCGCACGAACTCCAGCCGGTCGCGCGAGAGCGGATGGGTGCGGAAGTAGGGGTCCTGCCGGCCGGCGGCGAGCAATTCCTGTTCGAGCAGCCGCTCCAGCAGCCGCTCGA
>DASQNQ010000076.1:0-7360 GCA_035644895.1 Acetobacteraceae bacterium | reverse complement strand
GTGCTGCTCGCCTTCATGGAGCGCGGCGCGGCCTTCACGCTGCGCGAGTTCAGGGAGGCGCAGTTCGCCCGCACGCGGCTGTTCCGCGCGATCCAGGGCCTGTTCGAGCGCTACGACGTGCTCGTCACGCCGACGCTGACGCGCACCGCCCTGCCCGCCGATTTCGATGCCGCGGATGGCGAGATCGAGATCGAGGGCGAGCCCTGCGGCATCACCCGCCAGGGCTGGAGCAGCTACATGTATCCCTTCAACCTCACGGGCCATCCGGCGCTGACCGTGCCCTCCGGCTTCGCGGAGGATGGGCTGCCCACCGGCGTGCAGCTCGTCGGCCCCTGGGGCGCGGACATGACGCTGCTGCGCCTGGGCGCGCTGCTGGAGCTGGACCACCCCTGGGCGCAGCACCGCCCGCCGTTGGCTGGCTGACGCGCCGCAAGGACCGAGGGACGCATGGCACCGGAGACACGCCGCGACCGGCTTCGCGCCGCCCTGCCGCCGCTCGACGGCCGGCTCCGCCTCGCCGGCCTCTCCGCGCCGGTGGAGGTGCTGCGCGATCGCTGGGGCATCCCGCATATCCGCGCCGAGGGCGGCCAGGCCGATGCCTTCCTGGCGCAGGGCTTCGTGCATGCGCAGGACCGGCTGTTCCAGATGGAGCTGAACCGCCGCCGCGCCCTCGGCCGGGCCGCGGAATGGCTCGGCCCCGCCGCGGCGGAGGGGGATGTGCTGGCGCGGCGCCTCGGCATGGAGGCGGCCTGCCGTCGCGACCACGCCGCGCTGGGCGATGAGGCGCGCGGGATGGTGGAGGCCTATGCCGCCGGGGTGAACGCCTTCCTCGCCTCCGGCGCGCCCCGCCCGGTCGAGTACGAGCTGCTGGACGCGACGCCCGAGCCCTGGGAAGGCTGGCACGCGATCGCGGTGATGCGGCGGCTCGGGCTGCTGATGGGCTCGGTCTGGTTCAAGCTCTGGCGCGCGGCGGCGCTGCCCCTCCTCGGCGCGGAGCGGACGCGAAGGCTGCGCTACGACGATGGCGGGGAGGACCTGCTGCTGTTGCCCCCTGGCGTCGAGGCGAAGCGCTGGACGGCGACGCTCGCCGAGCTGCAGCCGGCGATCGCCGCGCTGCTCGGGGCGGAGGACGTGGACGCCACGGGGGGCGGCAGCAACAACTGGGCGGTCGATGCCGCGCGCAGCCCGACGGGGCGGCCCGTCGTCGCCGGCGATCCCCACCGGATCTTTGAGATCCCGAACATGTACGCGCAGGCCCATCTCGCCTGCCGCGACTTCGACGTGATCGGCCTCACCGTTCCCGGTGTGCCGGGCTTCCCGCACTTCGCCCAGAATGGCCGCGTGGCCTTCTGCGTCACCCATGCCTTCGTGGACATCCACGACCTCTTCGTCGAGCGCTTCGACGAGGGCGCGCGGCATGTCGCCTTCCGCGACACATGGCTTCCCGTGTCGCGGCGGGTGGAGACGGTCGCGATCCGTGGCGCGGCGCCACGGAGCGTCGAGGTGGTGGAGACGCATCACGGCCCGGTCATCGCCGGCGATCCGGCGTCCGGCACCGCGCTGGCGCTGCGCTCCGTCCAGTTCGCCGAGACCGACCACTCCTTCGACTGTCTGCCGCGCATGCTGCGCGCCAGCGATGTCGCCTCCCTCTTCGAGGCGACGCGCGGCTGGGGTCTGATCGACCACAACCTGGTCGCGGGCGACGTGACGGGACGCATCGGCCATCTCGTTCGCGCCCGCCTGCCGCGTCGCCCGCGCGTCAATGGCTGGCTTCCGGTGCCGGGTTGGACCGGGGCGCATGAGTGGCAGGGCTGGATCCCGCATGAGGAGATGCCGCGGGTGATGGACCCGGCGGAGGGCCTGATCGTCACCGCGAACAACCGCGTCGCGGCGGATGACGGGCCCGACTATCTCTGCACCGACTGCCATCCGCCCTATCGCGCACGCCGCGTACTGGCACGGCTGCGCGAGGCCGCCGAGGCGCGGGGCGTGGAGGGGGCCGCGGCTGTGCATGCCGACACCCTCTCCCCGAATGCGCTCTTGCTGCGGGAGCACCTTGCCGCCCTCCCCGAGCCGGAGGAGCCGCGCGCGGCGGCGCTGCGCGCGCGGCTGCTCGGCTGGGACGGACGCATGGAGCCCGACAGTTCCGCTCCCACGGCCTATGTCGCCCTCCGCCGCGCGCTGACCGCGATCCTGGCGGAGCGCAGCGGCCTCGGTGCCCTGGCGGGGCAGGCGCTGCTCTCCGTCCCGCCGGGCGTCGCGCCGCTGAACCAGCTCTGGTGGACCCTGCCTGCGCTGCTGCGCGATGATGACACGGAGCTGCTGGACGGCTGGACCTGGCCGCACGCCCTGGAAGAGGCGCTGGGGCGCGCGGCGCGGGAGGACACCGAGCTTCCCTGGGGCGAGGTGCACCGCCCGCGCCTGGCCCACCCGCTCTCGCCGCTCTTCCCGGACTGGGCGCCGCTGCTCGACCTGCCGGCGCTGCCGGTCGGGGGCGACACCGACACGGTGCTCGCCAATGGCTTCATGGCGGCCGCCGGACCTGTCGCGGGGTATGGCGCGCTGGCCCGCTACGCCTTCGACGTCGGCGCCTGGGAGAACAGCCGCTGGGTGGTGTTCCACGGCGCCTCCGGCCATCCCGGAAGCGCGCATTACGCCGACCAGCATGCCGCCTGGGCCGCGACGGAGATGGTGCCGATGCTGCACGACTGGGGCGGGATCGCGCGCGACGCGCGGTTCCGGCAGACGCTTTCGCCCTGACGGGGAGCTCCGCAACGGCGCCGTTGACGGCTGCATGATATATCCGCCACGCTCCGTGACGCATCCTGGGGCGAGGCGGTGGCGACGGCGGTCCGACCCGACGAGACACGGTACGGCAAGGTGAAGCCAATGCCGAGGTCGGTGCGGCGTGCCGCGCGACGCGGCGGCGGGGTCCTGCCTTGAAGGCCGAATACCTTCCCGGCCCCGTCGCGCGCGACAGCCTCACCTCCCGCGTCTACGCCGACCTTCGGACGGGTCTGCTGCATGGCCGGTTCCACCCGGGCCAGCGCCTGAAGATCCGCGAGCTGGCCGCCGCGATGGATGTCAGCGAGACCCCGGTGCGGGAGGCGGTGATGCAGCTCGTCCGCGAAGGCGGGCTCGAGATGCGGACCGGCTCCGCCATCCGCGTCACGCGCCTCAGCCTCGCCGACTACCTTGAGCTCCGCCGCATCCGCATCCTGCTGGAGGGGCTGGCGGCGGAGGGAGCGGCGCGCGCCGCCACCCCGGGCGTCATCGACACCCTCGCCGCGCATCACGGGCGCCTGGTGCGGGCGGAGGAGACCGGCGACTGGCCCACGGCGCTGGAGGCCAATTTCCGCTTCCACCACGGGCTGTGGGAACTGGCCGGGATGCCGAACCTGCTCGGCATCCTGGAAGGCATATGGCTGCGCAACGGGCCGCTGGTCAGCCTGCTCTATCCCGATGCCAAGCCGAGCTACCGCGGCAGGCACCAGCACCTGAACATCCTCGACGGCCTCACGGCGCGCCGCCCGGCGCAGGTGCGCAAGGCGGTCCGCGACGACCTGATGGAGGGCGGCCGCGCCCTGGTGCGGCTCCTTGAGGAGATCGAGGCGGGCCGCGTCGTGCCCCTCGATCCGGCGCCGCGGGAAGATGCACGCTCCAGGAGATCCGGGCCATGACGCGCCTCACGCCGATCGTCACCGACGTGCCCTGGGTCCGGCTGGAGGCGACGGAGGAGGATTGGGCGCGGGAGGACCCGGCCGACCTCGCCCGCTGGATGGAGCAGCTCCTGCTCATCCGCCGCTTCGAGGAGCGGATCCTGGAGCTGCACGGGGAAGGGCTGATCCACGGGCCGGCCCACGCCTCGATCGGTCAGGAGGCGGGCGCGGTCGGCGCCATGTCGCGCCTGCGCGCGCAGGATGGCATCAACGGCACGCACCGGGCCCACCACCAGATCCTGGCCAAGCTGCTGAACACCACGCAGCCCGAAGGCTACGACCCGCGCCGGGACGCGATGCCGGACCAGGCGGGCGTGCTCGTCCGCCGCGCCATGGCCGAGATCATGGGGCTGACGGACGGGTTCTGCGGCGGCCGCGGCGGCTCCATGCACATGCGCTGGGGCGAGGCGGGCATCGTCGGCTCCTCCGCCATCATCGGCGCCAACGTGCCCCATGCCGTGGGCTACGCGCTGAGCGACAAGGTGCTGGGGCGGGAGGGCATCTCCGTCGCCTTCTTCGGCGACGGCACGCTGATGGCCGGCCCGGTGTACGAGGCGATCAACCTCGCCGCGCTCTACACCCTGCCGGTGATCTTCTTCCTCGAGAACAACTACTACGCCGTCTCCACCCATGTGCGGGAGCAGACGCGGGAGACCCGGCTCTCCTCGCGCGGCCCCATGCTGGGCGTGCCGGCGGTGGTCTGCGACGGGATGGATGTGGTCGCCACGCGACGGGCAATGGATTGGGCGATCGAGCGCATCCGCGACAGGGGCGGGCCGGTGCTGATCGAGGCGGAATGCTACCGCTTCCTGCACCAGTCCGGCCCGCTCGCCGGCAGCGCGCTGGGCTACCGCGGCAGGGAGGAGGAGGCGGAGTGGCGCGCGCGCGACCCCGTCGCCGTCATGCCGGAGCGCCTGGCCCGAATGGGCGTGCTGGACGGGGCAGGGCTCGCCGCGCTGGATGCGCGGGCGCGACGGGCGGTGGACGCGGCCGCCGAGGCGCTGACCGAGACGCCGCCCGGCGCCAATGCCCCGCGCATCCGCCCCGGGCTGCTGCCGAAGGCTGCCGCGGTGGATGAGGGCATCCGCTTCCCGCCGCCGCGCGTGGAGGAAGCACCGGTCCCCGCCGAGCCGCGGCGCGAGGTGAAGTTCATCGACATCGTCGCCCCGACGCTCATGCGCGCGATGGAGCGCGACCCGACGATCGTGATCATCGGCGAGGACATCCATCGGCTGCGCGGCGGCGTCGCCGGCGCGACGCGCGGCATCCCGGAACGCTTCCCGGACCGCGTCTTCGCCACGCCCATCTGCGAGAACGCCTTCACCGGCATGGCGCTCGGCGCCGCCCTCACCGGTCTGCGGCCGATCGTGGAGTTCATGTTCGCGGATTTCGCGATCGTCGCGGCCGACCAGCTCTTCCACCAGATCGCGAAGTTCTGCCACATGTTCGGCGGCGACGTGCGGATCCCGCTGGTGGTGCGGGCCCGCATCTCCCCCCACACGGGCTACGGGTCGCAGCATTCGGGCGATCCCTCCGGCCTCTTCGCCGCCTTCCCGGCCTGGCGCATCGCGGCGCCCGCCACGCCCTTCGACTATGCGGGGCTGATGAACACCGCCCTGCTCTCCGACGACCCGGTGCTGGTGCTGGAACATGCGGGCCTGTTCCAGGACAGCGGGCCCGTGCCGGAGGGCCCGACCGACTGGCACGTGCCCTTCGGCCGGGCGCGAGTGGTGCGCGCGGGTGGCGCCTGCACCGTCCTGACCTACGGCGCCATGGTGCAGGAGGCGGTCGCCGCCGCGGAAAGCGCCGGCGTGGATGCCGAGATCCTGGACCTGCGCACCCTCGACCTCGGGGGCATGGATTGGGAGACGATCGAGGCAAGCATCCGCCGCACCAATCGCGTTCTGATCGCCGAGCAGGCGGCGCGCGGCGGCGGCCATGGCGCGCGCTGGACGGCCGAGATCCAGGACCGGATGCTCGACTGGCTGGACGCCGAGGTGCTGCGCGTCTCCGGCAGCGAAGCCGCGCCCGTCGTCTCGCGCCCGCTCAACCTCGCGGCGCTCGCGGATGCGGCGAAGGTCGCGGATGCGCTGCGCCGTCTCTGCCCGCCACGCCGCGCGGCCTGAAGGGGAACGCCATGCCGGACATGCCCATGCCGGGAGCCGATGCCGCCCTCCGGGCCCGCGCCGCCCGCGTCGTCCCCGGCGGAATGTGGGGCCACCTCAACGCCGCCAGGCTGCCCGACAACTACCCGCAGTTCTTCGCCCGCGCGGAAGGCGGGCGCGTCTGGGACGTGGATGGCCGCGACTACGTGGACCTGATGTGCAGCTGGGGGCCTGTCGTGCTCGGCCACCGCGACCCGGTGGTGGAGGACGCCGCCCGCCGCCAGGCCGAGAAGGGCGATTGCCTGAACGGCCCCGGCGCCGTGATGGTCGAGCTGGCCGAGCGGCTCGTCGCGCGCATCCCGCATGCGGACTGGGCGATGTTCCAGAAGAACGGCACGGATGCGACCACCGCCTGCGTGATGATCGCGCGCGCGGCGACGAGCCGGCGCGTGGTGCTGATCGCCCGCGGCTCCTACCACGGTGCGGCACCCTGGTGCACGCCGGTGCCGGCCGGCACGACGGCGGAGGATCGCGCCCACCAGATCCGGTTCCCCTACAATGACGTCGCCGCCCTGCATGAGGCGGCCGAGGCCGCCGGCGACGACCTGGCCGCGGTGATCGTCACCGGCTTCCGCCACGACAACGTCGTGGATCAGGAACTGCCGGATCCCGCCTTCGCCCGCGCCGTCCGCGCGCTCTGCGACGAACGCGGCGCCGCCCTCATCCTGGACGATGTGCGCGCGGGCTTCCGCCTGCACCCCGGCGGAAGCTGGGAGACGGTCGGCGTGCGTCCCGACCTCTCGGCCTGGAGCAAGGCCATCGCCAACGGCCATGCGCTGGCCGCCGTCACCGGCACCGACGCGCTGCGGGAGGCCGCGTCGCGGATCTTCGTCACCGGGTCCTTCTGGTGCACCGCGGTGCCGATGGCGGCTGCGGTTGCGACGCTCGACCGGCTCGATGAGCTGGACGCCATCCCGCACATGGAGCGCCTGGGCCACCGGCTGCGCGCCGGGCTGGATGCGTTGGCGGCGCGGCACGGCATCGGGCTGCGGCAGAGCGGCCCGGTGCAGATGCCGCTCTTCCTGTTCGAGGAGGACCCGGAGTTCCGCAAGGGCTTCGCCTTCTGCCGCGCGGCGCTGGAGCGGGGAGCCTACCTGCATCCGCGCCACAACATGTTCCTCTGCGCCGCCCACACGGAGGCCGACATCGACCGCGTGCTGGAGGCGGCCGAGGCCGGCTTCCGCGCGATCCGCAACCTGCCCGCTTGATTGTGCCTGAACGAAAAGGGAGAGGAGGTTGTTCATGAAACTGCCCGGACTTGCGCGCCGCGCCCTCGCCGCCGCGCTTCTCGCCTGCGCCGCGGCGCTGCCCGCCGCCGCCCAGGCGCCATCCACACTGGTGGTGGCCCGCAACATGGACATCAACTCGCTGGATCCGCAGCGCGGGTTCTGCGACACCTGCCAGATCTACTTCGACGCAGTCTACGACACGCTCGTCACTATCGGGCCGGACAACCGCACCGTGGTGCCGCGCCTC
>DASQNQ010000075.1:0-2455 GCA_035644895.1 Acetobacteraceae bacterium | reverse complement strand
GGAGCGCCTGATCGGCATCCTGCGCGGGCTGAAGGCGCGCTACACCATCGTGCTGGTCGAGCACGACATGCAGGCCGTCTTCGCGCTGGCGGACCGCATCTCGGTGCTCGTCTACGGCCGCGTCATCGCGACCGGCACGCCGGAGGCGATCCGGGCCAGCGCCGAAGTGCGCGCGGCCTACCTGGGTGAGGACGAGGTGCCGCTTGCCGAGGCGGTGGCGGCATGCTGAGGCTGCGGTCGCTGGCCGCCGGCTACGGCGCAAGCCAGGTGCTGTTCGACGTCTCGCTCGACATCGGCGCGGGCGAAGTGGTGACGCTGCTCGGCCGCAACGGCATGGGAAAGACCTCCACCATCCGCGCCATCATGGGGCTGCTGCCCTCGGTCGGCGGGCGGGTCTGGGGCGGCGAGATCGCGCTGGACGGCGCGGCGGTGGTGGGCCTGCCGCCGCACCGCATCGCGCAGCGCGGCCTCGGCCTGGTGCCGGAGGGGCGGCAGGTCTTCCCGACCCTGACCGTCGAGGAGAACCTGGTCGCCACCGCCGCCAGCCGCGGCACGCCGCGCTGGACGCTCGAGGCCGTCTACGCCTTCTTCCCGCGCCTGCGGGAGCGCCGGCGGAACCCGGGCGCGAAGCTCTCGGGCGGGGAGCAGCAGATGGTGGCGATCGGCCGGGCGCTGATGACCAACCCGCGGCTGCTCATCCTCGACGAGGCGACGGAGGGCCTCGCGCCGCTGATCCGCGCGGAGATCTGGTCGGTGCTCGCGCGCCTGAAGGCGGAGGGGCAGGCGATCCTGCTGATCGACAAGAACCTCGCCGCCGTGACGCGGCTCGCGGACCGGCATGTGGTGATCGAGAAGGGCCGCACGGTCTGGACCGGCACCTCCGCGCAGCTGGAGGCCTCGCCGGAGGTGCGCGAGACCCACCTGCACCTGTGACCTAAAGCCGCGCCATGGCAGCCTGCACCGTGCCGAGGAATGCCTCGCGGTCGGCCTGCGTCGCGCGGTTCATGTCGTAAAGCGCGTGGTAGCTGGTGCGTGCGCGCCCGCCGGTCAGCATGCGCAGGTAGCGCGTCACCGCCTTGCGGGGCGGGTCGCCCATCATCACGGCGTTCCAGCGCGGGCGGCCATAGGTGCTGATGCCCGCGATGCGCGTGACGTGGGTCAGCGCGGGGCGCGCCACGCCCTCCTCCAGCGTGAAGGAGACGCCGGGGATCAGCACGCGGTCCATCCAGCCCTTCAGGATCGCCGGCAGCCCGTAGCACCAGGTGGGGAAGGAGAGGACGATCGCCTCCGCCGATTCCAGCCGCTCGACGTATGTGGCGACGAGCGCCCGGTTCGTGGCGGGGTCGTGGTAGCCTCGGCGCTCCGCGACGCCCAGCACCGGGTCGAAGCCCTCCGCATAGAGGTCGCAGAGGTCGACCCAGTGCCCGGCCTCCGCCAGGCCGCGCATGGCGGCGTCGCGGATCGCGGCGTGGAAGCTTTCGGGCAGCGGGTGGGCGTAGAGGTAGAGGATGCGCATCAGCCGCGCGCCCGCCCCTCGATGACGGCGATGTCCCCGGGCGTGAGGTCCACCGGCGTCCCGCTGCGGATCAACTCGGCGAAACCCTCGTTCGGCGCCATGAGCGTGAGGCAGTAGAGCTTGCCGGGTCCCGTGTTCTCGACCACGTGCTCGACGCCTGGCCGCAGCACCAGCGCGTCGCCGGGCGCGAGCGGCACCTCCCGCCCCGCCGCACGGGCGACGCCGGTGCCGGCGAGGACGAAGAACGCCTCCTCCGCCTCCCGGTGCGTGTTGGGGGGCGTGCGGCCGCCGGGCTCGAAGATCTCGACCACCAGCGTGAAGCGCACCTCGTCCGCGAGCGGGTCGAACAGGCAGGCGAAGTAGTTCGAATCGCCGGGCGAGATGCGGAAGGCCTGCAGCTCCGCGGCGCGGCGGGCGATGGCGACGTCGGGCATCATGGGGTATCCCACAGGGTGCGTTGCGCCCGCGTCACGGCGCGGACGAGGAGGCCGGAATGCGTGTCCTGCTGGTGCATGCCCATCCCCGCGCGGACAGCCTCTCCGCCGCGCTCGCGCAGGCGGCCGGCGAGGCGCTGCGCGCGGCGGGGCACGAGGTGGAGCTGCGGGACCTGCATGCGGAGGGCTTCGACCCCGTGATGGGCGCGGAGGAGCGCGGGCGCTACCACGACGTCCCCGCCAACCAGCTTGGCATCGAGGGCCATGTCGAGAGCCTGCGCCGTGCCGACGCCCTGCTGCTGGTCTATCCCACCTGGTGGTACGGCATGCCCGCCATGCTGAAGGGCTGGTTCGACCGCGTCTGGTCGCCCGGCATCGCCTTCCACCTCGGCGACGGCGCGATCGAGCCCGCGCTGACCAACATACGCCGGATCCTCGTGGTCACCACCTATGGCTCGCCGAACTGGCTGCTGTGGTACATCGGGCGGATCGACCGGAAGCTGAT
>DASQNQ010000074.1:0-7928 GCA_035644895.1 Acetobacteraceae bacterium | reverse complement strand
GCAGGCGGAAGGCGAGGGCCGCAAGGCCGGCGTCGAGCATCGGCGTGCCTGCCTCGACCCCATGCGCCGCCATGCAGCGATGCAGCTTGAGCAGGCGGTCGTTCGGCAGGAACTCGGCGATGTCGGCGGCCTGCGCGGCCTGCAGGCGCGTGCGGCCCGGCGTGGCCGCCGCGGCCTCGGCCGCCGCGACCCCGTCCCGCCAGCCCAGCGGCGCCTCCCGCAGCACGTAGGGAACGTGGTCGAAGGCGCCGACCGCGCGGGGCCGGCGGCCGCCAAGCCACCAGGGCCGCATGGCGGTGCGGTAGCGGCCATAGCCGGCGAACAGCTCCTCGGTGCCCTCGGCGCAGAGGAGCACATCCACCTCCTCCCGCGCGAGGCGCGCGGTGAACCAGCCGGCGAGGATCGCGTGGTCGGCAGCCGGGTCATCCATGCGCGCGACGATGGCGGGCAGTTCCCGCCAGGCCATCGCCTCCGTCACCTGGATGGCCTGGTAGCGGGCTCCTGCGGCGCGTGCCGCCGCCTCGGCCGCCTCCTGTCCCGCACCCGGCCCGCCGGCATGGGCGCCGAGCAGGGTCAGGCCCGGTGCGCCACGCCGCGCCAGCACGGCCAGCAGCACGCTGGCCCCCGCGCCGCGCGAGAGGGCGACGCCATGCCGTGCCGCCGGTGCGCCCGCTTCCAGGCCCTCCTCCAGGGCGTGATCCAGGCGGGCGATCGCGTCCGCCTCGGTCAGTGGCGCGGGCCCGCCCTCAGGCAGAGCGGCGCGGCGCCGGCGCTCCACGACTGCGCCATCGGCGATCGCCACGGTCTCGCCGGGCAGCAGGCGCGCGACGCCGTCGATGATCGTCTCGGCACCCGTCGTGAACTGCATCTGCAGCAGTTCGCCCTGCGCCGCCCGCCGCGGCCGGGGGGCGACCAGCCCGGCCGCGACCAGCGCCCGCGGCTCGGACGCGAAGGCGATCCCGCCCGCGATGTCCGCGAGATAGAGCGGCCGCAGGCCGAACGGGTCGCGGGCGAGCAGCAGGCGGCGCCCGGCGCGGTCATGCAGCGCCAGGGCATGGCCGCCGCGCAGCCTCTCCGCGAAGGCGGCGCCCGCGCCGGCCCGGTACGCCGTGAGCGGCGTGCCGGGGTCGTACGAATCCGCCGCCATGGTGCAGGGGCCGGAGGTGAGCGGGGCGGCACCCGCGCAGGCCAGCCCCACATTGTCCGCCAGGTGGATGTCCGAGATGTCCGGGCCGGCCGATGTCAGCGCCGCCGCCATGGCGCGCAGGGCCACCGCGTTGGGCACCAGGCCCTGGCGCATGGCGATGCCCGCGATGCCGCTCATGGCCGCCCGAGCAGCCCGGCCGCCGCGTCCAGCACGGGTGCGAGGTGGAGGGCCTCCATCTCCGGCCGGGGCGCCACCACCGCCCGCGCGCGCGGCCCCGCCGGCCCGTACTCCTCGGCAGAAGTGGGGCCGAACAGGCCGAGCGTCGGCGCCCCCGCGGCGGCGGCCAGGTGCATCAGCCCGGAATCGTTGCCCATGTAGAGGGTGGCGCGTCGGAAGGCGGCCGCGATCTCGGGGAGCGACAGGCGGCCCACCAGGTCCACCGCGCCGGGCAGCCCCTCCAGCACCGGTGCCGCCATGGCGCGCTCCACGCTTCCCGGGCCGGCCACCACCGCGATGCGCGCACCCGCGAGCGGGCCGCCAGGGGCCGTCAGCACGCGCGCGGCCTCCACGAAGCGGGCGGCGGGCCAGACCTTGGGCGCCCAGTTCGCCGTCGGGCCGAGCACGAGCCAGGGTCCGGCCGGCAGAACCTCCGCCGCGCGCGCCTCGTCCGCCGGCGCGGTCCAGGCGACCGGCAGCGGCGCGGGGCGCAGCCCGAGCACCTCGCCCAGGTGCTCCACGCGCGCGCCGGGGCGACGGCCGCCGCGCGCCACGGCCCGCCGCCGCGCGCGCAGCATCCAGCCGAGGACGGAGGCGCGCAGGTCCACCACCAGGTCCCAGCGCGTGCCCGCCACCTGCCGCCAGAGCGCGGGCCAGTGCAGGTCGAAGCGCCTCTTGCGCACCAGGATCAGCCGGTCGAGCCGCGGCATGCGGTCGAAGATGCCCGCCGTCACCGGGCCACAGGCCACCGTGAAGCGGGCGCCGGGATGGGTGCGGAGCAGGTGGTCGAGCAGCCCCGTGGAGAGGACCGCATCGCCGAGCCGCGTCGCCGTGACGAAGAGGATGCGCATGCGTGCCCTGGCCCATAGCATGCCCGCTGCCGGCTGGCGCCCCGCCGGAGGGCAGGGGATTGCGGCGACCCGTTGCGGCGGCGGCGCCGGGTGCCCACCTCGTCACGCATGCCAATTGCTTTCCTTCCGGATCGGGGCGTGGTGGAGGTTTCGGGCGCGGACCGCGTCGGCTTCCTCCAGGGCCTCGTCTCCAACGACGTCACCCGGGCTGCGCCGGGCCAGGCCGTGTGGGCGGCGCTCCTGACGCCCCAGGGCAAGTACCTCGCGGACTTCTTCATCCTCGCCGACGGGGAGCGCCTGCTGCTCGACTGCGCACGCGACCAGGCCGCCATGCTGGTCCAGCGCCTGTCGCGCTTCCGGTTGCGCGCCCAGGTCGCGTTGCGGGACGCGTCGGAGGAACTGCGGGTCCTCGCGGCGTGGGGCGGCGCCGCACCGCCGGAAGGTGCGATCGCCG
Organism: Acetobacteraceae bacterium; assembly: GCA_035644895.1. GTDB lineage: Bacteria > Pseudomonadota > Alphaproteobacteria > Acetobacterales > Acetobacteraceae > Falsiroseomonas. Next base: position 5,260 of record DASQNQ010000074.1, on the reverse strand, counting down.
CGCCGGACCCGCGCCTGCCCGAGTCCGGGTGGCGGGCGATTTCCGCCGTGCCCGTCGCCACGGATGCCGACTTCGCAGCCTACGACCGTCACCGCCTGGTGCTCGGCCTTCCGGATGGCGCGCCGGACATGGAGCCCGAGCGCTCCGTCCTGCTCGAGGGCGGCTTTGACGAGCTGGTCGGCGTGTCCTGGAGCAAGGGCTGCTACATGGGCCAGGAGCTGACGGCCCGGACCAAGTACCGCGGCCTGCTCAAGCGCCGGCTGGTCCCGGTGGAGGTCGAGGGCGCGCTGCCCCCGCCCGGCACGCCGGTGATGCGGGGTGGCGCGGAAGTGGGGGAGATGCGGTCGGGCCGGGACGCTCTCGGCCTCGCGCTGCTGCGCCTCGACGCGCTGGAGGGGCCGCTCGCCTGCGGCGCGGCGCGGCTCACCCCGCGGATCCCGGGCTGGATGCGCCTGCCCGAGCGTGCGGATGGCTGAGCAGGCGGCGGACGGCCCCGGCGTGCGCGTCCCGCCGCCGGTGATGGTCTTGGGCGTGCTGGCCGCGGCCTGGGTGCTCGACCAGGCCTGGACGGTGCAGCTCGGACCGCCAGCCCCGGCACTCGGCGGCATGGTGCTGTTCCTGGCACTTGGCCTGATCGGCTGGGCGGTGCTCGCGCTGGTCAGGGCGGGCAACGACCCTCGTCCCGACCGGCCCGATGCGGCGATGGTGGAGGGCGGGCCGTTCCGGTTCAGCCGCAACCCGGTCTATCTCGGCTTCCTGCTCGGCGCGACGGGCGTTGCGCTGAGCTTCGGGACGCTGTGGTTCTGGGTGGCGGTCGCGGTGCTGCACGGCCTGCTCGACCGCCTGGTGATCGCGCGGGAGGAGGCGTACCTCCTCCGCCGCTTCGGGCCCGCCTACGCGGCCTACCAGGGCCGCGTGCGGAAGTGGATGTAGCCCTTCATAACTGACCGGCGCGAATGCCGACACATCTGCGCGCCTCAGGCGCCGGCGCCGCGCCTGGGTTCGCCGCAGGTGCGGCGGCCGCGATTCGGCGGCTCGGCCCGCTTCGCGAGCCGCGGGTTGGAACACACGCCGGGCGACATCACCCGTTCACCACCGTGCCCCCGTTCGGGTGCAGCACCTGGCCCGAGATGTAGGAGCTGTCGGCGTTGCTGGCCAGGAAGATGTAGGAGGGCGCGACCTCGTCCGGCTGCCCCGCACGCTCCATCGGCGCGGACTGGCCGTGCTGCGCCGTCTTCTCCTCGTCGAAGGAGGCCGGGATGAGCGGCGTCCAGATCGGCCCCGGCGCCACCGCGTTCACCCGGATCTTCTTCGAGGCCAACGCCGTCGCGAGCGAGCGCGTGAAGGCGACGATCGCGCCCTTCGTGCTGGCGTAGTCGATCAGCCCCGGGTTGCCCTTGTAGGCGGTGACGGAGGTGGAGTTGATGATGCACGCCCCCTCCTTCAGGTGGGGCAGCGCGGCCTTGGCCATCCACATGTAGCCGAAGATGTTCGTGCGGAAGGTCCGCTCGACCTGCGCGACGGGGATCTCGGCGAAGTCCTCGCACACATGCTGCTCGGCGGCGTTGTTCACCAGGATGTCGAGCCGCCCGAAGGCCTGCACCACCTGCTTGACGGCATCCTGGCAGAACTGCGGGTCGCCGATGTCGCCGCCGATGGCGACGCAGCGCCGGCCCTCGGCCTCGATGCGGCGCTTCGTGTCCTGCGCGTCCTCGTTCTCGTCGAGGTAGAGGATCGCGACGTCCGCCCCCTCCTTCGCGAAGCCGATGGCGACCGCGCGGCCGATGCCGCTGTCGCCCCCGGTGACGATGGCGGCAAGGCCGGTGAGCTTCCCGGCGGGCTTCCATCGCTCCATCGCCGATTGCGGGCGCGGCGACATCTGCGCCTCGATGCCGGGCTGGTGGGACTGGTGCTGCGGGGGGAAGGGGGTGTCGTCGGGCATGGGGCGGTCCTCAACCTGTGCCCCGGGGAACGGGTGCGGGCGCGGCCGGTTCGGGCCTGCCGGCGGAACGGCCCGTGCGCCTGCGCAAGGCATCACGGGGTCTTGCGCCACCCCGCCCGGCCCGGCAGAGAGGCCCGCCCGCCTTCCTTGCGCGGGCAGGTTGTTGCCCCTGCGGCACGCCCATCCGACGGGGCTGCGGTGAGCCCGCCCGGATCGTGCCGCAGAGGAACGGCATCACTGCGAGGGGCCTCATGGCACGACACCGCAAGGGCTTGCGTCGCTGGCTTGACCTCAAGCCCAGGGCCCATGCCGCCTTCTCCCTGGTCACGCGCCGGTCGCCCGCGGCGGCGCGGCTGCTCGACTTCTTCCCGGCCTTCGCCGTGCCGTCCGGCCTCGCCTGGCTGCATGACGACGAGATCGTCGCCCCCATGGCGGCGCCGCGCTACGCGGCGGAGCTTGCGCGCGTCTCGGCGCACAACCGGGACATCATGACGGGCCGGCCCGGCGCGCCGCCCTTCCCGCGGCTGCGGCGCGTGGTCTGGCAGGCGCCGGAGATCTACATCCCCGGCCGCATCCTGCAGCCGGTCGATCTGGCGCAGGGGCGCGTCGCCTCGACCGCCCGGACCGGGCCGACCAACTGGTCCGTCACGCGCCCCCGCCCGCTGCGGGCGGCCCCGATCCGGGTGGAGGGCCGGGCCGTGCTGGTGCCGCGCATGAAGCACTACGGCCACCTGCTCACGGACTACCTGGCGCCCATCGCCTTCGCCGCGCATCTCGGCCTGATCTCGCGCGAGAGGCCGGTCACGCTGGTCCATGCGCGGGACGACAACCCCGTGGCGCTGCGCTTCGCCGAGGGCATGCTGCGGCTCGGCCTCGCCTCCCGTGTCCTGCCCATCGGGCGAGGCGAGGGGGTGCTGTGCGATGCCTATGTCTGCTGCGAGGCGGTGGTCGGCAATGGCGAGCACACCTACGCCATGCCGGAGGTCACCGGGCTGCTGCGCGGGATCTTCGCCGCGGCCGGTGAGGCGCCGGCACCACCCGGCGCGGCCCGCGTGTACCTGACGCGCGGCGACGCCCGGCTGCGCCGGATGGAGGGCGAGGCGGAGCTGATCGCCCTGCTGCGCGAGCGCGGCTTCAGCGTGTTCGAGGCGCGCTGGACGAACCACGCCGAGCAGCTCGCCGTCTTCGGCGGCTGCGACGTCCTGCTCGGCGTGCACGGCGCGGGCATCGTGAACGTGGTCTTCGGGAAGCCTTCGGCACGGCTGATCGAGATCATGGCCGATGACGGGCGCAAGACCACGGGCCTGTTCTGGGCGGCCTGCGCCGGCATGGATTACACCTCGATCCTCGGTGGGTCGGAGGGAGACCGGCAGGGCTTCGCCATCGACGCCGCCGAGGTGGCGCGCCAGGTGGACGCGCTGCTGCCATGAGGCTGACGGTAACGCAGGACCGGCTCCGGGCCGCGCTGCTGGCGGCCGCCGCGCTGCTGATGCTGAACATCTACTTCCTGCGGCTCCGCGTGCTGTCCGACCTGGTGCTGGTCGTGGTCGCCGTGGTGGCGTCGCTGGGTCTGGCCTCGGGTGCGCTGCCGCGTCGGGCGGTGCGCGCCGTGCTGCTGGGGCTCGCCCTCTTCGCGGCCTACATGCTGGGCGCGACCGCACTCTCGGAGAGCGTGGATCTGCACGACTGGCTCTCGGGCGTGCAGAACCTGGCACTGATTGCCCTCTTCGCGGCGCTCGTCTGGCTCCTGCTCGATGCGTTCGGGACGCGGCGCCTGCTGCTGGTCCTGTTCGTGACCGGCGCGGCCTCGGCAGCCGGGGCCGTCGCGCTGCACCTCCTCACCACCGACCCGCTGGCGGTGCGGCTGCTGCCGCTCGGGCGGCCCGCCAACGCCATCCCCGGCGCCGCCGTGGCCGCGGTGGCGGCGCTGGCCGGGCTGGTGCTGCTGCGGGAGGGGGGGTGGTCCCGCCTCCAGGCGCTGGGGATCCTGGCCGGCATCGCCGCGGCTTTCGCGGCCGTCCTGCTCTCCCAGAGCCGCGGGCCGTTGATGGGGCTGCTGCTCGGCGCCGGGCTGGTCCTGCTGCGGCGGCGTCCCGGCCGGCTGGTGGTGTGGCTCCCGCCGCTCGCCTTTCTGGCCGCCTCCTCGCTCGTGCTGATCGAGGGCGCCTTCCGCGCCCTGTTCTGCGACAACGAGCAGTGGTTCTGCCGCCCGAGCGAGCGCCTGCCGCTTTGGGAGCGGTCCGCCGCGCTGATCCTGGAGAATCCGCTGGCAGGCATGGGCGCGCGCTTCCGGCTGGGGGAGGGGTCGCTGAACAACGCGCAGAACGCCGCGCTCGGGCTCGCGCTGCATTACGGCATCCCGGTCGCCCTGGCCGCGGCCGTCCTGGCCGCGCTGTTCCTGCGGCATCTCGCCCGAAGCGCCGACGGGCCGGCGACGCGCTGGGCGGTGGCGATGACGGCCTTCTCGGCGGTGTACTATGCCTTCGAGCCGAACCCGCTGGCCTACTACAACGCCCACTACCTGTTCCTGTGGGCGCCGGTGGTCTTCGCCCTGCGCGAGGGCGGGCCGCCGCGCGGGGCGGCGGCCTGACCGGGGCTCAGGCAGTCCGGTCCACGCCGCCGCCCGCCAGCGCCGCCTGCGCCGCAGCCAGCCGCGCGATGGGCACGCGGTAGGGCGAGCAGGAGACGTAGTCGAGGCCCATCTGCTGGCAGAGGTGGATGGAGGCCGGGTCGCCGCCATGCTCCCCGCAGATGCCGAGCTTGAGGTCCGGCTTCACGCGGCGGCCCTTCTCGGTCGCGAGGCGGATCAGCTCCCCCACCCCGTCCGGGTCGATGGACACGAAGGGGTCCTTCGGCAGGATGCCCTTCTCGACATACATGGGCAGGAACTTGCCCGCATCGTCCCGCGACAGGCCGAAGACGGTCTGGGTCAGGTCGTTCGTGCCGAAGGAGAAGAAGTCCGCCGTGCCGGCGATGGCATCCGCCGTCAGCGCGGCGCGCGGCAGCTCGATCATCGTGCCGACCTGGTAGAGCACGTGATAGCCGGTCTCGGCGAAGACCTCCTGCGCCACCTGGTCCACCATCGCCTTGGTGATCTCAAGCTCGCGACGCATGGCCACCAGCGGGATCATGATCTCCGGCACGGGTGCCTTCCCCGTCTCCTTGGCCGTGATCACTGCGGCCTCGAAGATCGCGCGCGCCTGCATCTCGTAGATCTCGGGGTAGGAGATGCCGAGGCGGCAGCCGCGGTGGCCAAGCATCGGGTTCGCCTCGGACAGCTCCCCGGCGCGGCGGATCATCGTGGCGAGGTCGGCGCCG
>DASQNQ010000073.1:0-21346 GCA_035644895.1 Acetobacteraceae bacterium | reverse complement strand
GTGGCGGTCGCCGCGTGCACCAGCAGCACGCCCTGGTGGCGCGTGGCGATCAGGTCCGGCAGGTGCAGGTGCCCCGTCAGCACCGCCTTCACGCCGTGCCGCGCGAAGGAGGCCAGCGCGCGGCGCGCGCCCATCACCGGCTCCGCCTGCGGGGCGAGCGTCGGCGCATTGAACGGGTGGTGCGCGACGACGATGCGTGCGACGCCCTCCGGCACCGCGGCCAGCCGCGCCTCGGCGCGTTCCAGCCGCGTGCGGCCGACCCGCCCCTCCTGCCACTTCAGGTGCGGCTGCATGCGCCGCGCGGTGTTGAGGCCGACCACCGCCACCTCCCCGTCCTGCCAGACCGGCTCGGTCTCCGGGCCCACGTGGCGGCGCCAGCGGCGGTAGGGGTCGGTGAAGCGCTCCACAAGGTCGTGCTGCGTGATGTCGTGGTTGCCGGGCACCGCCATGAAGGGGGCGGGCAGGGCGCGGAGGAAGGCCATCGCCGCCTCGAACTCGTGGTGGTGCGCGCGCTGCGTCAGGTCGCCGGACACCGCGACCAGGTCGGGCTTCAGCGCCGCGATGTCCTCGGCCAGCGCGGCCACCACCTCCGGGATCTCGGTCCCGAAGTGCAGGTCGGACAGGTGCGCGATCAGCCGGGGCATGCGGCCTCGGCCGTCTCGGCCGGCGCGTGCGCCGCGGGCTTCGGCACGATGACGTTGAGCGCCCCCGGGTGGATGCGGTAGCGCAGCGGCGGCGCGAGCAGCAGCGCCTCCCCGTCATTCATCACGCGCAGCGCCGTGCGGCGGCTGCCGATCTCCACGTCGCGTGCCGTGCGCTCATGCAGCAGCGCCTCGTTCCGCCAGGCGCCGAGCCACATGCGCAGCATCATGCTGAGCGACCACCAGATCCCGAACCCCCGCGCGACGTAAAGCGCAAGCTCCCCGCGGTCGAGCCGCTCGCGCCTCATCATCAGGCCGAAGCCCTCCGAGTAGCGGTTGTTCGCGACCTTCAGCGCGCGGGTGCGGGCGAGGAGCGTCGGCCCGCCGTCCAGCCGCACGCGGAGCCGCATCGGCCGGTACGCCCAGTTCGCGCGCAGCACGGCGAGGGCGAAGAGCATCCGCGTGCCGAAGCCGGTCTTCCCGCGCCCCCTTTCCCGGTGCCGGCCGAGCCGCGAGGGGGTGCCGAGGACCGAGGAGCAGAGGAAGACGTGGCCGTTCACTTCCGCCACGTCGATCGCCCGCACCTCCCCGCCGGCCAGCGCATCGGCGGCTGCCGCGACCTCGGTCGGGATGCCGAGGTCCTGCGCCAGCAGGTTCATGGTGCCGAGCGGGATGATGCCGAGCGCGGTGCCCGTGCCCTTCAGCCGCGCGGCGGCCGCGCAGATGGTGCCGTCGCCGCCGCCCACCACCACGGCGTCGGCCCCGTGGGCGAGGGCGGCGTCCAGGCGCGCCAGCAGCCCCTCGGGCTGGTCGGGCACCATGACGGCTTCGATCCCCCGGGCGGCGAGATGCTGCGCGACCTCCTCCTCCAGGGCCTCCCGGCCCAGGGCGGAGCCGGAGGCGGCGTTGATGACCACGGCGACGCGCATGAGGGGGGAACGGGGCGCGGCGCTGCCGGTTGCGCCCGCGTCCCGTCCCCCGGCTCAGCGCCGGGTCAGGTGTCGGCCCGGATGTTCGAGGCGCGCACCACCTCGCCCCAGCGGGCGTGGTCGCGGCGCGTCACCTCGCCAAGCTGCTCGGGCGTGCCGCCGCCCGGCTCGTCGCCGCGGCTCGTCATGCGCTCGCGGGTCTGCGGGTCGGCCAGCGCCTGGTTCAGGGCGGCGTTGCACCGCTGCACGATCTCCCGCGGCAGGCCGGGCGGGCCGTAGAGGCCGATCCAGGCGGTGAAGGTGAAGTCCTGCAGCCCCTGCTCGGCGCTGGTCGCGATGTTCGGGAAGGCGGGCGAGCGGTTCTGGCCCGTGGCGAGGATGCCGCGCAGCTGGCCCGCCTGCAGGAAGGGCGCCACCACGGACGCGCCGTCGAACATCGCGCTGAAGCGGTTGGCGATGAAGTCCTGCATGGCAGGGCCGGAGCCGCGGTACGGCACGTGCTCCATCGGCAGGGGCGCGGTGCGCGTCCGCAGCAGCTCCATCGCCGTGTGGGAGAGGGAGCCGGCCGAGGCGGAGCCGTAGTTCACCCGCCCGTTCTGCGGCCGCACCCAGTTGATGAACTCCTGGATGTTGTTGGCCGGCACGGAGGGGTGGACGCACAGGATGAGGGAGGACTGCAGCATCATGCCGATGGGCGTGCACTGGAGCGGGTCGAAGTTGAGCGGCCCCATCGTGTGCGGGTTGATCGCCATGGGTGACGCGTTGCCGGCCAGCAGCGTGTAGCCATCGGGCCGCGCGCGCAGCACGGCCTCCGTCCCGATGTTGCCGCCCGCGCCGCCGCGGTTGTCGATCGCAACCGGCTGGCCGAGCGCGGCCTGCAGGCCGTTCTGCACCACGCGGGCGGCGAAGTCCGTCTGCCCGCCCGGCGGGAAGCCGACGACGAGGGTGATCGGCCGCGAGGGCCACGCGGCCTGGGCGTTCACGACATGCGGGGCGGCGAGCAGGCCGATGCCCGCGCCGAGCGCGGTGCGGCGGGTGATGTTGTTCAGCAAGCGACGTTCTCCCGTTTCAAGCCAGTCCTGCGCGGGACATGGCATGGCCGCAATGCGCTGGCCAGACCCTGGAACGCGAAGGGGCGCGGCCCTTCCAGGCCGCGCCCCCGCCGTTCACCCGGTGGCGCCGCGCGTCAGGCGGCGCGCGCCATGCCCCGCAGCACGTAGTGCAGGATCCCGCCGTTCCGGTAGTACTCGACCTCGTCCGCCGTATCGACGCGGCAGACCAGCGTGGTCCGGTGCGTCGAGCCATCCGGGCGCGCGATGACCAGCCCAACCTCCATGCGCGGGCGCAGGTTCTCGATCCCCTCCAGCGTCAGCAGCTCCTCGCCCGTCAGGCCAAGGGACTTCCGGTCCTCGCCCTCCCGGAACAGCAGGGGCAGCACGCCCATGCCGACCAGGTTGGAGCGGTGGATGCGCTCGAAGCTCTCGGCGATCACCGCCTTCACGCCGAGCAGGAAGGTGCCCTTCGCCGCCCAGTCGCGCGACGACCCCGTGCCGTATTCCTTGCCACCGAGCACGATCAGCGGCACGTCCTCGGCCTTGTAGCGCATGGCGGCGTCGTAGATCGGCATCACCTGGCCAGAGGGCAGGTGCTTCGTCATGCCGCCCTCGATCCCCTGCACCATCTCGTTGCGGATGCGGATGTTGGCGAAGGTGCCGCGCATCATGACCTCATGGTTCCCGCGGCGCGCGCCGTAGGAGTTGAAGTCGTTCTGCCGGACCTGGTGCTCGACCAGGTACTCGCCGGCGGGCGAGGCCTTCTTGATCGATCCGGCGGGCGAGATGTGGTCGGTGGTGATGGAATCGCCCAGCACCGCCAGCACCCGCGCGTTCCGGATCGGCCGGATCTCCCCCACCTCCATCGTCATGCCCTCGAAGTAGGGGGGGTTCTGGACGTAGGTGGAGCCCGAGTTCCAGCGGTAGGTGTCGCTGTCGGCGTCCACGCGGATCGCCTGCCACTGCGCCGGCCCCTTGAAGACGTCGCCGTAGCGCTCCTGGAACATGGCGCGGGTGACGACCGAGTGGACGACGTCGTTGACCTCCTTCTGGGTCGGCCAGATGTCCTTCAGGTACACCGGCTGCCCGTCGGACCCCGTGCCGATCGGGTCCTTCGAGATGTCCTTGGTCACCGAGCCGGCGAGGGAGTAGGCGACGACCAGCGGCGGAGAGGCGAGGTAGTTCGCCCGCACGTTCGGGTGCACCCGCCCCTCGAAGTTGCGGTTGCCCGAGAGGACGGAGGCTGCGACGAGCTTGTTGTTCTCGATCGCGTCCACGATCGGGTCGGGCAGGGGCCCCGAGTTGCCGATGCAGGTGGTGCAGCCATAGCCCACGGTCTGGAAGCCGAGCGCGTCCAGGTCCTCCTGCAACCCCGACTTCGTCAGGTACTCCGTCACCACCTGGCTGCCGGGCGCGAGCGAGGTCTTCACCCAGGGCTTCGGCTTCAGGCCCTTCGCGCGCGCCTTCCGCGCCACCAGGCCGGCGGCCACCAGCACGTAGGGGTTCGAGGTGTTGGTGCAGGAGGTGATGGCCGCGATCACCACGTCCCCGTGCCCGAGGTCGTAGTTGGCGCCCGCCACCGGCACCCGCAGGTCGGCCTTGTCGCCCGGCACGCCCATCGTGCCCGCCGCGAGGTCCTTCGCGAAGGAGGAGGCGACGCCCGTCAGCGGCACCCGGTCCTGCGGCCGCTTCGGCCCGGCCAGCGAGGGCTCGACGGTGGACAGGTCAAGCTCCAGCACGTCCGTGAACACCGGGTCCGGCGTGTTCGTGTCGCGCCACATGCCCTGGGCGCGGCAGTAGGCCTCGACCAGCGCGATGCGGTGCTCGTCCCGGCCCGACAGGCGCAGGTATTCGAGCGTGACCTTGTCCACCGGGAAGAAGCCGCAGGTCGCGCCGTACTCGGGCGCCATGTTGCCGATGGTGGCGCGGTCCGCGAGCGGCAGGTCGTCGAGGCCGGAGCCGAAGAACTCCACGAACTTGCCGACCACGCCCTTCTTGCGCAGCATCTGCGTGACCGTCAGCACGAGGTCGGTCGCTGTCACGCCCTCCCGCACCCGGCCGGTCAGGCGGAAGCCGATCACGTCCGGGATGAGCATGGCGATGGGCTGCCCGAGCATCGCGGCCTCGGCCTCGATCCCGCCGACGCCCCAGCCGAGCACGCCGAGGCCGTTGACCATCGTCGTGTGGCTGTCCGTGCCGTAGCAGCTGTCGGGGTAGACGAAGAGGTCCGGCCCGTCGGCGGAGGTCCAGACGCCCTGCGCCAGGTATTCCAGGTTCACCTGGTGGCAGATGCCCGTGCCCGGCGGCACGACGCGGAAGTTGTCGAAGCCGGACTGGCCCCAGCGCAGGAACTCGTAGCGCTCGCCGTTCCGCTCGAACTCCACGTCCACGTTCTTCTGCAGCGCGTCCTTCGTGCCGGAGAAGTCCACCATCACCGAGTGGTCGATGACGAGATCGACCGGCACCAGCGGGTTCACCTTGCGCGGGTCGCCGCCGAGCCGCGCGAGCGCGTCGCGCATGGCCGCGAGGTCCACCACCGCCGGCACGCCCGTGAAGTCCTGCAGCAGGATGCGGGCGGGGCGGAACGGCACCTCCTTGTCGGAGCGGCCCTGGGCGAGCCAGCCGGCGATCGCCTTCGCGTCGTCCACCGTGTAGGACCGCCCGTCCTCGAAGCGCAGCACGTTCTCGAGCAGCACCTTGAGCGAGAAGGGCAGGCGGGAGATGTCGCCGATGGCCTTCGCGGCCTCGGGCAGGCTGTAGTAGTTGTAGTCCTTGCCGTCCACGCTGAGCGTGCGGCGGGTCTTCAGGCTGTCCTGCCCGATCATCCGCATGGTCCGGGGTCCCCGATCTCTAGGCGCTCGGGACCGGTCCTCGGCCCCCCGGAACGGCGCTCCGGAGGCGCCTCTTCCGGCCCAGGCGCGGGCCTCTCGTGGCGGCGGCTTCCGCCGCCGTCGCGTCGCGCTTAAACCACAAGTGGCTGGGGCGGTCCATCGGGGGAGCATGCTGGAAGCGAGGGGACTGGGCTGCTGGCGGGGGGAGAGGCCGGTCTTCTTCGGCCTGGACTTCAGCCTCGCGCCCGGCGGCGCGCTGCTGCTGACGGGCGCGAACGGCGCGGGCAAGTCGTCCCTGCTGCGGCTGCTGGCCGGGCTGATCCCGGCGGCCGAGGGACAGCTGCTCTGGCAGGGTGAGGACGCGCTGGCCGACCGCATCGCCCATGCGCGTCGCCTCCGGTATCTCGCGCACGGCGACGCGCTGAAGCCCGCGCTGACGGCGCGCGAGAACCTGCTGTTCTTCGCCCGGCTCTGGGGCGGGGACGTGGACGCGGCGCTCGCGGCGCTCGGGCTTGAGGAGCTGTCCGACCTTCCGGCGCGCGTTCTCTCCTCGGGCCAGAAGCGGCGCCTCGCGCTCGCCCGGCTGGCGCTCGCGCCCGCGCCGATCTGGCTGCTGGACGAGCCGACGGTGGGGCTCGACGCCGCCTCCGTCACGCGGCTCGGCACGCTCCTCGGCGGGCACCTGGGGCGTGGCGGCATGGTGCTGGCCGCCACCCACCTGCCCCTGCCGCTGCCCGGCGCGGCGGAGCTGCGGCTGTGAGCGCGTTCGGCGCGATCCTGGGGCGGGAGGTGCGGCTGGCGCTCCGCCATCCGGCCGACACGCTGGCGGCGGTGATGTTCTTCGTCCTGGTCTGCGCCCTGTTCCCCTTCGGCGTCGGCCCGGCGCCGGAGACGCTGGCGCGCCTGGCCCCGGGCGCGATGCTGGCGGCGGCGCTGCTCGCCGCACTGCTGCCGCTCGACCGGCTGTTCGGCGCGGAGGCAGAGGACGGGTCGCTCGACCAGCTCCTGCTCTCGGGCCTGCCGCCCTCAGCGCTGGCGGCGGCCAAGGCGCTCGGCCACTGGATCACCACGGGGCTGCCGTTGCTGCTGGCCACCCCGGTGGCGGCCGCCATGCTGAACCTGCCGGTCGAGGCATGGGGCGTCGCCGCCGTCGCGCTCGGGCTGGCCACCGCCGTGCTGTCGCTGTTCGGCACGGCCGGCGCGGCGCTGACGCTCGGCGCGCGGCGCGGCGGCGTTCTGCTGCCCCTGCTGGTGCTGCCGCTGGCGATCCCGGCCATGATCTTCGGCGCGGCGGGGATCGAGGCGGCCGCCGCGGGCCTGCCCGCGCGGCCCTACCTGCTGCTGCTCGGCGCGCTGCTGGCGCTGGCGGCACCGATGGCGCCCCTGGCCGCGGGGGCGGCACTGCGGGCGGAGTGAAACCCGGCGGTCGATGGCGCCTTCTATCCCCACAAGCCTGCGCGAGGGGGTGCAACCAGATGCCGTTCAAGGGAAAGCCGCCCGGCGCCTCGTCCGGGGAGATGTCGCGCCGGACCGCCGCGCTCCGGCCCTCCATCGCGCTGGAGCAGAAGGAGGCCGCGAAGGCGCGCGCGCTGCGCCGGAAGGGCATGGCGCCCGAGGACATCGCCGGGCATTTCGGGGTGCCGCTCGCGGAGGTGGAGAAGGCGCTGGTGCAGATGCGCAGCCCGCGGCCGGAGACGACGCGCGGCACGCTGAACGTCACGCTTGCCGCGCACCGCTTCATCATGTCGGAGCGCCAGGGCGAGGAGCCGGTCTACGCGACCGTCGACCGGCTGGTGGACGAGCTGCTCCGGCTGCGGCGGGAGGCAGCCGCCCACGCGCCCACCCCGGCCAGGCCGCGCCGGCGTGCCGCGGAGGCGCCGACGCTGCCCCTGCTCGACCTGCCTAACTAGGCAGCATCCGTTAATCTACGGACAAGCCGGCCAGGGCAGAAGCGGGGCGGGAGGGCCCTGCCATGCCGCCATTCGACACCCCGCCTGCCGATCCTGTCCCCGATGCCCAGGCCGCCTTCGGCCGCGTCGCCGGGCGCTTCGGCGAGGTCTCGGTGCAGGTCGCCGACATCGCCGGCGCGGTGGACGCCGTGCGGCAGGGTCTCGCCTCCGCCGCCGAGGAGGCAGCACGCATCGATGCCGGCTCCGCCCGACTCGCCGGGTCCGCCGCCGACATCGCTGACGGCGCCCGGGCCGCGGACACTGCCCTTGCCGCCGTGCGCGAGGAGGCGCGGAGCGCCCGCGCCGCGGCCGAGGCATCCGGTGAACGGAGCAGCCGTATCGCCACCGGCGTGCGCGAGGCCGCCGGACGCCTGGCTGAGCTGGACAAGGCGCTTTCGGTCGTGGGCGAGATCGCGCTCGCCATCGAGGCGATCGCACGGCAGACGAACCTCCTCGCGCTCAACGCGACGATCGAGGCCGCCCGCGCCGGTGCGGCGGGGAAGGGCTTCGCCGTGGTGGCGCAGGAGGTGAAGTCGCTCGCCGGCGAGACGCGTGCCGCCACCGCGCGGATCGAGCAGGGTGTCGGCCAGCTGCGCGAGGTGGCGGCAAGCCTGCGCGGGGCGGCGGAGGAGAACGCGGCCGATGCGGAGGTTGGGGCCCGCTCGGCACGGGAGACGGCGGCCGCGCTGCAGGGCCTCGCGCGGGACGTGGACCGGATCGCGGAGGCGGTGGGCGGCATGGCCGCTGGTGCCGCCGCGGCCGGGGAAGAGGCCGCGGCAATGCGCGCGAGCGTCGCCGCGCAGTCCAGCCGGACGAGGGGCCTCGCGCAGGAGATGGAGGGCGCGTCCCGGCGCGCCGGCACGCTGCACGACATCTCGGAGGAGCTGATGGATGAGCTCGCGGCGTCTGGCGTCGAGACGGAGGACAGCCGCTTCGTGCGCGCCGCGCAGGACGCCGCGCGGCGCATCGCGGAGGCGCTGGAGGCCGCGCTCGCGACGGGGGAGCTGGACGAGGCGGCGCTTTTCGACGAGGCCTACCGCCCGGTTCCCGGCACGAGCCCGGAGCAGGTCACCACGCGCTTCACCGCGCTGACCGACCGGCTGCTGCCGCCCATCCAGGAGCCACTGCTCGCGCTGGACCCGCGCGTGGTGTTCTGCGCGGCGGTGGACCGCAACGGCTACCTGCCGACGCACAACGCGAAGTTCAGCGAGCCGCAGCGTCCCGGCGAGACGGAGTGGAACACGGCGCACTGCCGCAACCGCCGGATCTTTGCGGACCGCACCGGCCTTCACGCGGCGCGCAACCGCAAGCCCTTCCTGCTGCAGGCCTACCGGCGCGAGATGGGCGGCGGGAAGGTCGCGTTGATGAAGGACTGCTCCGCGCCCATCCACGTGCGCGGCCGCCACTGGGGCGGGCTCCGGCTCGCCTACCATGTGGAGGAGAAGCCGGGCCGCTGAAGCCCGTCGCGTCCGCCCGCCGCCGTCAGTCCAGCCGGTAGCGCAGGTAGAACTGCCCGCGCGTCTCGTTCCAGTCCGCCGCGCGATCGTAGCGCAGCCCGGCGCCGAGGCGGAGCTGCGGCGTCAGCGCATACTCCAGGTCGCCCCGCGCGCCACCGGTGGCGCACGACTGCGACTGCCCGGCGAGGCTCGTCGTGCTGCCCGCGAAGCCCTGCACCGGGTCCTCGCGCCAGTTGGCGTAGCCGACCGTGCCGCCGAGGCGCCACGACCAGTCGCCGGAGCGGCCGCGCCAGTCCACCGGCAGGTTCACCGCCGCGTAGCTCTGCGGGCTGAAGTAGCCGCCATTGCCGAAGGTGAAGGCGCGCTGGTTCCGGTCGTAGGCCAGGTAGACGAGGTCGAGGCCCGTGGTCAGCTCCTCGTCCGGGCGGCGGAACACCGCGTAGGATAGGCCGGCGCCCGCCTCGACGCGGTTGTTGTCCTCGACGTTCTGTCCCTCGAACACCGCATAGCCGCCGCCGGCGTAGAAGGTGGCTGGACCCGCCGTGTACTCGAGCTGCGCCCGCCCGCCCGTGCGGACGACGCCGCCGAAGGTGCGGCCGAGGCTGTCGCGCTGCCCGGCCCAGGAGGCGAGGCTGTCCGTGACGGCCCGCCGCTCGCCGGTCACCCGCAGGCGCAGGTTGTCGGTGAGGCGCGGCGCCACCTCGATGCCGCCGACCAGGTTGGTCGTGCGGAAGCCGAGCGGCGTGGTGCCGACGTCGAGCGCAACCGCGCCGCGCTGCCAGCCGAGGCCGAGCCCCACGCCGGAGGCGTCGCCGTTGCCGGCGGGGCGCGCCGCGCCCGGGCCGAAGCCCGCGCGCGCCAGCGCCGTGTCCGACCCGCGCAGCTCGCCGGCGGAGATGGCAACCGGCGTCGCGCTGGCCGTGAGCCGCCCGCCGAGCGCGCCGGGCGACATGGAGGCCTCTATGCGCGTCGCGTACTCCTCCAGACGGTCGAGCCCCGCCGTGCCGGAGCGGCTGCGGACGGACGGCGCGACCAGGACCTGCACCGCACCCTCCTCGCGCAGCGCCGCGAGTTCGCGCGCGATGTCGGCCGAGACGGCGTCGCGCGGGGCAGGGGTCCCGGCCGGCGCCGAGGACGCGGCGCGGAAGGGGTTGTCCCATGCCGGGTTGGCCGACATGAGCGGCCCCGCGCGGTCCGCCCCGGTCTGGGCGCGGCGCAGCTCCGCTGCGGCCTGCAGGGCCCGTTCGGCGCGGCGCATGTCGCCCTGGGCACGCGCCACGCGCGCCTCCAACACCAGCAGGCGCGGCTCGCGCGGGGCAAGGGTGCGTGCCTCGCCCAGCGCGGCCTCGGCCCGGCGGGTGTCGCCGGCGGCGAGCGCCGCGTCCACCACGGTCGCGCGCGCATCCAGGTTGCGCGGGTCGCGCGCCAGCACGGCCTCCGCGACGCGCGCCGCCTCCGCCGGCTGGCGCGCGCCCTGGTAGAGCCGTGCCAGTGCCAGGTTGGCCGGCGCGTCCTGCGGATTGCGGAGGAGGATCGGACGCAGCCGATCGAAGCCCGCGGCCTGGTCGCCACCCTCGTTCGCGCGGTCCGAGGCGCGGATGGCGATGCCGGACTGAAGGGAGGCGAGCCGCTGCCGCTCCTCCGTGCCGAGGCGCGGGTCGGCCTCCGCGGCGGCGAGCATGGACTGGGCGAACTCCGTGCTGCCGGCCTCCAGCAGCGCGGCCGCGATGGCCAGCCTCGCCCCGGGCTGGAACGTCGGGTTGCGGACCAGCGCCACGCGCGCGGCCTCCTCGGCGCCCTGCGCGTCGCCGACGGTGCCGAAGGCCCGCACGACGGCCGCGGCCTGCGCGCCCGACGTGTCCGGACGCGCCGCGATGCCGAGCAGGCGGTTCCGCGCCTCGAAGGAGCCCGGCCCGCGCAGGGACGCGGCGGCGGTGGCCACCTCGCCCTCGCCGCGGGCGCGGGCCAGCAGCCGGGCCATGTCGGCATTGCGGTTGCGCGCGGGCACGCGCTCCAGCAGCGCGGCCGCATCCGTCATGCGGCCCTCCTCCTCGGCGAAGAGGGCGGCGGCGAAGGCGGCCTCTGCTCCGCCGCGCGCGGCGCCGTCCTCCAGCAGCGCGCGCCCTTCCGGCGCACGGCCCTGCCGAGACAGCGCGCGGGCGAGGTCGAGGCGGATCCAGGGGTTCGCGGGGTCGGCGGCCAGGGCGGCGCGCAGCAGCGCGGCGGCCTCGGCGGGGTCCGACGCACGCGTGGCCTGGGCGCGCAGCTCCGCGCCGGGCGACGCCGCGCCGCCGGGCGTGGCCGGGCGCCGCCGGGCGAGCTCGGCGGCCTCGGCCGTGCGGCCCTGCCGGCGCAGCGCGGCCTCGAGGCCGTTCAGCGCCGCACCGAAGTCGGGCCGGCGGGTCAGGGCCGCGCGGAAGCGCGCCTCGGCCGCCGCCGCATCGCCGCGGCTGAGGAGGATGTCGCCGAGCAGCGCCTCCGCATCCGCGCGATCCGCCACATCGCGGGAGGCCGCCTGGCGCAGCGGCGCCTCAGCCTGTTCCGTGCGGCCGGCGCGGATCTGCGCCCGCGCCTCGGCCAGTTCGGTTGCATAAGCCGCCGCGTCGAGGGCCTGACGCCACTGGGCCGCGCGGTCCGGCGCCGCGGCGACGGCGCGTTCGAGGAGGTTGCGGGCCTCCGCCGCACGCCCCTGGCGGAGCCGCAGCACGCCCAGTCCGCCGAGCGCATCGCCGTCGCGCGGGTTCGCGGCGATCGCCGCCTCGAACTCACGCTCCGCATCGCGGGCGCGGCTTGCGTCCAGCGCGGCGAAGCCACGGCTGCGCGCCGCATCGCCGGGCAGGGGCTCTCCCGTCGGCGCGCTCCGCGCCTGAGCAAGGCGCTGGGCCATGGCCGTATCGCCTGGGTTGCGCGCGACGAAGGCCTCGAGCTGCGGCAGCGCGCCACGCCCGGTGCCGGCCCAGACCACGGCCTGCCGCCAGGCCGCCGTCGCGGCGGGCCCTGTCGCAGGATCTGCCGCGAGGCGCTGGAGTTGCGCGATGCCCTCGGCACGCGTCGCCTCCCGGTAGGTGAGGACGCGGGCATGGGCGAGGGCGTAGGCCGTGTTGTCCGGGCGGCTCGCCACAAGGCGGCCGAGCGCGTCGCGCGCCTCGGCCCAGCCCTCGTCGCTGCCGGCCATCACCTGGTAGAATTCCAGCGCGAAACCCGGCGGCGGTGTCGGGCCGCCGAAGGCCTCGCGATAACGGGAAACCGCTTCCACGGTGCGTCGTGCCTCCGCCAGGCGGCGCGCATCGGCCAGCACCTCCCGGTCCACCGAGGCCTCGCGGAGCCGGCTCTCCGCCGCGCCGAGGCGCGGGTCGACGCTGCCGAGCTGCTGGCGGAGCTGCGCCACGATCGCGTCGGCCGCCGCGCGGTTGCCGCGCGCCGCCTGGGCCTGCGCGGCGCCGGCCAGCGCCTGGGCATTCCCCGGCTCCACCACCAGCACGCGCTCGAAGGACGACAGCGCGAGGTCCGGGCGGTTCTGCGCGAGCCAGTGCTCGCCCTGCGCGAGCAGCGTGGCCATGGCGCCATTGCCGGCCGTGCCGCCGACCTGCGCGGCGGCGTCGGCCGCGGCGAGCAGCGCGACGGCGGTGAGAAGGGCCGGGGCGTGCTTCACGACGTGCGCTCCCGCAGGCGGCGCGCAGCCCTGGCGCGGAGCATCCGGCGCATCGGAAGCGCGATCAGCAGGCAGGCGAGGCCGAGGCCGAGAACCATGACCCATGGCCGCGTCCCCAGGAAGAACTCGGGCCAGAGCCACAAAGGCAGCGTGCCGTGCCAGTAGGTGCGCCCGGTGCGGAAGGCCTCCACCTTGCCGGGCGTGACGACGGCGATGTCGCCCTGCACCTGCGGCAGCAGCTGCGGGTCGCGGAGCGCGCCGAGCACCGTGTCGAGCCCGGCCGGCACCGCGGCCACAGCGGCGACAACGGACCGCCCTGCCTGCAGCGGCGATTCGAAGGCGATCAGCGCGCCGAAGCCTTCGGGCGGCGCCGCAAGCCGCGCCGCGGCGCGCTGCGGGTTGGCACCTGCCGCGCCGCCGCCGAGCAGAAGCTGCCGGAGTTCGCCCAGGCGATCGGGCAGGGCGACGGAAAGGCGCCCGTTGTCGAGGCGCACAGGGCCGCCGTCACGGAGCAGCGTGGACAGCGCCGGCTGGCGACTGAGCGTGCCCAGCACGATCAGGTCGCGGTCCGCGACCTCGGCCAGCCGTGCCGGGCCCACCACGGTGAGGCCGGTCGCGGGGTGGCCCACCTGAGAGGAGAGCCGGCCAACGAGTTCGAGGAAGGCGGAGATCTCGACCGCGTTCGGCCGCTCGGGCAACACGACGGCCGTGCCGGAGAGGTCAGCCATGCGCGTGTAGGGGAAGCCGGACGAGGCGAAGAAGGAGAGGTTCGGCAGCACGGCGAAGCGATGCGCCCCGGAGAGGTCGATCGTGCTCTCCGGGTCGATCGAGGCGCGCACGTCCGCCGGGATCGCCACGCAGTCGCCGCGGTGCAGCGGGCGCATGTCGAAGCGCATCTGCACGTCGTTCAGCCCGGTGACGAGATAGGGCGGCAGCTCCGCGCGGCCGCGCTGCACCTCCTCCGGCCAGCCGAAGCGGGCCATGAGGGCGGAGAGCGGCCAGGGCCCGATCTCGCCGCGGAAGGGCAGGCTCTTCAGGTAGAAGCCGCTGAGCGAGACGTCGAGGCGCGAGACGCGCAGGTCGGTCACCGGGCCAGGCGGGGCGCGGAACCCGATGTCGACCGGCAGGCCGCGACCGCGCGCGACATAGAGGTCGGGCGCGGTGCGGAGCGGCACGGTGATCGCCCCCGGCGAATAGCCCGTGGATTGCAGCGTGTCCGCGTCGACCAGCTCCGCGAAGCGGACGGGCCGGTCGGACGCCGCCCAGCGGGGCGCGTCATAGGGGCGGCGCGGAGAGGGGGGCGGCGCATCCACCACGGCGCGCTCGCCCGAAAGCGCCGCGCGGCCGAAGGCGAGCGCGGTTGCGGCCGTCGCCGCCTCCGACGCGGTGCGGCCGCCGACGAGCAGCAGGTGACCGAGCGGGTCGTTCGGGTTTGGCAGGACAGCGAGCGTCGGCCCCTCGATCGGGGGAAGCTCCAGCCCCGGAATGCCGGCCCGGCCCACCGCGACCACGACGCCGTTGCCCTGCGTCGGAACGGAAGACGAGGCGGGGAACTGCGCGCCGCGGTAGTCCGCCTGCACGGCGAACCAGGACGCCGCGACGGCCGCCGCGCGCAGCACCTCGGTCGAGGCGTCGGCCGGCACCACGAAGGGCAGGTTCAAGGGTTGCCGCAGGACACGGCGGTCGAAGAAGGGCTCCGGCAGGCGCGCCAGGTCACGCGGCATGGGCAGCCGCTCGATCGTCAGGTGCAGCGTCGAGAGTTCGGACACCGTCGCCCAGAGCAGCCCGGAGAGCGGGTCGTTGCACTCCTGCGTGTAGCGGCCGGAGAAGCGGACATTCAGCCGGTTGAGGTCGGAGAAGAACAGCGGGCTGATCGGGAACTCCACGGGCCCGAAGCGCGGCGCGGAGCGATCCGGCTGGATGGCGCCCACGAACTGCTCATTCAGGGTGAAGGCGATCTGGCTGAACTCGGGCAGCAGGTTGGGCGAGGTCGCGCCGGAAACCACCAGGCGGGCCTCCGTCACCACCTCGTCGGCGCGCAGGCCGAACAGCACGCCCTGAAGGTCTGCGATGCCGCGCAGCTGCATGGGCCCAGAAAGGCCGAGTTGGCGGAGCGTGGTGCTGACCTGGCGGGTGTTCGGTGACGGCGCGGCGGCGACCGGGCGCACGCCGGACATCAGCGGCACGGGCGCCTGCGAAACCTCGACCGGCGGCGGTGCCGGCAGGCTGAGCGAGGGAACGCGCACCGGCGACTGCGCGAGCGCGGCCGGCGCGAGCATGCAGGCAAGCACGAGGCCGGCCGCCGCGGCGCCCGGCAGGCGCGGCGCGAGCACCTCCGCGACCGGCGACGGTGCGGCCGCCGCCCCGGCAATCACCGTGCGCCCGGCCGCCGCACGCCGGCGGCGCGACAGCACGTGCCGCAGGCCCGTGTCACCGGCGAAGGCGGCGCCCGCGGCGCGCACCACGTCAACGAGGGAGCGCAGGGGACGATCCTGCGGATGCTGCGCGGTGCCGACCCAGGCATCCGCGCGACCGAAAACGAGGCGGACCACGGCCCCTTGCTCCTCAAGGTTGTTCAGCAGGAAGGCGAAGCGGGCGTTCGTGCCCGCGGCCCGGACGATCTCCGCCGGCACCTCGATGGTGCCGTCGGCCAGTTCGAAGGCGAGCGCGACGGTGCCCTTCGGCACAGAGGCGATCTCGGGGCAGTCGAGCGCGACGCCCGAGAGCGAGAGGTTGCTGGTGACAGCCGCGAGGCGCCTGCCGTCCGGGAGCACCACGGCAGCGGGAATGCGTGCCATTGTGCGTGCGTGGGTGCGGACCTGCCGCCTCTCCCGACCGACGGCCACGCCGGCCACCACGGGCACGAGGCAGATGGTCGCCCAGAGCCCGTTCAGCAGGTAGGCCTGGAATTCGGTCGAGCCGACCGGGTGCGTCGTGACGCCCCAGATGCCCAGGCCGATGCCGACCAGCAGCAGCACGGTCAGCACCATGGAGGGCCACACCGCACGGATGTCGTAGTAGCCCTCCTCCAGCAGCCCGCCTTTGTCGGTGACGTTGAACTTGCCCTTCCTCGGGTCGAGCAGCGTCACGAGCGTCATGCGGACGAGGTAGAAGGCCATCACCGTCTCGTAGATCTCGCTCCAGAAGGAGTGGCGGAACCGTCCTGAGAGGCGAGAGCCCGTCGCCACCGCGTGGACCACGTGGCTTCCCGCATAGGCCACGATCGCCAGCGGCGAGGCCGCGATCACGTTCTGCCCGAGAAGCAGGAAGGCGAGCGGCGCGGTGAGGAAGACGATGCGCGGGATGGCGAACAGGAAGTGGAAGGTCGCGCTGAAGTAGCAGAGCCGCTGCCACAGGTTGAGGCCTGAGGCGAAGAGCGGGTTCTCGATGCGCAGGATCTGGATCATGCCGCGCGCCCACCGCATGCGTTGCCCGATGTGCAGCGCAAGGCGCTCCGTCGCGAGACCAGAGGCGAGCGGGATGCGAAGATACGCCGTTTTCCAGCCGCGGCGCTGGAGCCGGAGGGAGCAATGGCAGTCCTCGGTCACCGTCTCGGTCGGGACGCCGCCGATCTCCTCGAGCGCGTCGCGCCGGATCACGGCGCAGGAGCCGCAGAAGAAGGCGGCGTTCCAGAGGTCGTTCCCTGGCTGCACCGCGCCATAGAACATCAGCCCTTCGTTCGGCACGTCGCGGCCATGGGTCAGGTTGCGCTCGAACGGATCCGGGGAGTGGAAGCGGTGCGGCGTCTGCATCATCGCGATGCGGCGGTCGCGCAGCATCCAGCCCATGGTGAGCTGCAGGAAGCCGCGCGTCGCGACGTGGTCGCAGTCGAAGATGGCGACGTAGGGCGCGCGCGTGACCTTCAGCGCGTGATTGATGTTGCCCGCCTTCGCGCCCTTGTTGTCGGCGCGCGTGATGTAGCCGGCGCCACAGGCCTCGGCGAAGCGGCGGAACTCCGGACGGCGGCCGTCGTCCAGGATCCAGACCTTCAGGCGCTCGGGCGGCCAGTCCAGGGACAGTGCGGCCATCACCGTGGGGCGCACGATGTCGAGCGACTCGTTGTAGGTCGGGATGAAGATGTCGACTTCCGGCCAGCTCGCGATGTCGGCGGGCATCGGCGCCGGCTTGCGCGCGAGCGGCCACAGCGTCTGGAAGTAGCCGAGGCACATGGACAGGCCGGCGTAGATCTCCGCCAGCAGGAGCCCGATCATGAAGAAGCCCTGCCAGGGCGTGAGCGGGTCGATCGTGTCCGTGATGCGCCAGTGCAGGTAGCGCGCCGTGACGGCGATGGACAGCACGACGAGGAAGGCGGAGGCGCCGCGCCCCTCGATCCGATTCACCAGCAGGAACAGCGCGAAGCAGCCGAGCGCGAAGACGGTCTGCCCGAAGGCATCGAGCGGCACGAAGACGAAGCTGGGCAGGAGCACCAGGCCTGCAAGCATCGAGGCAATGACGAACGGCGTCGCAACGAGAAAGGGCAGCCGGCGCCGCATGCGGCGCAGCATGGGCGACGTGCTCATGCCGAGGCTCCCGCCGGCATGCCGATGGCACGCGCCGCGGCGGGGAACAGGATGCCGTCCACGGCACGCAGCACCTCGGCCAGGTCGTAGGCGGCGAGGGCATGGGGCGCGTGGTCGGTCAGCAGCGCCTCGCAGGCGAGGGCCTCGGCCACCGCTTCGTCCCGCGCGACGAGGCCGAGCAGTCGCGGCCCGAGGTGGCGCAACAGTGCGGAGGCGACCGCAGCCGAGAGCCGTGAACCCTGGTCCACCCCGTTCAGCACGAAGCGCATGCGCGCGCCCAGCATGGCCCCGAGCGTGCCGCGGCCGAGGAAGCGGCCGGACTCCACCTCCGGCAGAGTGGCCGTGCTGCCGCCATCGGCCATCAGCGGCACGAGGATCAGGTCCGCCATGGGCAGCAGGATGGACAGGCTGCGGGAGGCGCCAGGCGGCGTATCCACCACGACCACCAGGTTCGGATCGGCCAGCATGTCACGCACGGGCGCGGCCAGGAGCTCGGGGTCGACATCGAGCGCTTGGCCGAGGGCAAGGCGGGCGCCCGCGTCCGTCGCGCCGTAGGGCAGCAGCGCGACGCCCGACGGCGTTTCGTGGAGCGCGCCGCGCCAGTCCGGGTGGCGCGGCAGCTCCGCGATGAAGCCCAGCGCCTGATCGTGCGGCAGGCCGAAGTGCAGGCGCAGCGCGTTCTGCGGGTCGAGGTCGAGTGCGACGACGCGGCGGCCTCCACGCCGGAAGCCGTGCGCGAGGTTGGCGGCGAGGGTCGTCTTGCCCACGCCACCCTTCGGCGAGCAGACACAGAGAAGAGGCATCAGTTCGACCCTCTGGCGCCGAGCGCCTTGCCAATCAACGGGAAGTCGGCAGGGGCGGCCGGTGCGGGACGCGGCGCCGAGGAGACGGGCGCGGGCACCGCAGTCATCCGGCCAACCACGCGGTCAAGCAGCGTGAAGGCCGGCGCCGCTGCCGGGGCGGATGGGGTGGGCGGAGAAGGCTTCGGGACGAAGGGGGGGGGCGGCGGGGCGAGCTCTGGCGCTGGCGTTGCGACCAGCGCCGGCTCGGGGCGTGCGATGCTGGGCGCCTGCGGTGCGGCTGGCATGACCGACACGACCGCCGTTGGCGCGACTGCCGGCGGCCAGCCCGCGGGCGCTGATCGGACCGGCGGATTCCGGAAGCTGCGGTAGAGCAGCCCGCCCAACCCCAAGGCAGAGGCCAAGCGCTTCACGTCGGCATCCACGTCCGGCATTCCGCGTCCTCGTCCAAAGCAAGCCCACGAGCGAGCCGCACCCACTCACATTCAGTTTGGTAACTCAATCGTGTTTGAAATACAATCATGCTCAGAAATTACTGTCCTGCTCAGCAACCATGACGAGCATCTTGAGGGCGGCTGCGTAGTAGTCGTCCTGTGGCGCAAGGGCCCAGGCGGCCTCACCCGCGCTTCCGCTGAGAAGCGCGGCCACGGCCCAGACCCCGCCAGAGGCCGCGTACGGCGCGCGGGTGTCGGTCATCAGGTCCACCCAGGCCGCGGGGAGAGGGTGCTCCGGATCCGTCCAGAAGCGCAGGGCCGCCTGGGCGGCCGGTGCTGTCCGGTGGCCGCCCCAGGCCAGGAGAAGCGGCACACGAACGGCGTCGTAGGAGAAGCGGGGCGGCCAGCCATCGGCCGGGGAAAGCCGCCCATCAAGGCGCGAGACGGCGAGCCAGTCCGGCGCCAGGCCCCAGCGCCCGAAGCGCGCCTCCCTCAGGAGCCGGAGCCCGTCGGACGCAAGCTGCCTCCAGCGAGGATCGGGCGCCGCCTGGTCCAGCGCCGCGAAGGCCGGCAGCACCAGGTAGGAGGGGTTGACCACGAACCGCCGCGCATCCTCGAACCCGTGCGCGCCGGGAAGCAGCAGCAATTGCCCGCCATGCTCGCGTGTCAGAAGCCGCAGCACGTCCCGGCCGATCGCGCCAGCTGCGGCCAGCAGGGCCGGATCCTGCCAACGCATCGCCGCCCGGACCAGGGCCCAGGCGATGTACAGGTCGCCATCGGTCGCATTGTTCGGATCGTCCACCGGCGGCCGGGCGCCTGGACGGAAGCGCCAGGAGAACAGGGCATCGCCGGGCCGAGACAGGTGCCGTCGTGTCCAGGCGTGGACGAGGTGGAAGGTCGCGCGGTCGTCCATGGTGGCGGCGAGGAGCATGGCCCAGCCCTGCCCCTCAGTGTGGGAGATGCCGCCATTGCCCGTGTCCACCACGCGCCCGTCCGGCGCGACGAAGCGGTCACGGAACACGATCCAGTTCCGGCGCCGCGCCTGGGCAGACGCACTGGCGGGCCCGAGCGGCAAGGCGCCGAGCAGGCCGAGCGCGCCGCGCCTGCCGAAGGCCAGCATCGCCGTCATGGCGCAGCGGCCATCGAGGCCGCCGCGGATCGGGTAGCCATCGCGTCGCTCCGTACACAACGGCAGTTTCTTAGCGCAGAACTGTGAACATCTCGGCAACGGATTTCCGCTCGCTGGCGGACAAGGATGCCGCGCTAGCAGGCTGCGGAAATCGGCTGTTCAGACCGCCTTTCGCCGTCTGATCCGGGTTCCGGTGAACCGTGCGCTGGCGCGGCTGTCGGGTGAGTTCGACGAGCTCCACGCGCCCGGTGAGCGGGACTCGATCACGCCGGAGAACCTGCTGCGGGCGCTGTTGCTGCGGGCCTTCTACTCAGTGCGGTCCGAGCGGCGAGTGATGGAGCAGGTGACCTGACAACATGCTGTTCCGCTGGACCGGAGCCTTTGGACGAGTTCCCGGCTCCGTTGATTGGCCTCGGCCCTGGCTTCGTCGCCGGTGGGTACTGCGCGGTCGAGACGAGCTGGGAGGCACCCGGGCGCTCATCACCGAAGGGGCGGCCCTGGCCCAGGCGGGGGAGCCGCGGGCCATCGGCGGTCTACGGCGCGAGCGGCTGGTCACCGCTCCCGAGGATGGGGTCTTCACCACGACGCGGCGCATCGGGGAGGCGGTGCAGGTCGGCGACGTCTTGGGCCGCCTCGGTCCGGCCAATCTCAACGCGCCCACGTCTGGCATGCTGCATGGGCTGGTACGGGACACGGGGTGACCGTGCGGCGCGGGACGAAGCTGGTCGAGGTGGACCCGCGTGGCGACCGTGCCGCCTGCTTCGGCCTGGGCGAGCGCCTCGAGGCCATCGCGGCCGGGGTCATCCAGGCATTGGCGTTCCTAAGCGCTTCCGTACCGGGCTGAACCACGCGACGGGCAGCATTGTCATCGAAGCTTCACCCTCACCATCCTGGCGCTTCGATTATTTTAGAAGCATGAGTGTGAACGAGGTCGCTGCAGGCTTCATGGCGCTGGGCCAGGTGACCCGGCTGGAGCTGATGAGGCTGCTGCTCGCGGCTGGCCCCTCCGGCCTCCCGGCCGGAGAACTCGCGGCGCGGCTTGGCGTGCCCGCCTCCACGCTCTCCTTCCACCTGCGCGCGCTGGAGGAGGCCGGGCTGGCTGCCCCGACGCGTCAGGGCCGGAGCCTGATCTACGCCGCCCAGGTCGCCCGCCTGCGCGCCCTCGTCGCATTCCTCGCCGAGGCCTGCTGTGGCGGCGACCCGGCGCGCTGCGGCGACCTGCACCGCCTGTTCGACACCGATGGGGAAGCCGCCCGGATGGAGAAGCCCGTGTTCAACGTGCTGTTCCTCTGCACCCGCAACTCGGCCCGCTCTGTCATGGCCGAGGCCATCCTGAACCGTGTGGGCGAAGGGCGCTTCCGCGCCTTCTCGGCGGGCTCGGCGCCCAGCGACACCGGGCCGCTGCCAGAGGTGCTGAGCCAGCTCAAGGCGCTCGGCCACGACGTCTCCGGCCTGCGTTCCAAGTCCTGGGAAGAGTTCTGCGGTTCCGGGGCGCCGCGCATCGACTTCGTCATCGCGCTCTGCGACACGCTGGCCGGTCAGGTCTGCCCGGACTTCGGCGAGACCACCATCACCGCCGCCTGGCCGCTGCCGGACCCGGCCAAGTTCACCGGCAGCGCGGCAGAGCGCGCGACGCTCCTGAACGAGCTCTATGCCGCGCTGCATCGGCGCCTCGGCATCTTCACCAGCCTGCCCTTCGCCTCGCTGGACCGCATGGCGCTGAAGGCGCGGGTGGACGAGCTGGCCGACCCCCACGCCATGGCGCGCTGAGCCCGCATCCCGAGCCGGAGACGATGGCATGAGAGTCGGTATCACTGGCATGGGCCGCATCGGGCGGCTGGCGCTGCGCGCGGCCATGGGCGCGGCGGAGCGGCCGGAGGATGACCCGCGCCGGGGCAACCGGCTGGAGGTGGTCCACCTGAACGAGATCCGGGGCGGCGCGGCGGTGTGCG
>DASQNQ010000072.1:0-13903 GCA_035644895.1 Acetobacteraceae bacterium | reverse complement strand
CGGGTCCAACCCGCGCCTTTCTCCGCGGCCCATGAAGCGGGCGTGCTGATGTTGGTCTGCATCCTGAATGGCCTTCCGGGCTGCCTGGCCGCCGCGCGGTGGCGGCGGTCCTGCTGGGTGGGTGCGCCAGCCTGCCGCCCCTGGCGGGGGACGAAGGCAACAGGCGCCGAACGCAAGCCGGACCGTCCGGTCGCATTCGCTCTACGAAACTATGTTGTTTCGTAACCTCCCCGTCGCCTTGCGGCCCCGGCTGGTCAGGCGCCATGCCATTCGGTCGTCAGGCGACCGGTTCCGCGCGATGGTATACTCTCTGCCTCGGGAGACCGCCCGATGACGAATCACCTGCGCGGCATCCGCGCCTGCGTTTTCGACGCCTATGGCACCCTGTTCGACTTCGGCTCCGCCGCCGCGGGCTGCGCGGACGTGCTGGGCGACCGCGCCGCGGCGCTCACGGCCCTCTGGCGGGACAGGCAGCTTCAGTATTCCTGGCTGCGCGGGCTGCAGGGCCGCTACGCGCCCTTCTGGCAGGTGACGGGGGAGGCGCTGGACTTCGCGCTGGAGACCCTGGGGCTTGCGGGGGATGCCGCGCTGCGCGCGCGGCTGATGGAGCTCTACCTGCGCCTCGACGCCTTCCCGGAGGTGCCGGCGGTGCTGCGCACGCTGCGGGCGCGCGGGCTCGCGACGGCGACGCTCTCGAACGGCTCGCCCGACATGCTCGGCGCGGCCTGCGCGTCCTCGGGCCTTGACGGGCTGCTCGATGCCGTGATCTCGGTGGAGGAGGTCCCCTCCTTCAAGCCGGACCCGCGCGTCTACCGGCTCGCGCCCGACCGGCTCGGCGTCGCGGCGGCGGAGATCCTGTTCGTCTCGGCCAATGGCTGGGACGCCTGGGCGGCCTCGGCCTTCGGCATGCGCGTCGCCTGGTGCAACCGCGCGGGCGCCCGGCCGGAGCGCCTGCCCGGCGCGCCGGATGCGGAGGTCCGGAGCCTCGCGGACCTGCCCGCCCTGCTGGGGTGACCCGCGCCGCCGCGGCTTGTTCCCGTCGCGGTTCCGGGGCAAGCCCGGGGGATGGGCGCAGGCGGACTCCTGATCGGTGCAAGCTTCGTCGCGATCTGGGCCTCCGCCTTCACGGTTGCGGGCGTGGTCGTGCGCGAATGGCCGGCGCTGTGGTCGCTGGCCATCCGCTTCGGGCTGACGGCGCCCTTCCTGCTGGCCATCGCGCTTGCGCTGCGCAGCCCGCTGCCCGCCCGCACGGACCTTGGCCGGGTCGCGCTGCTCGGCCTGTTCGGCATGGGGGGCTACCTCGTCTGCGCCTGGCTGGCCATGGCCCGCGTGCCGACCGGGCTCGTCGCCCTCATCTCGGCGACCACGCCGCTCATGGTCGCGGCGGGCGAGGCG
The DNA here is from genome assembly GCA_035644895.1 of Acetobacteraceae bacterium. Taxonomy (GTDB): domain Bacteria; phylum Pseudomonadota; class Alphaproteobacteria; order Acetobacterales; family Acetobacteraceae; genus Falsiroseomonas. The sequence goes on along the minus strand of DASQNQ010000072.1, from coordinate 12,508 downwards.
ATCTTCCTCCGCCGCCCCCTGCCGGGCGGCGCCTGGGCGGGGCTGGCGCTCGGCTGGGCCGGCGTCGCCACGCTGGGCGGGTTCCGCGCGGCGGACGGGCTGGCGGGGGCGGAGGCGACGGGGCTGCTGTTCGCCATCGGCGCGGCGGTCAGCCAGGCGGCCGGGCTGCTGGCCTTCGCGCCCGCCAAGGGCCGCGTGGACATGTGGTCCGCGAGCCTCGGGCAGACCGCCATCTCCGCCGTGCTGTGCCTCGCCCTTGCCCTCGCGGTCGAGGGCGCGCCGCCCGCCACCGCCAGCCTGCCCACCATCGCCGCGCTGCTCTGGTCCATGCTGGTGGTGGGCATCGGGGGGTATGCGCTCTACTTCGTCATGCTGCGGCGCGTGCCGGCCTCCACCGCCTCGGCCCTGCAGTTGCTCGCCCCGCCGCTCGCGGCGCTGTTCGGCTGGGCGCTGCTGGGGGAGACGCTGCACGCGACCGACCTCATCGGCGGCGCGGTGACGCTGGCCGGGGTGATGGTCCTGCTGCGGGCGCGCCGGGGCTGACCTTCCCCGCCAGGGGTGGCGTTGCACGCCGAAACCGCGGGTGATTTGGCGCGCGCGCGGCATGGGGCTATGCAGCGCGTCATGACATCGCCCATCGCCCTCTTCGACGTCCAGGCCCAGCAGGCGCTGATCCGGCCCGAAATCGACCGGCGCATCGCCCAGGTGCTCTCCAGCGGCCGCTTCGTGAACGGGCCCGAGGTCGCGGAATTCGAGGAGAAGCTGGCCGCCTTCGCCGGCGCGGCGCATGCCGTCGGCGTGTCCTCCGGCACCGACGCGCTGCAGATCGCGATGATGGCCGAGGGCATCGGGCGCGGCGACGCCGTCTTCCTGCCGGCCTTCACCTACACCGCGACGGCCGAGGTGCCGCTCGTGCTCGGCGCCACGCCGGTCTTCGTGGACGTGGACCCGGTGACGTTCAACATCGACCTCGCGGACCTCGAACGGCGCATCGCCCTCGTCGAGAGCGAGGGACGGCTCAGGCCGCGCGCGGTGGTGGGCGTGGACCTGTTCGGCCTGCCCGCCGACTGGCCGGCGATCGAGCGCATCTGCGCGGCGCGCGGCATGTTCGCCCTCGACGACGCGGCGCAGGCCTTCGGGGCGGCGCTGGACGGCAGGCGGCTCGGCCGCTGGGGCCATGCGACGGCGCTGTCCTTCTACCCGACCAAGACGCTCGGCTGCTACGGCGACGGCGGCGCGCTGCTGACGGACAGCGCGGAGCGTGCGGAGCTCTACCGCTCGCTCCGCACGCATGGCGAGGGCAGGACGCGCTACGAGGTGCTGCGCACCGGCATGAACGGGCGGCTCGACACGATCCAGGCCGCGATCCTGCTCTGCAAGCTGCCGCTGCTGGAGGGCGAGATGGCCAGCCGCGCGCGCATCGCCGCGCTGTACGCGGAGGGCCTGCGCGGCGCCGTGCAGGTGCCCGCCGCCACGCCGGGCGCCGCGCATGCCTGGGGCCTCTACTCGGTGCTGCTGGCGGACGAGGCCGCGCGCGGGCGCGTGCAGGCGGCCTGCCAGGCGGCCGGCGTGCCGACCGCCGTCTACTACCCGAAGCCGCTGCACCACCAGCCGGCCTACCGCGACGCGCATGCGGGCGCGGTCACGGGCGGGCCGCCGCCGCTGCCGGTGAGCGAGATGCTCTGCGGCCGGATCATGTCGCTGCCGATGCATCCCTACCTGACCGAGGAGCAGGTGGCGCGCGTCGTCGCCGCGGTGCGCGGGGCGGCCTGACGCGACGGCGCCGGATTGTGGTTGCGGGGCGGCGCGCGGAGTTGCTCTGATCCGGGGTGACCGAGGGGGATCCCAGCCCATGCGCCGCAGGACACTGCTCGCCGCCGCCACGGGCCTCGCGGCGCACCCCGCGCGGGCCACCGAGCCGGTGGATGTCGCCCTCGTGCTCGCGGTCGACGTCTCGCGCTCGATCGACGAGGACGAGGCGCGGCTGCAGCGGGAGGGCTACCGCGCCGCCGTCTCCGACCCGCGCGTGGTGGAGGCGATCCGCGGCGGCATGATCGGCGCCGTGGCGCTGGCGTATGTCGAGTGGGCCGGCATCGAGTACCAGCGCCTGGCGATCCCGTGGCGGCGCATCGCATCCCAGCGCGACGCGGAGGGGTGGGCGGAGACGCTGGCCGAGGCGCCACGCATCTCGCTGTCCTGGACCTCCGTCTCGGGCGCCATCGAGTTCTCGCGCCGCACCTTCGCCGAATGCCCCTACGAGGCGACGCGGCGGGTGATCGACGTCTCGGGCGATGGCATCAACAACTCCGGCCCGCCGCCCGAGACGATGCGCGACCGCGCGGTGGCCGAGGGCATCACGATCAACGGCCTGCCGATCCTGAACGACCGCCCGACCTTCGGCCGCCTGCCGCCCGTGCCGCTCGACCAGTACTTCCGCGAAAGCGTGATCGGCGGCCCCGGCGCCTTCGTCATCGCCGCCGAGGACTTCGAGGCCTTCGGCCAGGCCGTGCGGCGCAAGCTGATCCGGGAGATCGCCTGACCGCCTACCGCTCGATGTCCTCGATCGAGAGGCCGAAGGCCGCGACGCCCTCCGCCAGGAAGTCGCCGAGCGTGTCCATGCCCAGCAGGTAGTCGGCCGGGTCCCGGCCCTCGTTCCGCTCGGCGGCGAGCGCCCGCGCCTCATCCCACTCGGATGCGTCGTAGTCGCCGCGGCCAACCCAGGCGAGCGCGATCAGGCTTGCCTGCTCGTCCTCGTTCAGCTCGTTGATGAAGAGCCGCAGCGTGTCCTCGGTCATGTCCTCCGGGTTCTCCTGGAGGAGGGCCGCCTCGGAGTTCTGGTCCTCGGAGAGCTGCTCGGGGTCGGTCTCCTCCTTTCCTTGCAGGGCCCGCGCATGGTCCACCACGGTCGCCACGGCCTCCAGGCTGATGCCCAGGTCCACCTCGTCGTCCGGATCGTCGGACATCAGCCCCCTCCGTGATGTGATCGGGCGCCGGCTTCCGCGCAGCCCCCCGCGCCGGGATGGTCCAGGCACGTTCGCGGCGAGAGACGGGGCGCCACGGGCGCGGTTCCATCACGGGTCGGAAAAAAGTCACGCAACGCGGGGGCGACTCGGGGCGTTGCCGCAAAGGGGGGTTCACAGGGGATGTCAATCTGGGAGCCCAAAGTATGGAAAAGTTTGGCTTTTTGGCTGCAGCGGCCCTGACCGTCGCCCTGGTGGCCAGCCCGGCGATGGCTGATGTGCAGGACCCGGCCCGGGTGATCTCGCCTGCGACGACCTGTGCCGCGCCCCTGCTGGCCCAGGCCCTGCGGGAGGCACCGCCCGAGCTTGCGCCGCCGCAGCGGTTCCAGCCGGCCGTTCATGCCTGCGTGATCGCCGAGGGCACCGTGGCATCTCCGAAGCGCCCGATCCGCCGCACCTGAGGCGCGGCCACCCGGCTCAGGCGTCCCAGTCGGGCGCCAGACCGGCCGGGTTGACGTAGCGGCGCCCCTTCGGCAGCGCCGCGATCGCGGCCATGTCCTCCGCGTCGAGCCGCAGCCCGAGCGCGCCCAGGTTCTCCCGCTGCCGCGCGGGGGAGGCCGCCTTGGGCACCGCCGCCACCCCGTCCTGCGCGAGGAGCCACGCCAGCGCCACCTGGCCGCCCGTCGCCCCGTGCTTCGCGGCGATGCGCGCCACCACGGGGTCCGCGCCCGCCTCCCCCTTCGCCAGCGGCGAGTAGGCCGTCAGCGCGACATCGTGCCGCCGGCAGATCTCCAGCAGGCGGGACTGGTTGAGGAACACGTGGAACTCGACCTGCAGGCAGGCGATCGGCGCGAGGCCGCTCTCCAGCGCACGACGCAACAGCCCGGGCGGGAAGTTCGAGACGCCGACGGCCTTCGCCAGCCCCTCCTCCCGCGCGCGGGCCAGCGCCCGCAGCGCGCCATCGAGGTCGAGCTGCGGGCTCGGCCAGTGGATCAGGAACAGGTCCACATGCGGCGTGCCGAGGCGCGTGAGCGAGGCCTCCAGCGCCGCGCGGATCTGGTCGCCGCGCGGCTTGTCGTTCCAGACCTTCGTGGTGACGAAGACCTCCTCCCGCCGCAGGCCGGAGGCCTTCAGCCCCGCGCCCACCGCATCCTCGTTGCCGTACATCTCGGCGGTGTCGACGTGGCGGTAGCCGAGCCCGAGAGCGCTCTCGACCGCCTGCTGGCACTCCGCCCCCTTCATCGGCCAGGTGCCGAGGCCGAGGCGCGGGATGCGGAGGTTCGCGGTCTGGATGACGGCCTGGTCCACTGTCTCTATCCCTTCCGGCCAAGGTCAACGACGCCGCAGAAGCCCGCCTCCGTCCCGAAGGCGAGCATGGAGCCCGCGGCGTTCCAGGCCAGCGCGGAGACGGGGCTGCCGCGCGGCGGCGCCACCGGCACGACCTTGCCCGAGGCGACCTCCGCGATCAGCACCAGCCCGTCGCCGAAGCCGGCTGCCACCACCTCGTGCTGGGGGTGGCAGGCCACCGCGCTGCACAGCACCTCGTCCCCGCCCGCGAGCTCGGTCGGCGCCTTGCCCATCGGGCCGCCGCCGAAGAAGGGCCAGAGCACGACGGATTCCGCGCCGGACGTCGCCAGCCACCGCCCGCGCGCGGTGAAGGAGAGGGAGCGCGTCTTGGTGGGATAGCCCGACATGCGCATGTGCTGCCCGTCCGCCAGCCGCCAGCCATGCAGCGACGGCTCCTGCATCGCGGTCACGACATGCGTGCCGTCCGGCGAGAAGGCGATGGCGTGGTGGCTGCCCTTCCACTCCAGCACGCGCGGCTTGTCCTCCTTCGCCGCGACGAACCAGAGCGACGCGCCGTTGTAGTGGCTGGCGGCGATCTTCTTGCCCTTCGCGTCGAGCGCGACGCCGCCGACGCTCGACGGGTGGGTGAGGGACTTGAGGGCGCGGCCCTCGCCGTCCAGCACGTGGACGGTCTTGCCCACGGCCGCGAGGCGCACGCCCGCCTCATGCGCCGCGACATGGTCAACCCATTTGCTGCCGTAGCGCGCAACCTCGGTGACCGCGCCATCGGCCGCGACATGCACCAGCCGCCCGTCGTCGCCGCCCGAGAGGAAGCCTGAGCGCACATCCGCGCAGGCCGAGAGCGAGGCGCCGCGATGCGCCTCGACCGCCCGCCACTCGCCGTCCCCCACGATCCGCAACGTGCCGTCGCCGAGCGCGAAGCCGGCCGCCCCGTCGCGGGAGAACACCGCCGCGACCGCCCAGGCCCCGCACTCCTGCGACTGCCCGCGGGAGGCGAGGAGGAAGTCGCCCTCGGCCACCTCCGCCATCAGGCCACGCAGCCCTCGAAGCCGCGGCGGAGCTGCGGGCGGTTCAGGTCGCGGCCGATGAAGACGATCTTCGACCGCCGCTCCGCGCCCTCGGGCCATGTCCCGATGTAGTCGCCGTCGGCGATCATGTGCACGGCCTGGAAGGCGAAGCGCCGGTCGTCGCCCTTGTAGGCGAGGATGCCCTTGGTCCGCAGCAGGTCCTGCCCCTTGGTCTGGAGCAGGTTGCTGATCCAGGCGTTGAACTTTTCCGGGTCGATCGGCTGCGCGACCTCGAAGGACACGGACATGATCTCCCCGTCATGCTCGTGCGCGTCGTCGGTCAGGAACTCCGGCTCGCGCTCCAGGATGCGCTCCAGGCTGAAGGCCTCGCGCCCGATCACGGCGTCGAGCGGCACGTCGGACTTCGTGGCGCGGCGGACCTCCGCGTGCGGGTTGATGGCGCGGATGCGGCGCTCGACCGCGTCGGCCTCCGCGGGGCCCACCAGGTCCATCTTGTTCAGCACGACGATGTCGGCGAAGGCGATCTGCTGCTCGGCCTCCCGGCTGTCGGCCAGGCGGGCGGCCAGGTGCTTCGCGTCCACGACGGTGACGATGGCATCGAGCCGCGTGCGCGCCTTCACGTCCTCGTCCGCGAAGAAGGTCTGCGCGACGGGGGCGGGGTCCGCGAGGCCCGTGGTCTCGACGATGATGCCGTCGAGGTCGCCCTTGCGGCGCATCAGCCCGCCGATGATGCGGATCAGGTCGCCGCGGACGGTGCAGCAGATGCAGCCGTTGTTCATCTCGAACACCTCCTCGTCCGCATCGACGACGAGGTCGTTGTCCACGCCCAGCTCCCCGAACTCGTTGATCACGACGGCGAACTTGCGGCCGTGGTTCTCCGAGAGGATGCGGTTCAGCAGCGTGGTCTTGCCGGCGCCGAGATAGCCGGTGAGGACGGTGACGGGGACTTGCGTGTCGCTCATGTGCCTGGGGTCCCGGAAGGATTTGTTGGTGGCCGTTATATGGCAACGCCGCGCCGCCGCCACCCCGCGGGGTGGCCGCCCGGCCCGCACAAGGTCGCGCCGCCCCGGCCCCCTCGTTCCGCCACGGCGTGCAACGCGCCCCGGGCCGCCCCGTTAGGGCGGCGGGGGCGGGCCGGCTTGGCCCGCCATTTTTGTTTCGGAGGAAACCTTCATGCGGACAACCCCGCGCATCCTGTTCTGTGCCCTGGCCCTCGGGGCCGTGACCCTTGCGCCGGCCCTGGCGCAGAACTCGCAGACCCTCGGTGACGTGCCCGAGGTCCAGCGCAACCCGGGCAACGCCGTCGGCGGCTCCCCGCAGAACTCGGGCCGGTCGGACTCGACGCCGGGCGTCGTGGGCTCGACCGGCGGGCCGGACCGGCGGGCGACGGGCCGCGGCGGCGACATCCCGGAGGTCGAGCGGAACCCGGGCAACGCCGTGGGCAATGCCGGCCGCGGCACCGCGCCGACGCAGGGGACCGGGTCCCAGGCGGCCCCGAGCCCATCGGGCGGCGGCGGCACTCCTTCGCGCTGACAGGGGCGCAGCCAGGGCCACGACGCCGGGCAGGCCCGGCCGTCGTGCGCCCGGCGCCGGCCCGTTGGCCGCGAAGAATGTCACGGACCCGACGTTCAGCCTCCGCGCATTTCTCGAAATCCATCAAGCGCTTGGGTGAACCAGACACAATGCTGCCACGTTGCCCCCGGGTTGGCCGCTCTGCCCCGCCCCTCGCTGGCGTCTCTGGGTGATCTCGCGGCGCCGACGGAGGGGACAAACAGATGTTCGATGGCAAGGTGGCCCCCGGGCCAATCCTGACCAGCCGTGCCTTGCCGGCAGCCCAGCTCGAGGTCTGGGGTGGCATCGAGTGCAGCGTGGTGCGTGTGCGCGACATGCTGCGCGACCAGTTCCGCGAGACGGGCCACCATGACCGCATCGCGGACCTGGAGGAGGTGCGGGCGCTCGGCGTGCGCACCCTGCGCTACCCCGTCTCCTGGGAACGGGTCGCGCCGGACCAGCCGGAGGAGTGCGGCTGGGCCTGGCACGAGGAGCGCCTGGCGGAGATGCGCCGCATCGGCATCAAGCCGATCGTGGGCTTCGTCCACCATGGCAGCGGGCCCGCCTACACCTGCCTCTCCGACCCGCGCTTCCCCGAGAAGCTCGCCGACTATGCGGGCCGCGTCGCGCGGCGCTTCCCCTGGGTCGAGGACTGGACCCCGGTGAACGAGCCGCTGACCACCGCGCGCTTCTCCGGCCTCTACGGCCACTGGCACCCGCACCGTTCGGACGAGGCGAGCTTCATCTTCATGGTGGCGCTGCAGTGCCGGGCCGTGCTGCTGGCCATGCGCGCGATCCGGGAGGTGAACCCGGCGGCGCGGCTGGTGCAGACCGAGGACCTGGGCCGCACCTTCGCGACCCCCGAGCTGCAGTACCAGGCGGACTACGAGAACGAGCGCCGCTGGCTCTCGCTCGACCTCCTCGCGGGGCGCATCAACCCCGCGCATGGCTGGTGGGGCCGCTGCCTTGCCTCCGGCGTGCCGCAGGCCTGGCTGGAGGACTTCCTGGCCGGCGACCTGGCGCCGATGGTCTTCGGGCTGAACTACTACATCACGAGCGAACGCTTCCTCGACCAGCGCCTGCCGTTCTATCCCGGGCACACCCATGGCGGGAACGGGCGCCACGCCTATGCGGACACGGAGGCCGCGCGGGTGCCGATGCCGGCGGGCCTCACGGGCTGGCTGCCGCGGCTGCGCGACGCCTGGCACCGCTACCCGGAGGTGCCGCTGGCCGTCACCGAGGTCCACCTCGGCTGCCAGGAGCGGGAGGAGCAGGTGCGCTGGCTGAACGAGTGCTGGCAGGCCGCGGAAACGCTGCGGGCCGAGGGCGCGGACCTGCGCGCCGTCACGCCCTGGGCGCTGTTCGGCGCGGTGGACTGGTGCAGCCTTCTGACGCAGCGCCGGGGCCGCTACGAGGCGGGGGCCTTCGACACCTCCGGCGGGTCGCCGCGGCGGACGCTGCTGGCCGAAGGCGTGCAGGCGCTGGCCACGCGCGGCACGATCGAGCACCGCGCGCTGCGCACCCCCGGCTGGTGGCGGCGCGACACGCGCTTCCACTCCGCGCTGCGGACGATGTGATGCGGATTGCGAGAGGGCCTTGCCCTCTCGCGCTCTCCCACCAGGAAACCGGGTTTCCTGGACCTTCCCTCAGCGGGGTGTTGCCTGCCCCGCGTGGCGCGGCCAGATCCCTGGCGGGACAAAGAATGGAGGGGTCCGGGGACGATCATCGTCCCCGGCGGGGTCAAGGGGCGGAGCCCCTTGGAAACCCCCCGGTCACGCCGCGACGGCCGTGATCGCCTCCCGCAGCGTCCCGAAGATGCGGTCCACATGCCCCCGCTCGACCGTCAGCGGTGGCGAGAGGGCCACGATGTCGCCGGTGACGCGGACCAGCAGGCCGTGGTCGAAGCACCAGCGGAACACCTCCATCGCGCGCGCGCCCGGCGCGCCGCGGCGGGGCTCAAGCTCGATGCCGGCGATCAGGCCCATGTCGCGGATGTCCACCACGCCCGGCGCGTCCCGCAGGTGGTGCGCGCCGTCCTGCCAGTAGGGCTCGATCGCCCGCGCGCGGCCCGGCAGGTCCTCCGCCCGGTGGAGTTCCAGCGTCGCGATCGCGGCGGCGGAGGCGAGCGGGTGGCCCGAATAGGTGTAGCCGTGGAACAGCTCGATGCCGCCCGGCATGCCCTCCACGATGGTGCGGTAGATCGCGTCCGACGCCGCGACCGCGCCCATGGGCACGGCGGCGTTGGTCAGTCCCTTGGCCATCGTCATCAGGTCGGGGGTGACGCCGAGCCGCTCCGCCCCGAAGGGCGTGCCGATGCGGCCGAAGCCGGTGATGACCTCGTCGAAGATGAGCAGGATGCCGTGCTTCGTGCAGAGCTCGCGCAGCCGCTCCAGGTAGCCCCTGGGCGGCACCAGCACGCCGGTCGAGCCCGCGACGGGCTCCACCATCACCGCCGCGATCGTGTCCGCGCCGTGCAGCGCGACCAGGTTCTCCAGCACCTCCGCCAGCTCCGCGCCGTGCTCCGGCTGGCCGCGGGTGAAGGCGTTGCGCGCGGGCAGGTGGGTGTGGGGCAGGTGGTCCACGTAAGGAAGCATGGCGCCGAACTGGCGGCGGTTCGGGCCGATGCCGCCCACCGACATGCCGCCGAAGCCGACGCCGTGGTAGCCCCTCTCGCGCCCCACCAGCCGCACGCGCTGCGGCTGTCCGTTGGCGCGGTGGTAGGCCAGCGCGATCTTGAGCGCGGTGTCCGCGGCCTCGGAGCCCGAGTTCACGAAGAAGACGCGGTCGAGGCCGGGCGGCGTCAGCTCCGCGACGCGGGAGGCGGCCTCGAACGCGATGGGATGGCCGAGCTGGAAGGTCGGCGCGAAGTCGAGGATCGCGGCCTGCTTCTGGATGGCCTCCGTGATCTCCCGCCGCCCATGGCCGGCGTTGCAGCACCACAGGCCCGCGGTGCCGTCCAGGATCTCCCGGCCCTCCGGCGTGAAGTAGTGCATGCCCTCCGCCCGGGCGAGCATGCGGGGCGTGCCCTTGAAGTACTTGTTGTCCGTGTAGGGCATCCAGAAGGCGTCCAGGTTGTTCGGACGCGGCACGGCGATCTCGTTCATCTCTCGGGCACCTCGGGCTCGGGCCGAGCAAAGCCGAAGGCGGCGTGTTGGGCAAGGCGCGCATGGACCGGCCACGCGGCGCGCATTACAGGCGGGGGATGCGCCTGCTCTGCCTGGATGGCTCCCTCGCCCGTTCCTCCGCCGCCCTGCTGGCGGATGGGGAGGTGCTGGCGCGCGGGCAGGAGGACGGGGCGAGGGGCCATCCCTCCGCGCTGCCCGTGCTCGCCGAACGCGTGCTGGCCGAGGCCGGGCTGTCCGCGACGGGGCTCGACGCCGTCGCGGTGGTGGTGGGGCCGGGCGGCTTCACGGGGCTCCGCGCCGCCATCGCGCTGGCCGAGGGCATCGCGCTCGGCGCAGGGCTGCCCCTGGTGGGCGTCACGACCGGCGAGGCCCTGGCCGCCGCCCTGCCGGAGCCGCTGCGGGCGGCCCGCGCCGTCTGGACCGCCGTGGACAACCGGCGCGGGCGCGTGGTGCTCGAATGCTTCGCGCCCGGCGCCGCCGTGCCGGAGGCGCCGCCCCGGGCGGTGGCCGAGCGCGACCTCCCTCCGCCCGGCGGCCCGGTGGCGCTGGCCGGCGACGGCGCGGCCCTCGTCGCGGCGCGGCTGCTGGCGCGCGGGGCGGATGCGATGCTGACCGGGGCGCGCCTGCCGCACGCGGCGGATGCGGCCCGCGTCGCGGCGCTGCGGCTGGCGGGCGCGATCCCGCCTCGCGGCGCGGCGCCCCTCTACGTCGAGCCGCCGGCGGTCCGAGGGGGATGACTCCCGCGGCGGCGGCCGACGCGCCGGCCCTCACGGCGCTGCACGCGGCGGCCTTCCCCCCCGCCGAGGCCTGGGGGCCTGACGCCATCCGCCTGATGCTGGAGATGCCCGGCGCCTTCGGCCTCATGGCGCCGGGCCGGGGCTTCGTGCTCGCCCGGGTGGCGGCGGACGAGGCGGAGATCCTGACCCTCGCGGCCGTCGCCGCCTGCCGCCGGCAGGGCGTGGGCGCGGCCCTGCTGGCGGGCGCGATGGCCGGCGCGGTGCTGCGGGGCGCCCGGACGATGTTCCTCGAAGTGTCGGAGGCGAACGGGGCGGCCCGCGCCCTCTACGCCGCGGCGGGGTTCGAGGAGGCCGGGCGCCGCCGCCGCTACTACGCGGACGGGTCCGACGCCCTGGTGCTGCGCCGCGCGTTGCTCTCCCCCCTGGTCACCCCCCCTTCCTGATCCAGAGGAGGGTGGTGCCGTCCGGCTCCTCCCGGCGGCCGAGCAGGGCGTGGCCCTGTTCGGTGGCCGTGCGCGGGACGTTGGCCAGCGGCTCGGCGCCGCGCAGGCGCAGGAGGAGCACCTGGCCCGCCCCCATGCGATCCAGCTCCAGCCGGGTCCGGACGAAGGTCATGGGGCAAGTCTCGCGTGTGATGTCGAGGGTGCGGTCCACCGGGAATTCTTGGACGGTCCCGGAAATTGCGGAGTTCATCACTGAAACGTCCTGTTGTGCCACGGATGGCATTGCGAAACGCGCAGAACAACGCCTATGTTGCCGCCGAAACCCCGGAACGGGACGGGATACGGAGACATACGATGCCAGAAAACGGAGCCGGCAACGCCGCTGGATCAGACATCCTTGGCTTGACGGCGGAAATCGTCGCGGCCCACGTGTCCAACAACTCGGTTCCCCTCTCGGACCTGCCGCAGTTGATCCAGGACGTCTACCGGACCCTGTCGAACGTCGGCGCGCCCGCACCCGCGATGCCCGAGAAGCCGCAACCTGCCGTGACCGTGAAGAAGTCGATCACGCCGGAATACCTGGTGTGCCTCGAGGACGGGAAGCGGCTGAAGATGCTGAAGCGGCACCTCAAGACCGCCTACAACATGACGCCCGACCAGTACCGGGAGAAGTGGGGCCTTCCGCCGGACTATCCGATGGTCGCGCCGAACTACGCCAAGCACCGCTCCTCGCTCGCCAAGCGCATCGGGCTCGGCACCAAGCCGCGCGGCCGTCCGGCCCGTGGCGGCCGCACCACCGCCGCCGCCAACGCGGCGCCCTCGGTGGACTGACAGGCCGGGCGGCGCGGCCTCCACCGCGCCCGCCCTCCCCCGGGTCGGTACGGCGCCGGTGGATGGAAGGGGCGGCGCTTCTCGCCTATCCTCGGCGTCTCCCGCTCCTGGCCCGCCTTCGCATGGATCAACTCCCCGACGCCGCCCATCCCAACGGGTCACGCCCGGACCCGTCCCGCATCGAACGGCTCTGCATCGAGCGGGGCCTGAAGATGACGGGGCAGCGCCGGCTGATCGCGCGCGTGCTGAGCGAGGCCGAGGACCACCCGGATGTCGAGGAGCTCTACCGGCGTGCCACGGCCCTCGATGCCCGCATCTCCGTCGCCACGGTCTACCGCACGGTGCGCCTCCTCGAGGAGAAGGGCATCCTGGAGCGGCGGGACTTCGGCGGCGGCCGCGCGCGCTACGACCCCGCCGACCGCGGCCACCACCACCACCTGATCGACGTGGACACGGGCAAGGTGATCGAGTTCGAGGACCCCGAGCACGAGCGGGTCGCCCACGAGATCGCCGAGCGGCTGGGCT
>DASQNQ010000071.1:0-15079 GCA_035644895.1 Acetobacteraceae bacterium | reverse complement strand
CCTCCAGCCGGTCCGGATCGTCGCCCCCGGTGAGCCTGTCGTCGCCATCCCCGCCCACCAGCGTGTCCGCGCCGGTGCCGCCCGAGAGCATGTCCAAGCCGGCCTCACCCTCCAGCCGGTCGGCATCGGCCCCGCCATCCGCGCTGTCGTCGCCCTCGCCGCCCAGCAACGTGTCCGCGCCGCCGCCGCCGAGCAGGGTGTCCGCGCCGGTCGCGCCGAGAAGGCTGTCCGCACCCTCGGCGCCATCCAGGCGGTCGGGATCCGTGCCGCCATCGGCCGTGTCGTCGCCGTCGCCGCCCAGAAGCGTGTCCGCGCCGGCCCCGCCGACCAGCCGATCCCGTCCGAGGCCACCCGCCACGCTGTCCGCGCCCTCGCCGCCATCGAGCGTGTCGGCGCCGTCCGCGCCGTCCAGCGTATCGGCGCTGCCGCCGCCTTGGAGGAGGTTCGCGGCCGAGTTGCCGACGAGGAACTCGGCCATCGCCGAACCAAGGATCGAGAGCGCGCCGGCCCCCTCGCGCAGCCGCGCGACCTCTATGCCACCGGGAAGGAGGGCGCTGCGGCCGAGGATCACCTCGTCGACGCCGCCATCCGGCGCCTCGACGGGCAGCGGGTCCTCTCCATCGACGTGGTAGAGGTCGTTCCCGGACCCGCCGTCGAGCAGGTCGAGGCCCGCGCCGCCCTCCAGCGTGTCCGCCCCGTCGCCGCCGCGCAGCGTGTCGTCTCCCTCGCCGCCGCGCAGCACGTCATTGCCGGTGCCGCCGAGCAGCGTGTCCGCGCCGTCGCCGCCCTCCAGCGTGTCGTCTCCCTCGCCGCCCTGGAGCGTGTCGCCCTCGGCGCCGCCGAGGAGGAGGTCCGCGTCCAGGCCGCCCTGCAGGTCATCCGCGCCGCCCCCGCCCTCCAGCGTGTCGGCGCCGGCTGCGCCGAGCAGCGTGTCGCCGCCCGCCTCGCCGAATGCGCGGTCGGCGGCGTCGCCGCCATCCAGCCGGTCCGGGCCATCCCCGCCAAGCAGCGTGTCGGCGCCCGCCTCGCCGCGGAGCGTGTCGGGATCCGGCCCGCCCTCGAGCCGGTCGCCGGCATCGCCCCCGAGCAGCAGGTCGGCGCCGGCGCCGCCGAGCAGCGTGTCCGCATCCGCCCCGCCGGAGAGCGTGTCCGCCCCGGGGCCGCCCTGCAGCGTGTCCGCCCCGATCTCGCCCTCGACCAGGTCGTCGCCCGCACCGCCATCGGCGACATCGGCGCCGCTGCCGCCGCGCAGCGTGTCCGCGCCATCGTCGCCGAGCAGGGTGTCGGCGTCCTCCTGCCCGAGGAGGAGGTCGTTGCCGGCCCCGCCGAGCAGCGTGTCCGCGCCCGTGCCGCCGTCGAGCAGGTCGTCGCCCTCCGCCCCGAGCAGCCGGTCCGCCCCGGCGTGGCCGTAGATCGCGTCCGCGGCGATGCCCCCCTGCAGCGTGTCCGCGCCGAGCGTGCCGTCGAGCGGGAAGCGCCCGCCGCCCGTGCCGGCGGCCGCGATCTGGAAGGAGAGGAAGAAGGCGGCCGTGTTCCGCCCGTCCGAGACCTCGATCAGCACCTCCCGCGTGGCGCCGACGGGGCCGTCCAGCACCACCCCCTGGCGCAGGCGCAGCACGCCGCCCACCACCTCGAACCAGGCCTCGTCCGGCCAGACGGGCTGGAAGGTGAGGACCTCCTGCGGGCTGTCCGGGTCGTCCGCGGCGATCCGCCCGATCTCGGCCGCGACCTCTCCGGCGCGGACCACGCCGCCCGAGACGAAGCGCAGGTTCTGCGGCGCGGTGTCGTCAAGTCCGACCAGCACGACGGGCCAGGTCGTCGCCACCGCCTGCCAGCCGGAGGCAAGCCGCAGGGCGAGGCCGAGCTGCAGGACGCGCCCCGTGCCGAACTGCTCCGCGTCGAGGCTCGACGCCATTGTCACCGTGACGCGGTTCGTGGCGGGGTCGTGCCGCGCCTCGAAGAACGCGGCGTCGGCCCCTGTCGTCATCACGCCGAGCACCGGGGCGGAGGGCGTCAGCTCGGCGGTCCAGTCATCCGGGCGCGCATTCTCGAGGATCTCGCCGGGGACCACGCCCGACAGGGTCACGAGCATGGGAGTGTAGCGGGCATGAACGCGCAGCCGTCCTGGTTGCAGGGCGGCAATGAACGGCGGGACCGGTTAGGAACCGGTTAACGCCCGAGCCGGGCGAGCACGCCGCGCGCCGCCGCGACGCCCGTGGCGAAGCAGGCCTGAAGCAGGTAGCCGCCGGTCGGCGCCTCCCAGTCCAGCATTTCGCCGCACAGGAAGGTGCCGGGCCTCGCGCGCAGCATCAGGTTGGCATCCACCTCCTCCAACGCCACGCCGCCCGCCGAGGAGATGGCGCGGTCCAGCCCCTGCGGCGCGAGCAGGCGAAGCGGCAGCGCCTTCACCAGGCCGGCCGCGTCGCCGCGGGCGGCGCCGGCATGCAGCGCCTCCTGCACCAGCGCGACGGCGACGGGCGGCAGGCCGGCCTTGCGCAGGCGGTTGGACAGCGAGGCGCGCCCGGCGAGCCGGGCCGCGAGCGCCGCGTGGTCGAGGTCCGGGCGGAGGTCCAGCTCCAGCACCACCGGGCCGGAGGCGGCGATCGCCGCCCGGATCGGGGCGGACAGCGCATAGATCGCCCCGCCCTCGATGCCGGAGGCGGTCACCAGCGCCTCGCCCCGCACATGCCGTTCCCCGAAGCGCAGCGCGATGCGCTTGAGCGGCTCGCCCTGGAAGCGCTCCCGGAAGCGGTCGGACCAGGCGACGGCGAAGCCCATGTTGGAGGGCGCGAAGGGCAGGGTGCGGACGCCCGGCAGCAGCGCCGGCCAGGCGCCGTCCGAGCCGAGCCGCGGCCAGGACGCGCCGCCGAGGGCGAGCACGGTGGCCGCCGCCTTGACCTTCACCTCCCCGTCCGGTGCGGCGAAGCGCAGCGCGCCGTCCGGCGCCTGCCCGGTCCAGCGATGGCGTGGCCGCAGCATGACGCCGAGCGCGTCGAGACGTGCGAGCCAGGCGCGCAGCAGGGGCGAGGCCTTGAGCGCGCGAGGGAAGACACGGCCGGAGGAGCCGGTGAAGGTCGGCTGCCCCAGCCCCTCGCACCAGGCGACGAGCGCCTCGGGCGGGAAGGCGCGCAGCGCCGGCTCCAGCACCGCCCGCGCGGCGCCGTAGCGCGGGAGCATCGCCTCCAGCCCCTCGGAGTGCGTCAGGTTCAGCCCGCCGCGGCCGGCGATCAGCAGCTTGCGCGCGGGCGAGGGCATCTGGTCGAAGACGGCAACCCGCGTGCCGGCTGCGGCCAGCACCTCGGCGGCCATGAGGCCGGCCGGGCCGGCGCCGACCACGGCGACATCGGGTGGGTTCGCGGGCATGCTGCGGCGCGGCTTACACGCACGGGCAGGCCAAGGGGAGAGGCAGGGGGTTCGATGGGGGCTGTGCTGATCACCGGCGGGGCGGGCTTCGTCGGCCTGAACCTCGCCGAGGCGCTGCTGCGCCGGGGCGAGGACGTGGTGCTCTACGGCCATGAGGCGGCGCTGCCCGCGGGCGCGGCGCAGGCCTTCGCGGGGCTGCCGGGCAGGCTGCGCCTGGTGCAGGGCGATGTGCGCGATGCGGCCGCGCTGCGCGGCGCGCTGGCCGGCGTGGACCGCCTGTTCCCCTTTGCCGCCATCACCGCAGGTCCCGCGCGCGAGGCCGCCGACCCCGAGGCGCTGGTCGAGGTGAACGTGCAGGGCGTGATCGCCACGCTCCGCGCGGCGCGCGATGCCGGCGGGGTGCGGCGCGTCGTGCTGCCCTCCTCCGCGGCCGTCTACGGCGAATCCTTCTATCGCTTCCCGGAGATGGACGAGGCCGACACGCCCGCCGCGCCGCTCGGCCTCTACGGTGTCACGAAGTTCGCGGTGGAGCGGGCGGGGCTCAGGCTCTGCGCGCTCTGGGGGCTCGACGCCGTGGCCGCGCGCATCGGCGGCACCTTCGGGCCCTGGGAGCGGGACACCGGGCTGCGCGACACCCTCTCCCCGCACCTGGCCATCGCCCGGGCCGCCGCGGGGCGGGGGGAGGCCGTGCTGCCGCCGGCGCCGCTGCCCGCCTACGACTGGATCTATGTGCGCGACCTGGCCGAGGGGCTCCTGCGGCTGCTCGACGCGCCGGAGCCGCCGCACCTTGTGGTGAACCTCGCCTCCGGCCTGGACTGGGCGCCGCACCTGCCGGCCTGCTGCGACGTCCTGGCCGGGGCCTTCCCGGGCTTCCGCTGGCGCCACGCCGCCGCGGCGGAGGAGCCCACCGTTCGCTTCGCCGAGACGCGGCCGCGCGGGGTGATGCGCCGGGCGCGCGCGGCTGATTTCGGCTGGGCCCCCCGCCATGCGCCGGAGGCCGCCTACCGCGACTACGCCGCCTGGATCACGGCCAATCCGCTCGCGATCGGGGCCTGACCTTTCCGCCGGCAGCGCCTAGGTTGGTGCGGAACCTGGAGAGAACGACGCGCATGCCGGACACGCTCCCCTTCGACCCCACGCGCCTGAAGTTCGGCATCGGCCAGCCCGTGCCGCGCGCCGAGGACCCGACGCTCTTGACGGGCCAAGGCCGCTACACGGACGACAACGCCCTGCCCGGACAGGCCTGGGGCGTCGTGGTGCGCAGCCCCTACGCGCATGGCGTCATCCGCGGCATCGCGACGGAGGCGGCGCGGGCCATGCCCGGCGTGCTGGCCGTGCTGACCGGTGCCGACCTGGCGGGCTACGGCGCCATGCGCTGCGGCATGCCGCTGAAGAACCGCGACGGCTCGCCGCTGCGGTCGACCCAGCGCCCGGCGCTCGCCTCCGACAAGGTGCGCTTCGTCGGCGACCCCGTCGCCTTCGTGGTGGCGGAGACGCGGGAGCAGGCGAAGGACGCGGCGGAGACGGTCGAGCTCGACATCGAGGGTCTGCCCGCCGTGACGGAGGCCTCGGCCGCCGCCGCGCCGGATGCGCCGATCCTCTACGAGGACATCCCCGGCAACGAGGTGCTCGACTTCCACCATGGCGACGCCGGGAAGGTCGCGGAGGCCTTCGCGCGTGCCGCGCATGTCACGCGCCTGTCCATCCGCAACAACCGCATCGTGGTCGCGGCGATGGAGCCGCGGTCGGCCATCGGCAGCGTGGAGGACGGGCGCTTCGTGCTGCGCGTCGGCTGCCAGGGCGTGTTCGGGCTGCGCGGGCAGATGAAGGACCTGCTCGGCGTGCCGCAGGACCAGGTTCGCATCCTGACGGGCAATGTCGGCGGGTCGTTCGGCATGAAGGCGAACGCCTATCCCGAGTACATCTGCGTCCTGCACGCGGCGAAGATGTTGGGCCGCCCCGTGCGGTGGACGGACGACCGCAGCGGGTCGTTCCTGTCGGACCAGCACGGCCGCGACCACGAGGTGGAGGCCGAGCTCGCGCTGGACGCCGAGGGGCGGTTCCTCGCCGTGCGGCTGACGTCCTTCGCCAACATGGGGGCGTACCTGTCCACCGTCGCGCCGCTGATGGGCACGGGCAACTTCGTCAAGAACGTGCAGTCCAACTACGCGACGCCGCTGATCGAGGTCTCGACGCGCTGCCTGCTGACCAACACCACGCCCGTCTCCGCCTATCGCGGCGCCGGGCGGCCCGAGGGCAACCTCTTCATGGAGCGGCTGATCGAGGCGGCCGCCGCCGAGACGGGCCGCGACGCGGTGGAGCTGCGCCGCATCAACCACATCCGGCCCGACCAGTTCCCGTTCAAGGCGCCCTCCGGCAGCACCTATGACGGCGGCGACTTCAACGCCGTGCTGGCGCGCGCGATCGAGGCCTCCGACCCGGAGGGCTATGCGGCGCGGAAGGCCGAAAGCGCAGCGCGCGGACGCCTGCGCGGCCGGGGCATCGGCAACTTCCTGGAATGCACGGCGCCGCCGCAGAAGGAGCAGGGCGGCATCCGCTTCGAGAAGGACGGGACGGTCACCATCGTGACCGGCACGCTCGACTACGGGCAGGGGCACTGGTCGCCCTTCGCGCAGGTGCTGCACGAGCACCTCGGCATGCCCTTCGAGCGCATCCGCCTGGTGCAGGGCGATTCCGACCAGCTCGTCGCGGGCGGCGGGACGGGTGGCTCCAAGTCCCTCATGGCCTCCGGCGCCGCGATCATCGAGGCGTCGGAGCAGGTGGTCGAGCGCGGGCGGCAGGCCGCGGCGCATGTGCTGGAGGCCGCCGTCGCCGACATCGAGTTCGAGGCGCATGCCCCCGGCGCGGCGGAGGGCCGCTTCACCATCGCCGGCACCGACCGCGGCGTTGGCCTCATGGAGCTGGCGGCCCGGCTGCGCGAGGGCCACTCCCTGCCCTCCGAGATCCCGGCGACGCTCGACGTGACGCATGTGTTCGAGGAGGCGCCGATGGCCTACCCGAATGGCTGCCACATCGCGGAGGTGGAGGTGGACCCGGAGACGGGGATCGTGGAGGTGGTGCGCTACGTCTCGGTCAACGACTTCGGCACCATCGTGAACCCGCTGCTGGTCGAGGGGCAGGCGCATGGCGGGATCGCGCAGGGCATCGGGCAGGCGCTCATGGAGCACGTCGCCTACGGGGAGGACGGGCAGCTTCTGTCAGGCAGCTACATGGACTACGCCATCCCGCGCGCGCAGGACGTGCCGCCGATCGGCTTCCTGAGCCACCCCGTGCCCGCGCGGACCAACCCGCTCGGCGCCAAGGGCTGCGGGGAGGCGGGCTGCGCCGGATCGCTGCCCGCGGTGATGAACGCGCTGGTGGACGCGCTCCGGCCCCTCGGCGTGCGGCACATCGACATGCCCGCGACGCCGGAGCGGGTGTGGCGCGCGATCCAGGGGGCGCGGCGGCGTTAGCCCCGCGCCGCCTCGCGCTCCACGGCGCGCAGCACGCGCAGGAAGTTGCCCGACCAGAGCAGCCCGACCTCCCGCGGCCCGTAGCCGCGGCGGGTCAGCTCGGCCGTCACCGCGCCGGTGGCCGAGGCATCCTCCCAGCCCTCGAGCCAACCTCCGCCATCGAAGTCGGAGGACAGGCCCACATGGTCGATGCCGATCCGCCGCACGGCGTGGTCCACATGGTCCACGTAGTCGGCGACCGTGGCGCGCGTCTTCCCGTCAGCCCCGGGCATGCGCAGGAAGGCCTGCACGGCGGTGATCTGCGCGATGCCGCCGCAGTCACGCAGCGCATCCAGTTGCGCGTCGTCCAGGCCCCGCGGGTGGTCGCGCAGCGCGCGGCAGGCGGTGTGGGTCGCGACGACGGGCGTGCGCGACAGGGCGCAGGCCTGCAGCATCGCATCGCGCGAGGCGTGGGAGACGTCCACCATGAGCCCCACCCGGTTCATCTCCCGGATCGCGCTCCGGCCGAGCTCCGTCAGCCCGCCATGCTCCACCGCCACGTCGGCCAGGTCGGCGCGCGGCCGGGCGCTGTCGGCCAGGTCGTTGTGCCCGTCATGCGTGAGGGTCAGGTAGATGGCGCCGAGGCTGCGCCAGAGCGCGAGACGCCCGAGGTCCCGGCCCACCGCATGGCCGTTCTCCACGCCCAGCATGATCGCCAGCGCGCCGTCGCGCGCCGCGGCCTCCACCCCGGCCGCCGTGGTGCAGATGCGCCGGTCCGCCGGGTCGTCGCCCGCGGTGCCCCGGATGGCGCGCAGCATCGCCTCCGCCCGGGCGCCGGCGGCGGCGTGCCCCTCCGCATCGCGTCGGCCCTGCGGGACGTAGGCGATGAAGACCACCGCCTTCAGCCCGCCCCGCCGCATCTTTCCGAAATCCACCTTCCGCTGCGTCGGGCCAGCGGGGTCGGCCATCTCCGGCCAGGGGATGTCGACATGCGTGTCGAGAGTGAGCGTCGCGGCATGCACCGAGGCCGCTGCCATCCCCATCTGGTCGTCGCGGTCCAAGCTGCCCCTCCGGTCCCGAAAGGCCGGACGCTGCGCCGGGCGGGGGCCGCCGTCAACGACCGGCAGTGGCGCTGCGTTGAAGCGGGGCACGGCGCCATGCAAGGCTGTGGCATCGGAGGAGGGCCAAGATGCAGGATCAACGGATATCGGAACTTGTCCGCCACCAGGACCCAGTGAGCCTCGGCCCCGATGCCACGGTGCAGCAGGCTTGTGCCCTGATGCGTGAAAGGCGCGTCGGCTGCGTGCTGGTCCGGGACGGGGAGGGACGGCTGGTCGGGATCCTCACGGGGCGCGACATCGTCCACCGCCTCGGCGCCGGCTCCCCCGATCTCGCCCAGATGCGCCTGGCCGAGGTCATGACGCCCGACCCCTCATGCCTGCCGCCTGGCGCGGGCGGGCTGGATGCGCTGCGCCTGATGGAGGATGGCGGCTTCCGCCATGTGCCGGTGGTGGAGGACGGGCGGGTGCTGGGCGTGGTCTCCCGCGGGGACTTCCGGGCGAAGGAGCACCGACAGCTCGACCAGGAGAAGCGGCTCTGGGAGAGGATCTGGTAGGCAGCCCGCCACCACCGCAACAAACTTCGTGCCGCCGGCCTTGTCCGGGAGGGTTCGCATCCCCATCCGTATCGGAACGCGGCAGGAGTGCTGTCGCGTTCGGACGTGGAAGCCACCGGATGGGAGCCACCGGAATGCCTCACCGCATCGGCCGCCTGCCCCAGCAGGCCGCGCGTGATCACCTCATTGGCGCGCTGGCGGAGATGGCCGGGGGTGGCTTGGCGGAGCGCATGCGGGTCGAAGCTGCGGCGCGCATCCTGGTGATCGCACGCCGCGCCGGCCAGCTTCTGGGTACCGGCGCGGGTGGGGCGGAGGTGGCGGTGGTCGCCCGGCTGGAGCAGGCCTGGGACCCGGCCCTCATCACTGCAACCGAGTATGCGGACACTCTGCGGCCGGCCGAGCTGGACGCGCTGCTGCGCGCCGCCCCTGCCTGGGCCGCGAGCCTGGTCGCCACGCCGGCGCCGCAGCGTCGGGCGGCCTGAGTTTCACCGCCGCAACGCTTGATCTGGCGCAAGGATCGGCGCTGGCCGTGGGCCTATCCTGCGGCGGATGCTCGCGAACTGCCTTCATGACCTGACCGCGATCGGCCCGGGCGGCGTCCCGGCCGTGGCGCTGGCCCTGTTTCTCGCGGGCCTTGCGGGCGGCGTGACCCACTGCGCGGGCATGTGCGCGCCCTTCGTCCTGGCGCAGGCGGGGGCGCTGGCAGACAGGCATGCCGGCGGGCCGGTGCTGCGGCGTCTCTCGGGTGCGGCGCTGCTGCCCTATCACGTCGGGCGGATGCTCGGCTACACGGCGCTCGGCGGCGTGGCTGGCGGCGCGGCCGGCGCCGTGACGCAGGTGACCGGACTGCGCTACGTGCTCGCGTCGCTGCTGCTTGCGGCGGCGGTGCTCATGCTGGCGCAGGCGTCGCACCGGCTGGTGGCCCGGCTGCCCCTGCTTGCGCGGCTGCGGCTGCCGGCGCTGCGGGTGCCCGGCCCCGTGCAGCGCCGCGTCGCGCCCCTGCTGGCAGCACCGACCGGGGGCAGGGGTATCGTGCTCGGCCTGATGCTCTCGGCCTTGCCGTGCGGGCTTCTCTACGCGGCGCTGGCCGCCGCGGCGGCCACTGGCAGCGTGCTGGCCGGGGCAGTCGCGATGGCTGCCTTCGTGGCGGGGACGGTGCCGGCGCTGGTGGCCGTCGCGATGCTCGGGCGGATCTTCCTCCGCCGGCTTGGGCCGGCCTGGGGCGTGGCCGGCGCGGCGGTGTTCGCGCTCAACGGCGTCGTGCTCGGCGTGATGGCGCTGCGCCTGGTGGCCTGAGCCGCGGTCGACCGGTGGCCCAGGCCCCGGGACCTTCAGCGCACCAGGTCGCGATAGGCGTGCCAGGTGGCGTGGCCGATCACCGGCAGCACGAGCGCGAGGCCGAGGAAGAACGGCACGAGCGCCATCGCGGTCAGCACCACGATCAGCCCGGCCCAGAAGACCATCGCGGGCCAGTTCTCAAGCACCGCCTGGATTGAGGCGACCACCGCCTCCATGGTGGTGACATCGCGGTCGAGCAGCATGGGGATCGACACCGCCGAGATCGCAAAGGCCAGGCTCGCCAGCACCAGCCCGACCGCCGTGCCCACCACCAGGAAGGGCAGGAGCTGGCCAGAGCGCAGCAACGCGAGCGGCAGGTCCTCAATGGCGGGGGAGAAGCCGAGCCCGAAGAACAGTGCGAAGATCAGCCCCGCCATGCGCACCCAGAACAGGTGGATGAGCAGCAGCAGGACGCCAAGGAAGGCCAGCTGCGCACCGTTGCGGCGAAAGGCGCGGAACGCGATGGGCAGGGAGATGGGCTCCCCAACTTCGCGCCGGCGGCTCACCTCGTAGAGCCCGGCGCCGAGCAGCGGCGCCACGAGGAAGAAGCCCGCTGTGGCGGGAAGCACCGCCCAGGCCGCGCCCATCTGCAGCAGAACCAGCACGAGCGCCCACCCGGCCGCGGTCAGCGCGGCGCCGTAGAAGAAGCCGATGTGCGGCGCGGCCATCAGGTCCTGCCAGCCCGCCGTAAGCCAGGCCCAGGGCCGGTCCTTCGGCACCCGCCTTATCTGCACGCCCGTGGTGCCGGCCGCCGCTGCGCGTTCGGTGTTCATTGCGTCGCCTCCATGTTCGGATCCTGCGCTGCCCGTGATGACATCACATTAACCTGCCGCGCCGCCGCAAAGACTTGATCCGGATCAAGGCGCGGTGGGGTCGGAATCGGCTTTTGTGCGACTTCAGCACGGGATGGCGCGAGGCCTGCCCCGTGGAGGGAGA
Source organism: Acetobacteraceae bacterium (assembly GCA_035644895.1). GTDB lineage: Bacteria > Pseudomonadota > Alphaproteobacteria > Acetobacterales > Acetobacteraceae > Falsiroseomonas. The sequence continues at coordinate 4,375 of DASQNQ010000071.1, read as the reverse complement.
CAAGGCCGATGGGTGTTCTAGGCACCATGACAATGAGCGGGGCGCCACCGGTCGCGCGTCTTGACGAATACGTGGACGCGCCGATCCGCGCCTTCGCGATCGCGACCGTCTTCTGGGGCGTCGTCGGCTTCCTGATGGGCGTGCTGATCGCGTCCCAGCTCGCCTGGCCGGCGCTGAACCTCGGGCTCGAATGGACGACCTTCGGGCGCCTGCGTCCCGTCCACACCAGCGCCGTGATCTTCGCCTTCGGCGGCAACGCGCTGTTGTGCACCAGCCTCTACGTCGTGCAGCGGACCTGCCGCGCGCGGCTCTTCGGCGGGGAGCACATGGGCTGGTTCCTGTTCTGGGGCTACCAGTTCTTCATCGTGGCCGCCGCGCTCGGCTACGTGCTCGGCGTGAGCCAGGGCAAGGAGTACGCGGAGCCGGAGTGGTACGTGGACCTCTGGCTGACGGTGGTCTGGGTGCACTACCTGGTCGCCTTCGGCGGCACGATCATCCGCCGCGAGGAGCCGCACATCTACGTGGCGAACTGGTTCTACCTCGCCTTCATCGTCACCGTCGCGCTGCTGCACATCGGGAACAACCTGGCGATCCCCGTCGGCTTCTCGGGCAAGAGCTACGGCCTCGCCTCGGGCGTGCAGGACGCGATGATCCAGTGGTGGTACGGCCACAACGCGGTGGGCTTCTTCCTGACCGCCGGGTTCCTCGGGATGATGTACTACTTCATCCCGAAGCAGGCCGAGCGGCCGGTCTACTCCTACCGCCTGTCGATCGTGCACTTCTGGTCGCTGATCTTCCTCTACATCTGGGCGGGCCCGCACCACCTGCACTACACGGCGCTGCCGGACTGGGCGCAGACGCTCGGCATGGTGTTCTCGGTCATGCTGTGGATGCCCTCCTGGGGCGGCATGATCAACGGCGTGATGACGCTCTCGGGCGCCTGGGACAAGCTGCGGACCAACCCGTCGCTCCGCTTCTCCGTCGCGGCGCTCGGCTTCTACGGCATGTCCACCTTCGAGGGGCCGGTCATGTCCATCAAGGCGGTGAACGCGCTGTCGCACTACACCGACTGGACCATCGGCCACGTGCACTCCGGCGCCATGGGGTGGGTCGGCTTCATCACCTTCGGCGCGATGTACTGGATGTTCCCGAAGCTCTGGGGCCGCAAGGCGCTCTACTCGGAGAAGCTCGTGTCCTGGCACTTCTGGGTCGCGACGCTCGGCATCGTCCTCTACATCACCGCGATGTGGGTGTCGGGCATCCTGCAGGGCCTGATGTGGCGCGCCTATGACGAGAACGGGTTCCTCCAGTACTCGTTCATCGAGACCGTCGCCGCGATGTACCCCTACTACGTGGTGCGCATGATGGGCGGCCTGCTCTACCTCAGCGGCGCGCTGATCATGGTCTACAACCTCTACATGACGGTCACGCGCGGCGAGAGCGAGGAGGCCGTCGCGGTCCCTGCCTACGCCGCCGTCCCGGCCGCGGCCGAGTGAAGGAGGGCCGAGACATGCGCTGGTTCAACCACGCCCGCATCGAGAAGAACCTGATCCTGATGGGCGTGCTCACGCTCATCACGGTCTCCATCGGCGGCCTCGCACAGATCGTGCCGCTCTTCACGGTGGAGAGCACGATCGAGCGGGTGGAGGGCATCCGCCCCTACACGCCGCTCGAGCTCGTGGGCCGCGACATCTACGTGCGGGAGGGCTGCTACGCCTGCCACAGCCAGATGGTCCGCCCCTTCCGCGACGAGCTGGAGCGCTACGGTCACTACTCGCTCGCCGCCGAGAGCATGTACGACAAGCCCTTCCAGTGGGGCAGCAAGCGCACCGGGCCGGACCTGGCGCGCGTCGGTGGCCGCTACTCAGATGACTGGCACGCGGCGCATCTGCGCGACCCGCGCGCCGTGGTGCCCGAGAGCATCATGCCGCCCTACGCCTTCCTCGACCGGCCGCTGAACTACACGCGGATCGCCGACCAGCTCCGCACGCAGCGGATGGCCGGGGTGCCCTACACCGACGAGATGATCGCCAACGCCCGCGCCGACCTCGAGGCGCAGGCGATGCCGGACCGCGACGCCGCCGGCTTCTCGGGCCGCTACGCCCGCGCCCGCCAGGCGGCCTTCGACGGCGACGGCAGGGTCGTGACGGAGATGGATGCGCTGGTGGCCTACATGCAGATGCTCGGCACGCTCGTGCAGTTCCGCGACGTGACGCCCGAGCAGCTGCGGCAGCAGTAAGGAGGCGATGAGCATGGCCGACTGGCAGTCCGTCTTCTCCACACTCTGGGTCGTGTGGTTCTTCGTCCTCTTCACCGGGATCATCGTGACCGTGATGCGTCCGAAGAAGCGGCAGGACTACGAGCAGGCGGGGCAGATCCCGTTCCGCGACGACCGCAACTCCCTGTCCTCCTGAAGGGCAACGACGATGCCGACCAAGATCGAGAAGGACGCCCTCTCGGGCGTCGAGACCACCGGACACGAGTGGGACGGGGTCAAGGAGCTGAACAACCCGCTGCCGAAGTGGTGGCTGTACCTGCTCTACCTCACCATCGCCTTCGCCGCCGTCTGGGTCGTGCTCTACCCGGCCTTCCCGTTCCGTGGTGCCACGGGCCTGACGGGCTGGGTGGCGCGTGAGGCCGTGCAGGGCGACGTCGCCGCCGCGCAGGCGAAGATGGAGCCGATGCTGGCCCGCATCCGGAACGCGACGCCCGAGCAGGTGGCAGCCGACCCGGAGCTGCGCGGCTTCGCGATGGCCGGCGGCCGGCAGGCCTTCGCCAACAACTGCGCCGGCTGCCACGGCGCGGGCGGGCAGGGCGCCCCGGGCGGGTTCCCCTCTTTGGCCGACGACGACTGGATCTGGGGTGGCAGCCACGACGCCATCCGCCAGACCGTCGCGCACGGCATCCGCACCGCCGACAGCGAGGAGGCGCGCTCGAGCCAGATGCCGCGCTTCCTGGCCGACGGCATGCTGACCCGCGCGCAGATCGGCGACGTCGCCGAGCATGTGCTCTCGCTCACCGGACGTGCCACCGATGCGGCCGCGGCCGGGCGCGGCGCGGCGCTCTACGCCGACAACTGCGCGAGCTGCCATGGTGACCGCGGCGAGGGCAACCGGGACTTCGGCGCCGTGCGGCTGAACGACCGCGTGTGGCTCTATGGCGGCGACAAGGCCTCCATCGTCCAGTCGATCTCCTTCGCCCGCGCCGGCGTCATGCCGGCCTGGGGGCAGCGGCTCGACCCGGCGGTGGTCAACATGCTGACCGTCTACGTCCACGCGCTGGGCGGCGGCGAGAAGTAAGCGGGCGCGCGAAAGGCAAGAGGCCATCATGGGCAAGATCGAGACACCGGAGCGCACGCAGGGGGAGGCGCAGCCCGCCTCCCTCTATGCGAGCCGGGTGAAGATCTACCCGAAGGACGTGCAGGGCACGGTGCGGCGCGCCAAGTGGGCCGTGCTCGCGCTCTGCCTCGCACTCTACTACCTGGTTCCCTGGATCCGCTGGGACCGCGGGCCTGGCGCCCCGGGCCAGGCCGTCATCGTGGACATGGAGGCGGGCCGCCTCCACTTCTTCTTCGTCGAGATCTGGCCCCAGGAGGTCTACTTCCTGACGGGGCTGCTGGTGCTCGGCGCCATCGGCCTTTTCGCGGCGACATCGCTCTTCGGCCGCGTCTGGTGCGGTTTCGCCTGCCCGCAGACGGTCTGGACGGACCTCTTCATGTGGGTGGAGCGCAAGATCCAGGGCGACCGGAACGAGCGCATGCGCCTCGACCGCCAGCCCTGGACCCGCGCCAAGATCCTGAAGAAGGGCGCGACGCATGCCGCGTGGCTCGCCATCGCCGCGGCCACGGGCGGCGCCTGGATCATGTACTTCAACGACGCGCCGACCGTGACGCGGGAGCTGTTCACCGGCGCCGCGAGCCTCGAGGTCTACTTCTTCTTCGCGCTCTTCACCGGCACCACCTACGTCCTGGCCGGCTGGGCGCGCGAGCAGGTCTGCACATACATGTGCCCCTGGCCGCGCTTCCAGGGTGCGATGCTCGACGAGAACTCCCTCGTCGTCACCTATCGCGACTGGCGCGGGGAGCCGCGCGGCAAGGCCAAGGCGGACGGCGTGGGCGACTGCGTGGATTGCCGCGCCTGCGTCAATGTCTGCCCCGTCGGCATCGACATCCGCGACGGCCAGCAGCTGGAGTGCATCGGCTGCGGCCTCTGCATCGACGCCTGCGACGACGTCATGGCGAAGCTCGACCGGCCGAAGGGGCTGATCGCCTTCGAGACGTTGGCCAACCTCGCCGCCTCCACCGCCGCGGCGGCGCAACTGCGCCCGGGGCCGGAGCGCATGGCCTGCGGCATGCAGGCGCGCACGGCGCCCCGGC
>DASQNQ010000070.1:0-2595 GCA_035644895.1 Acetobacteraceae bacterium | reverse complement strand
CCGGGTCGGCACTGGACCCGAACCGTCCGGTGCGCTCCGCGAGGTAGAGCAGGATGGCGTTGGAGTCGAACACTCGCGCGCTGGTATCGCCGTCGACGATCACGGGGACCTTGCCGTTTGGGTTGAGGGCAAGGAAGTCCGGTGCGTGTTGCTCGCCGTTGCGGGTGTCGACGGGCTTGAGCTCGTAAGGAAGCTCCATCTCCTCCAGGGCAAGAGCCACCTTCATCGGGTTCGGCGCGACGTTGTAGTAGAACGTGATCATCGGTCTGGTGTGCCTTCTGTGGAGCTGTCAGGTTCGTCCATAGCGCGTTGCTGGTGTCGGCCCGAAGATGAATCCTGCGCCGAATGGACGCATTGGCCCGCGTTCGATAGGTGCATGTCCATGTTCTTCTGATGCTACACGCCGGCGCGCACGGATTTTTACCACCTTCGCCAGGCGTCCCGTCCGTTCGCGCCACCCTCGCCCATGATGCCTCCCACGCGAGGAGGGCATCATGGCGCGCAGACAGCTTCCAGCACCGCCCGGGCCCGTAAGGGCGGCGGCTGCATAACGGCGATCCCAACCTACCGGGACGCGGATGGCAACATCGCCCAGTTCCTGCCGGCCGACGGGATGCCGGGCTGCGCGCACCGGGTCATCGTGAACCGCCGGAAGGCCGGCTGGCTCGCCGAGGGTCACCTGCCGAACGCCAAGGCCGCCGCGTTCTTCATCGGACAGGTGGCCGAGAAGGAGGGCGAGGCCGGCATGGCCGCCCGCCGGACCGAGGCCGCGTCCGCCATGGGGCTGCCCGCGGAGAACGGCCGGCACCGGGCGCTGCTGAGCGAGTCCGATCGAGGCCGGCATGGACGAGCGCCGAGGGTCGCAGAAGAGTGGAAAGCGGCTGTATGTGGTCCGGGTCAGAAGGTCCGGTCCACCCTCCTGAGCGGAAGTAGGAGCAGCCCCCCCGGTGGGCCTGCCCCGCCTGAGCGGACACCTCTGATAGGCTGAGAGCCTGGAGGTAGCGATGGTGGACGAGGTGAAACGGCGCCGGAGTTTTCCGGACGCGTTCAAGCGGGAGGCGGCGGCTGCGGTCCAGGCTGGCCGCTCAGTGTCGCAGGTGGCAGCGGAGCTGGGCCTGCCGGACCGGCTGGTGCGGTCCTGGCTGCGTTGGGCGGCGGGGCGCCCTGTGGCAAGCGGCGCGCCGGCGCCGACGCCCTCACGTGCGCAGGCGGCGCCGGCGCGCCGCGTGGGGCCGAGCCCGGCCGACCAGGCGGCGGAGATCGCGCGGCTGCGGCGCGAGAACGAGCGGCTGCGGATGGAGCGCGACATCCTCCAGCGAGCCGCGCTCATCTTTGGCCAGGCGACGGGCCGGAGGTGAGCTACATGTTCATCCGCAACAACGTCGCCGACTTCCCCGTCGGACTCATGTGCGAGCTGCTGGGTGTGAGCCGCAGCGGCTACTACGACTGGGCCAGTCGGGCTGAGAGCGCCCGCGCCGTCGAGGACCGCGCCCTGGCCGGCGAGATCCGGGCCGCGCACAAGGCCAGCCGCGGCCGATATGGCAGCCCGCGGGTGCATGCCGAGCTCCGCGCCAGAGGTCGCCGGGTCGGCCGCAAGCGCGTGGCGCGCCTGATGCGCGGCATGGGCCTGACGGCCAGGCGTCGACGCCGCTTCTGCCGCACGACGAACAGCGCCCACCCGTTCCCGGTCGCGCCCAACCTGCTCGGGCGTCAGTTCACGGCCGAAGCGCCGGACCGGGTCTGGCTGGGTGACCTGTCCTACATCGCCACTGGCGAGGGCTGGTTGTATCTGGCCGTGGTGCTCGACCTCTACACGCGCCGGGTGGTGGGCTGGGCCATGGCCGACCACCTCGGGCACGAACTCGCCCTCGCCGCCCTCGACATGGCCATCGAGCGGCAGCGGCCCGCGCCCGGTCTCATCGCGCACTCGGATCGCGGCGTGCAGTACGCCTCCCATGCCTACCGCGCCCGTCTGCAGGCGCACGGCATGCGCTGTTCCATGAGCCGCAAAGGCGATCCCCTCGACAACGCGCCTATGGAGAGCTTCTTCGCCACGCTGAAGCGCGAACTCGTCGAGGAAGCCGACTACCCCACGCGTGACGAAGCCAGGGCCGAGGTGTTCCCCTACATCGAGGGCTTCTACAACAGGCGCCGCTTGCATTCCGGGCTCGGCTATCTCACACCCGAGCAGAAGGCAGCAGCGTTCCATTCAGCGGCAAAAGCCGCGTAACGGTGTCCGTGATAGCGGGTGAAGGCCACCCGGGCCGACTTCCGTGGACACCTCGAGGAACGCCTGGACTGCGTCGAGCCGGTCCGTGTCGGTTGATAGGGACGCCCCGTCCCGCCCGTCGCCCCAGGCGTAGCCGAACTGGAGAAAGGCGCGCACCGTATCGCTCACCCGGAGGTCACCGTGGAACAGGAAGCGGTTGAGCAGGACGTCATGTCCGCTACTGCGCAGACCGAAACCGGGATTATCGAAGGCCTCGTAACGGGCCCGTGCCTCGCCTCCGAATGACAGCGTCACCGCAGGACCAAGCATCAGGCACTTGAGCGCATCAAGGTGTTCGCCGCGGCCTACAGAAGTGCAAAGCCGCC
>DASQNQ010000069.1:0-18057 GCA_035644895.1 Acetobacteraceae bacterium | reverse complement strand
CCGGACCCGGCCCAGGCGCGGACTGAGCTGCAGGAGGTGCTGGCGGCGCTTTCAGCGCTGCAGGGCGAGTTCGGTGGGCAGGGTGGGCCGCCGGCGGCGGGCGCGGGCGGCGGCCCGGCCCGGTAAGGGCGACGCTGGACGCGCCGCCCTCCCACCGTTACAGGCCGGGCATGTTCTACGAGCCCCGGAACGGCCACGGCCTGCCACATGACCCGATCAAGGCGATCGTCGCGCCACGCCCGATCGGCTGGATTTCGACGCTGGATGCCGAGGGGCGCCCGAACCTCGCGCCCTACAGCTACTTCAACATGGTCCACAACGCGCCGCCCATCCTGGCCTTCGGCAGCGAGGGGCTGAAGCACTCCGCCGCAAATGCGCGCGCGACGGGCGAGTTCGTGTTCAACCTCGCCACCCGGCCGCTGTTCGAGGCCATGAACGCCTCCTCCGGCGCGCTGCCGGCCGGCCTGTCGGAGTTCGAGGCGGCAGGGATCGACGCCCTGCCCGCCCGCATCGTGCGCCCGCCGCGCGTCGCAGGCAGCCCGGCGCACCTGGAGTGCAAGGTGCTGTCCGTGACGGAGCTGCGCGACATGGACGGCCGGCCGACGGACGGGTTCCTGGTGCTCGGGCAAGTGGTCGGCATCCACATCGACGAGCGCTGCCTTCGCAACGGCCGCTTCGACATGGTGGCCGCGCAGAGCATCGCGCGCTGCGGCTACCGTGACTACGTGGAGGTGACGGAGCTGTTCGCGGCGCCGCGCCCGACCGACAAGGCCGGTTACGTTCCAGGCGCGCCTGACCGGTAGGCGCCGCTACCCGTTGCTGGTCGTGGGGTCGAGCGTCACCGCGACCGCCTCGCGGCTCCGCCGTGGCAGCATCTTCATCACCAGTATGAAGCCCGACAGCAGCAGGCAGATCCCGTTCGTCAGGATCAGCGGCCACTGGCCGAGCATCAGGCCGTAGACGAACCAGAGCGAGAAGCCGATCACCGTGATGACGTACATGCGCTTCGAGATGCTGGCCACGTCGCGCGTGCGGATGATCCTCCAGGCCTGCGGCACGAAGGAGGTGACGGAGCAGACGGTGGCGGCGTAGCCGACGATGGCGGGATCCATGGCGCGCCCGCAACACGTGGGGAGCCGCCCAGGTTTCATGCGCGAGGGGAATCGGCCGCCGCCTGGCAGAAGGCCAGCACCTCGCGCAGGGAGGTGACGATCGTCTCCGCACCGCCGCCCTCGCCGCGCAGCTCGGCCAGGATGGGGCTGTCGGCCGGCGCATGCCAGAGGGCGACGATGATGCGCGCCTGCGGATGGCTGCGCCGGATCCGGCGAAGGAAGAACCGCACCGACGCGGCGCTGCTCCCCTCCTCCAGCACCGACAGGCAGCAGAGCCGCGCGGCGTGGCGCTGTGCTGCCGGGTCGGCACGCTCTGCCGCCGCCACGAGCGCCCCGAAGCCGTTGTGGGCCAAAGCCTGAGCTGCAACCGAAGCGGCGAGGTCGTCCAGCCGCCCGCGACCAGGGACGCAGAGCACCGCCCCCGCCACTGCCCAGTCCGCCTGAACCTCATCCGCCGGCCCGGGTGCGGCCTCCTCGATGAGGTCGTCGAGCAGGGTCTCGACCTGTGTCCGGATGACCTCGAGGCGCTCGGGCTCCAGCACCTCGCGCGACCAGTCGGCCTCAGCCAGCGCCAGGCCGCGCAGCGCCACGTCGTCATGCCAGGCCGTGAGCGAGCCGCCCATGCGAAGCTGGGCGCGCGCCTGCGCCACCAGCGCATCGGCGTTCCCCTCCAGCGCCCGCTGGTAGAAGCTCTCCTCCGGCCTCAGCGGCGGCTGGTCGCCCAGCATCACCTCCAGGAACTCGAGCCGCGGCACATGCCGGCCGAGAACCACGAGGAGGACGGTCAGCGGCACCGCAAGCAGGAGCCCGATCGGCCCCCACATGAAGGTCCAGAAGGTGGCCGAGAGGATGACCGACACGGGTGAGAGACCCGTGGACCGGCCGAAGACGAGCGGCTCGAATACCTGCCCCATCAGCGGCTGGCTGACCAGGAACAGCAACGCCACGCCCAGCGCCATGGACCAGCCGGGGTCGGAGGCGAGCGCAAGCAGCAGCGGCGGCATGATGCTGATCGGCGTGCCCACGAACGGCACGAAGCGCATCACCCCCGCCAGCGCGCCCCACAGCAGCGAACCGGGCACGCCGATCGTCCAGAGCCCCCCGGCAATGAACAGCCCGAACAGCGCATTGAGCGCCACCTGCGACAGGAACAGCCGCGAGAGCCGGAGCGCAGCATCGCCCATGGCCAGCATCGTGCGGTGCAGGTCGCGTGAGCCCGCGAGGCGGATCAGCCGGTCCCGCAGGTCCTCGCGGAACATCAGCACGAAACCCGCGAAGATCAGGACGATCCCGGCGGTGGCCAATGGCGCGAGCAGCGGCGCCGCGATGCCGGCCACAACCGCAAGCGGCGAACCCGAGGGCGCCGGCACGGCCGGAGCCGCCACCCCCTCCGTCGGGGGGTCGGACCCGGCGGTGCCCGAGATGCCTTCCACGATGGCATTCACCTGACGCAGCCACTCGCCGACCCGGAGCGCCTCCAGCTTCTGCCTCAGCGCCGCCGCCAGCGCGGGCAGGTCGGCGACCAGCGCCGCGGTTTCCCGCGTCACCACCGCGGCGAGCGCCACGATCATCCCGATGGCCAGCAGCATGGTCAGCAGCACCGCAGCCGCCTCCGGCACCCGCAGCCGTCGCAGCAGCCGCACGAGCGGCGCGAGCACGAAGGCCAGCAGCACGGCGAGCACGAGGGGCACGATCAGGTCCCGCCCGAGACGGAGCGCGGCGATCACGATTGCGCCCGCGATGAGCATCAGGACCCCGTGCTGGGCCTGTGCCGCCACAGGCGCGGGGCGGCGCCCGTCGGCTGGTGTCATGTGCGTCCCGCGGTGCTGATCTCGCGCGGGCAACGCCGCTGGCGGCGCACCGGTTCGGCAGGCAGAACCTTTCGCCCTGGCCGGCGATTAGGGATGGCCCCCGGCCGGACGCCCGAATTGCCCAGCCTCGCCCATCCCCCGACCGTCCTGCCCGCCTGGGCCGCCCGCGCGCCGCTGCTCGCCGGCCTCCTGATGTTGCTGGCACTCGGCTGCGGTGCCTGGAACTGGGTCGCCGTGAGCCGGGATCGCGTGGCCATCGACGCAGCCCATGACGGCGTGCTGCAGGCGGAGGGCCTTCTCTCTGCCCTCAAGGACGCCGAGACGGGGCAGCGTGGATTCATCCTGACCGGCCAGGAGAGCTTCCGGGAGCCGCTCCAGACGGGGCGCGCCGCGGTTTCCGCGCGGCTCGCCGCGCTCGACCAGGCGGCGGCAGCGGCCGGGCTCGACGGCCCGGCGACGCTGCGGCGCCTGGCGGAGGCACAGCTTGGCTGGAGCGACGAGGTCGTGGCGCTGCGTCGCTCCGCGGGTCTCGAGGCCGCCATCCGCGCGGTGGAGAGCGGCCGCGGCAAGGAGCTGATGGACGCCGCGCGGGCCGAGGTGGCCCGCTTCCAGCGGGAGGCAGGCGGCCTGGCCGCGTCGCTTGCTGCCGCGTCGCGGGGGCGCGCCGCCTGGTTTTACGCACTGACCCTCGGGATGGCGCTCGGGGCGGCGCTGCTGCTCGGGGCGCTGGCGCTTTGGCGGCGAAACGCGGAGCGAAGGTCGCAGGGCCTGCTGCAGGGCGTGATGGAGAACGCGCCGGTGGGCCTCGGCTTCCTCGACCGGCGGCTGCGCCTGTCGAACGCGAACCGGACGCTCGCGACGATGGTCGAGCGGACGCTCGGCGTGGAGGCCGGCAGGCAGGTGGTCGCGTTGCCGCCCGGACTGCGCGAGCAGCTCGCGCCGCACTTCCAGGCTGTGCTGGCCGGGCGCGGGGCGCAGTCGAACATCGAGGCGACCGTGACGCCGCCCGGGCGCGAGGCGGTGCGCCACCTCCGTCTGGCGGTCTTCCCGCTGCGGTCCGGGGTAGAGCGCGGGGTGGAGGGCGTGGGCCTCGCGGCCATCGACGAGACCGGAAGGCGCAGGGCGGAGGAGCGCCTGCGGCGCAGCGAGGTCCGGCTGCGCACCCTGGTGGACAGCATCCCGCAGCTCGCCTGGATGACCGACCCGGATGGGGCCATCCAGTGGTACAATCGCCGCTGGCACGACTACACCGGCGCCCCGGCGGAGGAGATGGCCGGCTGGGGGTGGCGCTCCGTCCACCACCCGGACCACGTGGACCGCGTGGTGGAGCGCTTCGCGGCCGCGATCGCGGCCGGCGAGTCCTGGGAGGACACCTTTCCCCTCCGCCGCGCGGACGGGGCGTACCGCTGGTTCCTCTCCCGCGCCGTGCCCATCCGCGACCTGCCGGAGGAGGGCGAGGCCGAGGGTCCGCTGATCGGCTGGTTCGGCACGAACACCGACATCACCGAGCTGCGGGAGGCCGAGGAGGCGCTGGTGGCCGCGAAGGCGGCCGCCGAGGACGCGAACATGGCCAAGAGCCAGTTCATCGCCAACATGTCGCACGAGCTGCGCACCCCGCTCTCCGCCGTGATCGGCTACGCCGAGATGCTGGAGGAGGAGGCGGGCGATCTGCCCGGCGGGGAAGCGGTCCTCGACGACCTCCGGAAGATCAACTCCAACGCCCGCCACCTGCTGTCGCTCATCAACGACGTGCTCGACATCTCGAAGATCGAGGCGGGCAAGATGGAGGTGCAGCCGGAGGACTTCGACCCCGCCGCGCTGCTGCGCGAGGTCGGCGGCACGGTGGAAGCGCTGGTCGCGCGGAAGTCGAACATGCTGGAGATGGACATCCAGGCGGACCTCGGCGCGATGCACTCGGACCCGGTCAAGCTGCGCCAGTGCCTGTTCAACCTGATCGGCAACGCCGCGAAGTTCACGGAAGCGGGGCGGATCACCCTCGCCGCCGAACGCGACCCTGCTGGCATGGTCACCTTCCGGGTCGCCGACACCGGCATCGGCATGACGCGGGACCAGCTCTCGAAGCTGTTCACCCGGTTCAGCCAGGCGGACGCGTCCACGACGCGGCGCTTCGGCGGCACCGGCCTAGGGCTCGCCATCACCAAGGCGTTCGCGGCCATGCTCGGCGGGACGATCGAGGTGGAGAGCGAGCCGGGGCGGGGCACCGTCTTCACGCTTCGCATCCCCGCCGACCTCCGGACGGTGCGCGCCGAGGACACGGAAGTGGCGGCGCAGGCGGGCGCCGCGGCGACGGAGGAGGGCGACGGACCCGCCGGCCTCGTGCTCGTGATCGACGACGACCCCGCCACGCGCGAGCTGCTGGCGCGCTTCCTGCGGCGGGAAGGGTTCGCCGTCCGCGCCGCGGTGGATGGCGAGAGTGGGCTGCGCATGGCGCGCGAGCTGCGGCCATCCGCGATCCTGCTGGACGTCATGATGCCGCGCCTGGATGGCTGGGCGGTGCTGGCGGCCCTGAAGGCGGATCCGGACCTGGCGGAGACGCCCGTGGTGATGGTGACCGTGGTGCAGGAGCGTGGACTGGCCTTCTCCCTCGGCGCCGCGGACTACCTGAACAAGCCCGTGCGGTGGGAGAGGCTGAAGCAGGTGCTGGACCGCTTCCGGCGGGAGAGGGAGCCCGCGCCCGGCCTTGCGCTCGTGGTCGAGTCGGATGGCGGCCAGCGGACGGAGCTGTTGCGCCTGCTGGAGGAGGAGGGCTGGCAGGCCGAGAGCGCCCCGGACACGGCAGCCGCGCTTGCGCGGTTGGAAGGGCAGCCGCCGCCGCGCGTCCTGCTGCTGGAGCTGCGCGCCTCCGCCGCAGCCGAGGGGTTCTCACTCCTGCGGGAGCTGCGTCGGCGGCCCGGCCTGCGCGACCTCCCGGTGATCGCGCTGACGGAGGGCGACGTGGACCCGGCCGAGCTGGAGGGGCTGCGGCGCCAGCTTCACGGGGTGGTGCAGGCCGAGCCGGGCTTCCCGGAGGAGATCGTCACGGAACTCCGCCGCATCGCCGCGCCTAGCGGCACAGCCGAAACGCCGGGGGGCGCGAGATGACCAGGATCCTGCTTGTCGAGGACCACGAGGAGCTGTGGGACTTCCTCTCCCGCCGCCTGGCGCGGCGCGGCTTCGAGGTGCTGCTGGCCCATGACGGCCAGGAGGGCGTGGACAAGGCGCGCGCCGAGCGGCCGGACGTGATCCTGCTCGACATGAACCTGCCTGTCATGGATGGCTGGACCGCCGCACGCATCCTCCGCGGCCAGCCCGAGACGGCGCACACCCCCATCATCGCGCTCACGGCCCATGCCATGTCCGGCGATCGCGGCAAGGTGCTGGAGGCGGGATGCGACGACTATCACCCGAAGCCGGTGGACTTCCCCAAGCTGCTCGAGCAGATCGACACCGTGCTGCTCGAGCGTGAGGACGACGCCGGCTAGCCTACGTCTCCGGCGGCAGCACCAGGCCCGGGTAGCGGTCGGAGAGGTCGGAGGACGCCGCCACGGCCTCTCCCGGAAAGCCCTCCAGCACACGCAGCAGGTCGGCCGGGCGCAGCAGCTTGTGGGTGGCGTCGTCCGCGCTGCGCAGCGCGGCGCGTTCCATCAGCACCAGCACGCGCTCGCGCGGCGGCAGCGCCAGCAGGCGGTCCGCCTCGGCACGGCTGGAAGCGTCCAGCTCCTCCGCCAGGCGGTCGCGCGCGTCCACGGGCAGCCAGCCCAGCCCCTCGGTCGATCCGCTCATGGCCTGCTCCTTCTCTCATTCCGCAGCGCGGGGCGGGGGCGGCGGGTTGCCGGCGGAACCCCTGTCCGCCCGCATCGTTGCGCGCGTCATGCAGACCCTGACCGCCCCCTCCCCGACCCTGGATCGCCGCCCGGGGCCCGGGGTCTCGCTGTGCTTCTCGGGCGGCATCGCGCTCGGCGCCTTCGAGGCTGGGGCGGCGGAGGCGCTCGATACGCAGGGGATCGAGCCTGCCTGGATCCTCGGCGCCTCCGTCGGGTCGGTCACCACGGCCATCCTGGCAGGCAACCCGCGCCATCGGCGTATCGCGCAGCTCCGGCGCTTCTGGGACATGGCGGCGGACCCGTTGGTGTTCCCCTTCGCGGGCGATGCGTGGCGGCGCCTGTTCAACGAGGCGTCGGCGCTTCGCACGCTCATGCTCGGCCGTCCTGGCATCTTCCACCCGAAGCTCTGGTCCGCCTACGGGGAACGGCAGGCCCTGTTCGACCTGTCCCCCCTGCGGGCCCGCCTGCCAGAGCTGCTCGACTTCGAACGGCTCAACGCGCCCGATTCTCCGCGCGTGACGCTCGTCGCGACGGATGTCGAGAGCGGCGAGCGGGTGGTCTTCGACACGCGGCGCGGCTACCGGATCGGGCCGGAGGAGGTGGTTGCCTCCTGCGCGCTGCTGCCGCTCTTCGCGCCGGTCGAGGTCGGTGGGCGGCTGCTGGGCGATGGCGGGCTCGCCGCAAACGTGCCGCTCGACTTCCCCCTGGATGAGCCCTGGGCGGAAAGCGTGCTGCTCTTCGCCGTGGATCTCTTCGCCCGCCGCGGCAGCCGGCCGGAATCGCTCTCGGGATCGGCGGCGCGAGCGGGGGACCTCGTCTTCGGCAACCAGACGCAGGTGCTGATCGAGGCGCGACGGCGGGAGCACCGGCTGCGCGACCTGGTCGCGCGCCTTGCGGCCGGGATGCCCGAGGATGCGCCGGCCGCGGCCGAGGCCAGGGCCGTCCCCGCACCCCCGCCGACCTCCGTGGTCCTGCTCGGCTACCGTGCGTCGCGGGCGGAGGCGGGTGTGGTGAAGCCCTTCGACTTCTCCGCCGCGACGCTCGCCGAGCGGTGGAAGGCCGGCGCGGCCGCGATGCGCCGCGCCATCGCGCAGGTCGAGGGCGGCGTGCCCGCAGGCTTCACGCTGCACAGCGTGGAGGGGTAGGCCCCGGGCCCGATGCGCCCGCGCTACCGCCTCGTGCTGTTCGACTTCGACGGTACGCTCTGCGACAGCTTCGCCTGGTTCCGGCGCGTGCTCGGCGAGGTCGCGGAGCGTTTCGCGTTCCGCAGTCCCGGTGCCGAGGAAATCGAGGCCCTGCGGCACCTCGGCGCGCGCGAGATCCTGGCGCGGCTCGGCGTGCCCGCGTGGCGCCTGCCCGCGATCGCCGCGCACATGCGCGCGCTGAAGGCGCGGGACGCCAGCACGATCCCGCTCTTCCCCGGGGTGGACGCGATGCTCGCGCGCCTTCACGCGCAGGGTGTCATCGTGGCGCTCGTCAGCTCCGACGCGGAGGTGAACATCCGGCGCGGCCTCGGCGCGGAGAGTGCTGCGCGGGTCCGTCACTGGGCCTGCGGCGCGGCGCTGTTCGGCAAGGCGCGGCGGATGCGCGCGGTGCTGCGCGAGGCCGGCGTGCCGGCAGCAACGGCACTCGCCGTGGGCGACGAGGTGCGCGACGCCGAGGCGGCGCGTGAGGCCGGGATCGGCTTCGCGGCGGTGGCCTGGGGCTATGCGGCGGAGGGCACGCTGGCGGCGGCGCGGCCGGTGGCGCTGTTCCGGGAAGTGTCCGAGATCCCGGCCTTCCTCCTTGGCGCGTCCTGACGTGCAGCGCGCGTCCAGGCCCCCTCCCCTCTGGCCCGCCCTTGTTCCGCCGGCCGGGCTTGCGGCCCTCGGGCTGCTGTTCATCCTTTGGCCATCGGCCGGTGCGTGGCTGTTCGGGTTGGACCTGCCGGAGGGCGGCGCGCGGGCCTGGCTTGCCGTGGTCGGGCTCAGGGACCTCGTCTTCGCCGGCTACGCCTTCGCCCTCGCCGCCTTCGCCTCCCGCCGCGCGCTTGGAACAGTGCTGGCACTGACGGCCCTGATCCCGGTCGGGGACGTGGCGATCCTTCTCGCCACGGGCAGCGGGTCGGCCCTGCATCTGGCGGCGCATCTGTTCAGCTGCGCGGTCATGGCGGGCGCCGCGTGGTGGGCGCTCAGGTGAAGCCGATCTCACGAAGCCTGGCGATGCTGCGCTCCGCCGAGAGGTGGTGGACGAAGGTGCCGCCCTTCGCCTCCCATCCCGCGGCGGCATCGGCGCGGTCATCCACCAGCACGTGACCGGGCGCGGACCAGCGCGGCTTGTCGCGGCTCATGCAAGCGATGACGGGCACATGCGCGCCGAGCATGCGCGCCACCCAGCGCCGCTTCTGCTCCGGCGCCCAGGCGCCGATCGGCAGCCCGGTCAGGATGGTGGGCCGGTGCGGGGCGCAGTGGCGCCACAGCGCCTCGGCGTCGTGCATGAACTCCAGCGTGGCGAAGAAGGCGGGCGCGCGGGCCAGGGCGGCCCACATCGTCTTGCGTGGCAGCTCCTCCGGGCGCCGTCCGGTGATGGCGGTGACGCCCCGGTCGAAGTCGGCCAGCACGCCGTCCAGGTCCAGGTAGAGGTGCCGGTTCACGGCCCCTCCAGCGCATCCAGCAGAGCCCTCGCGGCCGTCATGCGCGCGGCCGCGTCCGGGCCAGGGCGCCGCAGGATCAGCCTGTCGCCCTTCACCTCGAGACCGGGCGTCGGCTCGGCCGGCATGCCGCGCATGGTGGCGGCGACCGCCTGCGGCCCGGCCTCCAGCCGCGCGACGCCGATCCGGCGGCAGCGCAGCGCAAGCTGCGCCAGGGCGAAAAGATTCCCCAGCGGCTCCGGCGGCGGGCCGAAGCGGTCCTCCGTCTCGTCCTCCAGCTCGTCGAGCGCCGCCGCGTCGCCGTCGCGCAGCGCCCGGGCGATGCGGGCGTGGATCTCGACCTGCAGCGCCTCCTCGGCCACATGCGCCTCCGGCACGTAGGCATCCACGCCAAGCGAAAGCACCGGGCTCCAGCGGTCC
Organism: Acetobacteraceae bacterium; assembly: GCA_035644895.1. Classification (GTDB taxonomy): domain Bacteria; phylum Pseudomonadota; class Alphaproteobacteria; order Acetobacterales; family Acetobacteraceae; genus Falsiroseomonas. Next base: position 8,261 of record DASQNQ010000069.1, on the reverse strand, counting down.
GGCGGCGCCTCCCCCCGGGCACGGGCGAGCGCCGCCTCAAGCAGTTCGCGTTGCAGCTCGATCCCGACCAGGCGCAGATGGCCGGCCTGGGCCTCGCCAAGCATCTCGCCGGCACCGCGCAGGTCGAGGTCACGTGCGCTGACGGCGAAGCCCGCGCCGATCCGGTCCATCGCCTCCAGGGCGCGTAGCCGGCGCTCGGTCGTGGGCGACAGCTTCCGGCCCGGCTCGGTCAGCAGCCAGAACACGCCGCGCGCCCCGCCGCGCCCGACCCGCCCGCGCAGCTGGTGCAGCTGCGAGAGGCCGAAGCGGTCGGCGTGCCAGACGATCATTGTGTTCGCCCGCGGCACGTCGAGCCCCGCCTCCACGATGTTGGTCGAGACCAGCACGTCCGCGCCGCCATCCGCAAAGCGCACCATGGCGTCGTCCATCTCCGCCGGACGCATCCCGCCATGCGCCTCGATCAGGGAGAGGCCGGGCGCGACGGCCGCCACCCTCTCCCGCATCGGCGCCACGTCCTCGATGCGGGGGCAGACGAGGAAGCTCTGCCCGCCGCGGCGCCTCTCGCGCAGCAGCGCCTGGGCGAGCAGTGCGTCGTCCAGTTCGCCGCGCAGCGTGCGCACGGGCTGCCGACGGGCCGGCGGCGTCGCGATGACGGACAGCGCCCGCAACCCGATGAGGGCGGAGGCAAGCGTCTGCGGGATGGGCGTGGCGGTCAGCGTCAGGCGGTGGACGCCCGCCCCTTCGCTCAGCCGCGTCAGCGCCGCCTTCTGCCGCGTCCCGAAGCGCTGCTCCTCGTCCACGATCACCAACGCCAGGTCGCGGAACCGCACGGACGTCGCGGCCAGCGCCTGCGTCCCGATCGCGATGCCGACCTCCCCCTTCGCGAGAGCGTCGCGCACGGCACGTGCCTCGGCCGGCGGGGTCAGGCGCGACAGGGCCTCGACCCGAATGCCGAGCGGCGCCAGCCGGCGCCGGAAGCCATCGAGGTGCTGCCGCACGAGCACCGTGGTCGGCGCCAGCAGCGCCACCTGCCGGCCGGCGAGCGCCGCGGCGGCGGCGGCGCGCAGCGCCACCTCGGTCTTGCCGAAGCCGACGTCGCCGCAGACCAGCCGGTCCATCGGCCGCTCCTGCGCAAGGTCCTGCAACGTGTCCGCTATGGCCGAGGCCTGGTCGGGGGTTGGCTCGTGCCGGAAGCCGGCCTCGACGCGCGCCATGGCGCCGGGCGGCGGCACCAGCGCCGGCGCCCGCGCACGCTCGCGCTCCGCGAGGCGCTGCAGGAGGCGTTCCGCACTGCGCCCGGCCTCGCGTTCCGCCTCGGCGCGCCGGCGCGGCCAGGCATCGCCGCCCGGCTTGTCGAGGGTGACGCCAGACGCCTCCGCCCCATATCGCCAGATGCGGTCCATCTCGTGCATCGGCACGAGCACGGAGGTGCCGCCGGCGTAGTCCAGCTTGACGCAGTCCTGCCGGGCCTCTCCCGTATCGAGCGTCTCGACCCCCGCGAGGGCACCGAGCCCGTGATCGAGGTGGATGACCGCATCGCCCGGCTGCAGGAAGGCCGACCCGGCCTGGAAGCCAGGCGCGCATTGGGGCGACCGTGCTCCGGCTACTCCGCCCCGGACCGCGCCGAACGGGATCACCTCGGCAGCACCTGTCGCGAACCCGTCCGGGCCGGGCGAGGCATCAAGGCGGGCGAAGGTTCCGGGCGGGGCGGCGAGCAGGCCGGGCCAGCCGTCCACGGGCGTCGGCGCCGCCCCGATCAGCGCGGCCAGCCGCCCGGCGCCGCGCCCGAAGCCACCGGCGAGCGCGAGCCGGCGGCCCGCGGCGAGGGCGCTGCGGGCGTGGCGGAGGAAAGCTGCCTCCGCATTGCCCATGCCTGCGAAACGGCGGGGCTGGGGCGCGGTCTCCTCCCCCTCATCCAGGTCGGCGACCTGCCTGCCGCGCAGCATTGCCGCCCATGCCGCCTCGTCGAGGTAGAGTTCCGAGCGCGGCGCCGCATCGCCCCCGGCAGCGAGGCGCAGGCGGAAGGCCTCCGCGATCTCGTTCAGGCGCCGCGACCGTGCCTCCGCCAGGCTGGCATCGAGCAGGATCCGCGCATCCGGCACGAGGTCGAGCGGCGGGACCAGCGTACCGCCCGCCTCCGTCGCAGGCCCGATCTCGATCTCCTCCGGCCCCTCGCCGGGGAGGCTCCGCTGGGTCGCCGGGTCGTAGCGGGCGATCCCGAGGATGCGGCCCTCGGCAACCCGGACCCTCCAGGCCGGCTCGCCCGGCGACCAGGCCGGGTAGACGTCAAGGTTGCTGCCGAGCAGCGCCGCCTCGCCCGGCTCATCCACCCGGTCGTCCACCCAGTAGCCAAGCGTCCCAAGCCGGCCGATGACGGTTCCGGCATCGAAGGGCTCACCCGTGCGAAGCCGCAGCACCTGTTGCGAGTCGGGACGCGGTACGCGCTGGAGGAGCGTCTCGATGCTCGCGACCACGAGGCGCCGGCGACCTGCCGTCCCCGACAGGGCATCCAGAGTGGCCGTTCGCCGCCCGACGACGGCGGCGGACGGCCCAATGCGGTCGTAAGGCAGGACATCCCAGCCAGGGAGCCACAGCACCTGCACAGCCTTCGGCGCAAGCGCTGCGGCTGCGCGGTACAGGCTTGCCGACCTCCGCTCGCTCCGGGCCACGAGGACCGTGTCGCCAGTGCCAAGGTCAGTGACGACGCGGGCGGCGACCAGCGCCTCCGTGGCCGGCACTGGCTAGAGCAGTCCCTCCTTGGTCGGGTTCACCGGCTTGTCCTCACGCAGTTCGCGCTTGGTCCGCCGGAGCTGCTTGGCCACATGCTCCAGCGCCTCGTTGAACGCCGCGTGGGCCTCGCGTCCCTCGGCCTTGCCGTCGAAGTACATGTTGCGGCCCGAATGAACGCGGACCGAGCACATGAAGCCGCCATTGCCCGTACGGTTGAATGTGGCCACCATGTCCTCCGCGCCCCCGAAGTACTTGCTGGCAAGGTTCGCGAGCTGCGTGGTCGCGTATTCACGAAGGGCGTCGCCGACGTCCATCTGATGTCCCGAGACTGTGATTCGGGACGTGTCCGTCACGGCGCCGTCCTTGGGTGGCCTCATCTGGCTTCTCTCCGATTGGTCACACGCGAAGCGAACGCCGTGGCGCCGGCCGCGTTCGCTTCCCAAGCCGCAGAAGGTTGGCCGTCCCGCGCTCGAAACGTTGAACGGCCCTGCTCGGGTTGCACCACACAAGACGCGTGGCTCTGCTAGAATGGCTATGGACGGTTTCACACCTTGTGAAAGGTTTGCGTTTCATGCCGCATGTGCCTGGTCAGGCACCGGTCGTCAGCATCGGACTGCCGGTCTACAACGGTGAGCGCTACCTGGATGCCACGATCCGCTCAATCCTGGGACAGACGTTCCGCGACTTTGAGTTGATTATCGGCGACAATGCCTCGACCGATGCAACAGCCGCGATCTGTGCGCGGCATGCCGCCGCCGATCCACGCGTTCGCTACTACCGCAACGAACGCAACCTTGGCGCCGGCCCGAACTACGATGCGTGCTTCCACCGCGCCAACGGCCGCTACTTCAAGTGGGCGGCGCATGACGACATGATTGCGCCAGAGTACCTGGCCCGGGCGGTCGCGGCGCTGGAGGCGCGGCCCGACGCGGTGCTGTGCACGGTCGGGATCACCGAAATCGGCCCGCATGACGAGGTGCTGCGCGTTTACGCAAACCATTTCCCGGGGGTGTCCAGCGCCGACCCGGCGCGACGCCTCGGCGCGGTGATCCACACGCGCCACCAGTGCGAGGACTTCTTCGGCCTGTTCCGGCGCGAAGCCCTCATCGGATCGGGCCTGCACGGCACGTTCAGCGGATCGGATCGCGTCCTGCTTGCGGAGATGGCACTGCGCGGTCCGTGGGTGTGCGTCCCTGACCCACTCTTCCTGCATCGCGAACACCCGATGCGCTACACGCGGGCGCTCCTGCTGAAGGACCGCCGGGAGGCTGCGGCGTGGCAGGACACCTCGGATGCCGCGAAGACCGCGAGCACGCTGTTCCACTGGGTTGTCTACCGGCACTACTGGCGCGCGGTGGCGCAGCACATCACGGACCCGGCAGTCCGCCGGAGGTGCCACCTGGAGCTGGCGCGCTGGTGGCTGACCGACGGCCACGCACCGGACATGCTGCGCGACGTCATGCGGACGAAGACGCCTGGCCTGTTCATGCAGGCGCGCGCCGCAAAGCGCGCGCTGCTTGGCGTCAACCGCCAGACGCCGCCGGGTGCACTGCCGAACGCCTGAGCAGCAGGAGCCGCGCGCGATCCCGCTGCGTGCGCGTGGCCAGGAGCCACGTGGCGGCCGGATAGGCCACCACCCCAACGACGACCTTCGCGAGCAGCAGCAGCACGGGCGGGTGGCCTTCGAGCGCGGCGGCCGCCCCGAGGACCGCCGCCGCCATCACCACGCCCGCAGCCAGCGGTATCCACGCCCCTGCCAACACCGCGGCATAGGCGCCGGGCAGGACCTTTCGGACCGCGCGGAGCAGCATGGGCGTCGAGAGTGATGTGGCCAGGAGATTTGCCGCCGCCACTGCCACGATGCCGAAGGGTGCGGCGATCAGGCTGGCGAGGATGCGCATGAGCATGATGTGCAGGCTGATCCGGAACATAAGGTCCGGCCGGCCGAGCGCGTTGACGGAGGTGGCCACCAAGTAGTTCGACGCATGCGGAATGCCGGCAAGCGCCAGCAGGGCGAGTGGCAGCGCAGCCCCGTGCCAGGCCGGGCCCATGAGAACCAGCATCAGCTCCGGACTGATGGCGGCCAGGCCGATGAACGCCGGCACTGCCGCAAGATTCACCGCGAGCAGGAGGTCGCGCAGCATCGCCGCGAATGAGTCCGCGTCGTGCTTCCGTGCCGAGAGCATGGGAAAGGCCGCCCGGGTCGCAACGCCCGAGACACCGTTGATGAGGGAGAGCGCGAGGCGCTCCGCCAGGGCATAAAGGCCGATGATCGCAGGTGACAGAAAGAGCGCCACGGAGAACCGGTCGACCTGCATTACCAGGAAGCCCACGAACTGATTGCCGACGCGATGACGGCCGTACCGGAGGATGTCGCGCAGCGCCGCCGCGCGGACGGCAACACCCGGACGGAAGCGTCCGAACAGGAACAGGATCGCGCTGTCGACGAGCCTCGAGACCAGGAAGTGGCCGACGAGAGCCCCAGCGCCGAACCCGCGCGAGGCCAGCAGCACCGCCACGGCGATTCCCGCCGCCTGCGCAGCGACCGTGCGTGTCGCCAACAGGCGGAACCGCATCCCGCGCTGCATCATGCCCTGCAAAGCTGCGGATACGCCGACCAAGGGAAGGCCGAGCGCCAGCATTGGGAGCAGGACGGCAAGCTGCGGCTGTCCGAACACGAGCGCCGCGAGGGGTGCGAGCGCCAGCATGACCAGGCCCGCCACACACCCCGCCACGAAAAGCAACCAGAACGCGGAATCGATGTGATGCGGTTACACTACGTCGCGCTGCACCAAGGCGTCGGAGAAGCCATCGAGCAGCAACACCATGCCCAGTGCCACCAGCAGTTGTGCGGTTGCCATCACCCCGACCGCGTCCGGACCCGCGATGCGGCCGACAAGCAGGAGCACGAGGAACCCCCCAACCTGCTGAGTCCAGAAATCCAGTGCAGACCAGGCAGCGCCGCCCAGGAACCTGCGGCCGGTGCCTTCCTTGCCTTGTTGCATGTGCCTCTCATGTCCAGACGGTCTGGAAGATGTCCCAACGCAGGCGACCTTGCGCTTCACCATTTTGTTTTCGTCATGGTCGGCCCCGCGCTGAAGATTGCGTTGAGCCGGATTACACCAGGGACGAAAGTCCCGGCTGGAACGAGTAGTGGAAGACCAATGGACAGCAGCCTTGCCATCGCCCCAGCGGCCGCCGGCCTCGACGCTTTCGACGCCGTCACATCGCGCATGATCCCGATCGCGCGCCTCGAGGCCGAGGAAGCCGCCATCGCCGAGCGATACCGTTCAGCGAAGCCCTATCCGCATGTCGTGATCGATGGGTTCTTCGACGCCGAGATCCTGGACCGGATCGAAGCCTCCTTCCCTCGCCGCACGAATCCGGAGTGGATCAGCTACGACACGAGCAACGAGGTGAAGTCGACGTCGCGCGGCATCCTCGGCCTGGACCCGTTCGCGCAGACGTTCTTCTGGCAGGGGACGTCGCCCCGCTTCCTCGCGTGGCTCGAGCGGGTCACGGGCGTGGCCCAGCTCGCGGCCGATCCAACGTTCCACGGGGGCGGGCTGCACGAAAGCCGGCGTGGCGGGTGGCTCAACATGCATGTCGACTGGACGCAGCATCCCCACCTGCCCCTCGTCCGCCAGCTCAACATGATCGTGTATCTGAACAGGGACTGGGACGTTGCCTGGGGTGGCGCCCTGGAGCTGAAGCACGCGACGACCGGCGAGGGCGGTGCAAAGGTCGCCCCGCTGTTCAACCGCGCCGTCATCTTCCCGACGACGAGCGAAACGCTCCATGGCTTCCCTGACCCGATCACCTGCCCGGCGGACCGGGCACGACGTTCCGCATCGTGGTTCTATTGGAGCCCGGATCAGGAAGCGATCCAGCGTGGGGCTCCGATAACCTTCCTGCCGGGCACGCGCCAGACCAAGCTGCGCTCCTTCCTCCGCTCCTGCGTGCCGCCCATCGCCTTCCAGGTCCGGGACCGGCTACGCGGCAGGAGCTGATCGCCGCGCCTCCTCACCCTCAGTCGAGGGTGAGGAGACGGGCCTCTATTCCAAGGTCGCGCAGCGCGGACGCCACCTCGTCCCTGTAGACGGGATTCATGACGATCACGGTGTCGGGGCGCACGTCATGCAGCGCCCTCGGCGCAACGATCGGGTGACCGCTGCCGACCATGAACATACCCTGCCGGTGCGGATTGATGTCCACCACATGCGTCACGCCCTGCGCCACATCACCTAGCGCGTGCAGGAATGTGACGCCCTTCGAGCCCGATCCCCAGATCACCACGCGGCCGCCCGCCACCACCTGCCGCCGCCACGCCTCGACCTTCGGGGGGTAGCGGCACGCGAAGTCACGAGCGAGGCCAAGCACCTCCACCACCTCGTCTGGAGGTGGCGGGCGTACCTGCTCTCCGGTGAAGGTCGCAAGGAGGCCGAGGTACTGCCCATCGAACTCCGAGAACATCTCATCCGCGCGGAACCCATGCCTCGCGAACAGCGCGGCCAGCGCCGTCCCCGTGAAGTAGCAGCAATGCTCGTAGTAGATGTCTTCGAACGCAACGTCGCGCAGGATGCGAAGGCTGTCGGGCACCTGGATGAACAGGCGCATGCCCGGCGCCGAGTTGCGCGCGACGCGCGCGCAGAGCGCAGCGAAGTTGTCGGGCGCAGGGATGTGCTCGAGGGTCATCTTGCAGACGAGGAAGTCCGCCCGCAGCGATTGCGCCGTCTCCTCGGAGAAGAAGTCGGCGACGAGGTCGACGTTCCCCGCCTGCTCCGACACGACGTCCGAACGCCGATCGTCCACGGCCGGGTCGAACCCCAGGCCGGTTGCCCCGGTCTGCCCGCAGAGGAGATGCAGGAACTCCCCCTGGCCGCAACCGATCTCGACGACCTTGCGGCCCGCCAGCGGGACCCGTGCGGCCAGGCGGGTGGCAAGGTCCCGATGAAAGGAACGGAACGTCGCTGACCACCCCTGCGTCGGTTCGTACCGCTCCGAATACTCGGTCTTCTGTGGGTCGAAGCTGCGGTTCGCGACGAAGCCGCAAGACTCGCAAACCCGGAGGTCGATGCTCCCGCGCGGAAATGCCCTTGCCTCCTCAGGTGACGGAAGCATCAGGCAGGAATTCGTGGGGACCTCTCCGATGGACAGCACGGCCTCGGTCCGGCGCGACCCGCAAGCGGGGCATCCCTCCCAGGACCCGAGCCTCAACGACTGGGGGTTGTGACGTTCACGCAGCGCGGCATCGGCCATGTTTTCGTGTTTCCTAGATCATTGCCGGTGCTGGAATCGGAATGATGAACCTGCCACCACCCGCTGCAAACCCGCCCTGTTGTCGCATGATCTCGTGCCGGTGGTTCCAAGGCAGGATGAGCAGGTGCGTCGGTCTGTCGTCCGTGATCCGGTCGACCGGCACGACCGGGATCTTGACGCCAGGGACATACAGTCCGTGCTTGTGCGTGTTCCGGTCGGCGATCCACATGAGGTCCGCAGGGCCGATGCCGAAATGGTTGAGCAGTATGGTA
>DASQNQ010000068.1:0-2723 GCA_035644895.1 Acetobacteraceae bacterium | reverse complement strand
GCCGTCATCGGCTTCCGCGGGACGGTGGCGGAGCTGCTGCTGCCGCCGACGCCCTCGCTTGCCCGCGCAAAGCGCAGCCTGGCCGGGTTGCCCGGCGGCGGGGGCACGCCGCTGGCCGCGGCGATCGAGGCGGGCGGCGCGCTGGCCACGCAGGTACGCCGGGGCGGTCGCTCGCCGCTGCTCGTGCTGCTGACGGATGCGCGGGCGAATATCGCGCGCGACGGCAGCCCGGGGCGGGCGCGGGCGGAGGCCGACGCGCTGGTCGCGGGCCGCGCCCTGCGTGAGGCGCGGGTGCCTTGCCTGCTGATCGACACCTCGCCGCGCCCGTCGCCCCAGGCGCAGCGCCTCGCGGCCGAGATGGGCGCGCGGCTGCTGCCGCTCCCGCAGGCCGACGCGGCCGCCATGTCGCGGGCCGTGCGGGACGCTGCGTGACGGACAGGCCGGTCTGGGAGCGGGACGGGCGCGACTGGCCGAACCGCGAGGCGAGCCGCTTCGTCCGCGCCGCCGGCCTGCGCTGGCACGTTCAGGTAATGGGGCAGGGACCCGCGCTGCTCCTGGCGCATGGCACGGCAGCCACGACGCATTCCTGGCGCGCGCTCGCGCCGCTGTTGGCCACGCGCTTCACCGTGGTTGCGCCCGACCTGCCCGGCCACGGCTTCACCGAGGCGCCGCCGGCGGTTTCCCTCACCGTGCCCGGCATGGCCTGCGCGCTGGCGGAGCTGCTGGACACGCTGGGCCTGCGGCCGGCGCTTGCGGCCGGGCACTCCGCCGGCGCGGCGGTGCTGCTGCGGATGTGCCTCGACGGGCGGATGGCCCCGCGCGCGGTTGTCAGCCTGAACGGCGCGCTGATGCCCTTCGGGCGGTCGCAGTCCGACTTCTTCTCACGCATGGCACGGCTCCTGGCGGGCCTGCCCTTCATCCCCTCGCTCTTTGCCTGGCGCGCGCAGAACCGTGCGGTGGCCGAGCGGCTGCTGCGCGACACGGGATCGAGCATCGACGCGCGCGGCGTCGAGCTCTACGCGCGGATGTTCCGTCATGCCGGGCACCTGCGCTCGGCGCTGCACATGATGGCGAACTGGGACCTGCACCCGCTGCTGCGCGACCTGCCGCGCCTCGGCCCGGCGCTCATCCTCATCGTCGGCACCGCGGATCGCGCCGTCCCGCCCTCGGATTCGGAGCGGCTGCGGCAGATCCTGCCCGCCGCGCGCATCCTGCGCCTGCCCGGGCTTGGCCACCTCGCGCATGAGGAAAGGCCGCAGCAGGTCGCCGAGCTGATCCTCGGCCTGTCCGAAGCCGCAGCGTAGCGGCCGATTTCCGGCTGGCGCTGCATGTCAACATGCGCTTACAGTCCGATGTGTCATGAACATGGTACTGCCTGGGCTGCGTGCCCTCGACCAGAGGCCCCATGCGGTCGTCATCGGCGCCGGCTTCGGCGGGCTGGCGGCCGCCATACGCCTCGGCGCGCGCGGCTGGCGCGTGACGGTGTTGGACCGGCTGGACCAACCCGGGGGCCGTGCGCGCGTCCACCGCCAGGACGGCTTCACCTTCGACGCGGGCCCCACCATCGTCACGGCGCCGCATGTGTTCGAGGAGCTGTGGGCGCTCTGCGGGCGGCGGATGGCGGACGAGGTGCCGCTCGTCCCGTTGCCGATGTTCTACCGCCTCCGCTTCGACGACGGATCCACCTTCGCCGCCTATGCCGACCGGGACTCCATGCGGGCCGAGGTCGCGCGCCTCTCGCCCGGCGATCTGGCAGGCTTCGACCGGCTGATGGCGTTGAGCGGGCGGCTCTGCCGCACGGGCTTCGAGGAACTGGGCCACCGCCCGTTCGACAGCCTTGCGAGCATGCTGCGTGTGCTGCCGGACATGCTGCGCCTCGGCGCCTGGCGCTCGGTGCATGGCCTCGTCGCGCGCCACCTGCGGGACGAGCGGCTGCGCACCGCCTTCTCCTTCCACCCGCTGCTGATCGGCGGCAATCCCTTCGCCGCCAGCGGCATCTACGCGATGATCCCGCATCTCGAGCAGAAATGGGGCGTCCACTGGGCGCTTGGCGGCACGAACGCGCTCGTCCAGGGCCTGGTCGGCCTGATCGAGGGGCAGGGAGGGCGCCTGCGCCTGCGGGCGGAGGCGGCGCGCATCCTGACGCGGGACGGGCGCGCATGCGGCGTCGAGCTGCGGGGCGGGGAACGGATCGCGGCCGACATCGTCGTCTCCAACGCCTGCGCCAGCTTCACCTACGGCACGCTGCTGCGCGACGTGCCGCGCCGGCGCTGGAGCGATGCGCGTCTCTCCCGCGCGCGGCACTCGATGGGGCTCTTCGTCTGGTACTTCGGCACGCGGCGGCGGTTCGAGGGCGTGGACCACCACACCATCCTGCTCGGCCCGCGCTACCGTGGGCTGCTGCGGGACATCTTCGACCGCGGCAGGCTGCCCCCTGACCCGAGCCTCTACCTGCACCGCCCGACCGCGACGGAGCCGGGCATGGCGCCCGCCGGCTGCGACGCTTTCTACGTCCTGGCGCCCGTCCCGCATCTCGGCCACGGCACGGACTGGGAGAGGGAGGCGGAGCCCTTCCGGCGCCTGATCGCAGCGCGCCTGAACGCCACGGTGCTGCCGGGCTTCGAGGCGGAGGTGGTCACCTCCCGCATCGCCACGCCGGTGGACTTCCGGGACGACTTCCTCTCCGTCCACGGCGCCGGCTTCGGGCTGGAGCCGCGGCTGCT
>DASQNQ010000067.1:0-3942 GCA_035644895.1 Acetobacteraceae bacterium | reverse complement strand
GGGCGGATGCTCAAGGGCATCTGGCCCCAGGTGCAGCCATCCTTCTGGGGGGTGGCGCTGTTCCGCTGGGACATCAACGTGCGCGAGTCGGCCGTGCTTGGCCTGGTGGGCGCCGGCGGTATCGGCGTCGTCCTGGACGATGCGATCAACTTCTTCCAATGGCCGCGCGTCGCCACGGTGCTGCTGGCCATCCTCGCCGTGGTCGTGCTGGCCGAGCTGGTCGTGACGCGCATCCGCGCACGGCTGCTCTGAAGCACGCATTCCACCCGCGGGCGATCTGCTCTAGCAGCGCCGAACCAGCAAAGGCTCGAACCATGGAAGCGCAAAGCCTGGCGGCGACGCCGCCGATCCTCACCATAGAACACCAGCGCGCCACCATCCGGCTGAACCGGCCGGCGGTTCACAACCGGATCGAGCCCGAGGACTTGGCGGCGCTGGCCGGGCATCTCGCCGCGATCGAGGCCGATCCGGGTATCCGGGTCGCGGTGCTGACAGGCACCGGCAAGTCCTTCTGCTCAGGCTATCACCTGGGCGACCTGTCGGAGCGTCCGGACGCCGAGGTAACGGGCGATGGGTCCGGCCTGTCCTTCGAGGCGGTGGCGACGCAACTGGAGAACCTGCGCGTGCCGACCATCTGCCGGGTGAACGGCGGCGTCTATGGCGGCGCGACCGACCTCGCCCTTTGCTGCGACTTCCGGATCGGCGTGGGTTCGGCGGAGATGTTCATGCCGGCCGCGCGCCTAGGGCTGCACTACTACCCCTCCGGCATGCTGCGCTTCGTCAGTCGCCTCGGTCTGAACGCCGCCAAGCGGCTGTTCCTGACGGCGGCGCGGCTCCAGGCGCCGGAGATGCTCGCCATCGGCTACCTGACGCAGATGACCGATGCCGATGGGCTGGACGCTGCGGTGGAGGCGCTGGCTGGTCAGCTCGCCGGGCTTGCGCCGCTGGCGGTGCAGGGGGTCAAGCGCAGTCTGAATGAGATCGCGCGGCAAGACTTTGACGCGGCGGGCGCCCTGGCCCGCGCCCGGGCCAGCCAGAAAAGCGAGGATTTGCGGGAGGGCTTGGCCGCCTTTCGGGAGAAGCGCACGCCTGCCTTCAACGGGCGGTAGCACGTGAGAGCTGCACTATAAGTCAGAAACTGAAATTAAATCGTGCATTAACCAGAAGTTAGCCAATTAAGGTAAATCTGTTTGTTTCCGGAGAGGAATCACGGAGACGGACTGATGGCGCTCTTAAATTTCACGGTCAGCAACAACTAGGGCTCCGGGTTCGTAGGAAACATCACCCTCGGTGCGAACCTCCTGCCCTTGAGCGGCTGGACGGTCAGCTTCGCCGCGCCCTTTGAGATCAGCTCCATCTGTGGTGCCGAAATCGTCAGCTACACCGCCTGCATCTACACCGTGCGGAGATTGTTCTGGAAATCGGAGGTCGGCCTTGGGGCCAGCACCAGCTTCGGCTTTGTGGCTAGCGGGCCCATCCTCGTCACCGATCTTCGCCTCGGCAACAGCGTGGCGCCTCCCGCTCCTCCGGTCCCCGTGGCCAGCATCGCCGATGCCCAGGTCACCGAGGGCGACTCCGGCGTAAGCGTCCACTGATGGCTGCGGCGGTGGCGGCTTGACGCGGCTCAGTTCGGGTCGGGCCGGAGGTTCCAAGGCGCAAGTTCGCCAATGCGGTTGATCGGGTGGCTGGCGATGCGCTCGAGGAGCACGCGCAGATAGGCCTGCGGATCCCAGCCGTTGAGCTCCGCCGTGCCGATCAGCGTGTAGATGATTGCCGCCCGCCTGCCGCCTTCGAGCGAGCCGGCGAACAGGTAGTTCTTCCGGCCCAGCGCCAGCGGGCGCATTCGCCGCTCGGCGGCGTTGTTGTGCAGGCAGGCGCGGCCGTCGCGCAGCACGGTCGTCAGCGCGCTCCACTGCGCCAGCGCATAGCGGATGGCCTTGGCCAGGTCGGACTTGCCGGAGATCCGCCGCAGCGTCGCCTCCAGCCAGGCGTGCAGCTCGGCCATGATCGGCGCCGAGCGGGCCTGGCGGGCGGCAAGGCGCGCCTCGGGCGGCTGACCGTGGATCTCGGCCTCAATGGCGAACAGCGGCTGCATTCGCTCGATGGCCTCGCGCGCCAGCGGGCTGGCGTTCGCCACCACCTCGTCGTGAAAGTAGCGCCGCGCATGCGTCCAGCACGCCGCCTCCACCACGCGGCCGCCCTCGTACAGCGCGTTGAACCCGGAGTAGGCATCGGCCTGCAGGATGCCGCGGAACTCGCGCAGCCGCCGCTGCGGGTGCTCGCCCTTGCGGTCGGGGGTGAACTCGTAGAGCACGGCGGGCGGGTCACGTCCGCCGAATGGCCGGTCGTCGCGTAGATACGCCCAGACCCGCGCCGTCTGCGTCCTGCCGCGGCCCGGCGCCAGCATTGGCATCGGTGTGTCGTCGGCGTGCACCCGCGGCCCGGCCAGGGCATGACGGCCGATGAACTCGGCCATCGGCTCGGCGAGCGCGGCCGACCTGCCCACCCAGCCCGCCAGCAGCCCGCGCGGCAGGTCCAGCCCGTCACGGGCGTAGATCTCCGTCTGGCGATACAGCGGGAGATGGTCGCAGTACTTGGACACGAGCACGTGGGCCAGCAGGCCGGGACCCGGTCGCCCGCGCTCGATGGGCAGGGCGGGCATCGGCGCCTGCACCATTGCCTCGCAGGCCCGGCAGGAGAATGCGGGCCGGACATGGCGCACCACCTCGAACCGGCCGGGGCGGTACTCGAGGATCTCGGTCACGTCCTCGCCCACCCGGCGCAGCGCCCCACCGCAGGATTGGCAGGCGCAGCCCTCGGCGGGCAGATGCTCGACATCGCGCCGCGGCAGGTTCTCCGGCAGCGGGCGACGACCCCGGCGCTGCACCTTCTCCTCCGGCGCCGGGCCGCTGCCTGCCTTGTCCTCAGCGTCACCGGCGCCACTGGCGGCGATGTCGGCGAGCACCTCGTCGAGCCGCAGTTCCAGTTGCGCGATCTTACCCGCCAGGCGCTCCGACGACCGCCCGAACCGCTCGTGCCGCAGGCGCGCGATGAGCACCCGCAGCCGCTCCGCCTCCAGCGTCTTGGCCTGCAGGCCCAGTTCCGCCATGCGACGTGCCGAGTGTGCTTCGGCCAGCTCCCCGCGCAGCGCCGCGATCACCGCCATCAGGGCGATGGGATCCTCAGGCAGCGTGCTGTCGGCATGCGGCGTCACGCTCGAATCGTCTCAGACGGTCCCGCGTCGGGGCAAGGCGAAATCGCTTTGCTATACGGCGATCTCGGGCCGCCAGCTCGGCGTCGGTGTCCGCCAGTCCAGACCCTCCAGCAGCATCGCCAGCTGCGCGGCGCTGAGCGTCACCACGCCCTCGCGCGCGATCGTGGGCCAGATGAACCGGCCGCGCTCGAGCCGCTTGGCCAGCAGCACCAGGCCCTGGCCGTCCCACCACAAGGCCTTGAGGAGGTCGCCCCGCCTGCCACGAAACAGGAACAGGTGACCGGAGAAGGGATCGGCCTGCAGCACCGTCTGCACCTGCGCCGCCAGACCGTCGAAACCCTTGCGCATGTCCGTGGTGCCCAGCGCCAGATGCACCCGCACGCCCGCGTGCAGCGCCAGCATCAGCTGTCCAGCGCCGCGGCCAGCCGCCCCAGCACCTCAGGCGCGATCGCCTCGGACACCCGCAGCACCCGGCCGTTGGGCAGCACCACCTCGATCGTCGCCGGCTTGGCCGCACGCTCGGCCGGTCGACGCGCCAGCCCCAGCGGCCGCGACGCCCCCTTCGGTGGTGCGTCCTTGACGATGTGGACCGGCACCAGCGTCGTGGCCGCGTCCGCGCGCACCACGCCAGGCATCGTCCCCTCGCGCATCTGCCGGCGCCAGTCGAACAGCAGGCTCCGGCTCAAGCCATGCCGGTCGGCCACGCCGGCCACCGACGAGCCGGGGCG
>DASQNQ010000066.1:0-4696 GCA_035644895.1 Acetobacteraceae bacterium | reverse complement strand
ACGACTACGGCGTGGACTTCTTCCCCGTCATCGAGCCGCTGATCCAGGGCGTGGCGGCGCGCGTCATGTCGCTGCGCGACGGGACGAAGAAGATGTCGAAATCGGACCCGTCCGACCAATCGCGCATCAACCTGACGGACGACGCGGACGCGATCGCGCTGAAGGTACGCCGTGCGAAGACGGACCCGGAGCCGCTGCCCTCCGAGCCCGCGGGCCTCGAGGGCCGGCCGGAGGCGCGGAACCTCGTCGGCATCCTCGCTGCCATCGGCGGCACGACGCCTGAGGCCGTGCTGCGGGACCACGGCGGCAAGGGCTTCGGTGCGTTCAAGGAGGTGCTGGCCGAGGCGCTGGACGCGCATCTCCGGCCCATCCGCACCCGGATGGCACAGCTTCTGCAGGACGAGGCGGCGCTGGACGCGCTGCTGCGCCAGGGGGCGGACCGGGCGGATGCCATCGCCGCGCCGATCTGCGCGCGGGCCGAGGAGATCGTGGGCTTCCTGCCGCGGCGCTAGGCCAAGAAAAAGGGCGCCCTCCCTGCGGAGGGCGCCCCATTCAGGCGGCCGTCAGGCGCCTCAGCGACGCAGGCCGAGGCGGCCGATCAGCGTCTCGTAGCGCTTGCGGTCGCGCTTCTTCACGTAGTCCAGCAGCCCGCGCCGCTGGCCGACCAGCACGAGCATGCCGCGCCGGGAGTGGAAGTCCTTGGCGTGGGTCTTCAGGTGCTCGGTCAGGTTCGCGATGCGCTCGGACAGCAGGGCCACCTGCACCTCCGGGCTGCCGGTGTCGCCCGGCGTGTTCGCGTATTCCTGGATGAGCGCGGCGCGGCGCTCTGCGGTGATGGACATCAGGGTGATTCCCTTGGTTCGAGAGCGGATGAAACGTCCGCCACGGCGGTCTGGAGCAGCCGTTCCGGCTGGACCAGGCCCGCCTCCAGCCTGCAGAGGCCGAGCAGACGCCCCTCCGCCACCGCGCGCACCAGGCCGCCCTCGGGGTCGGCGGCGCGGGGAACCCGGCCCATGAAGTCGACGAGGCTGATGGCCTGGCCGTGCCAGAGGCGGGCGGCCTCCGCCTCCGTCACGGCCAGCGCCGGGATGTCGGCCAGCGCGGTCATGACGGGAAGGAGAAGGTCCGGAGAAGGGGGCGGCGTATCGCCCGAAACGGCGATCCTGTCCAGCGGAATCGCGTGGTGCTCGCGGAAGGGCCCGACCCGCAGCCGCCGGAGCGTCGCGATGTGCCCGACCGTGCCGACGGCCCGCGCCAGGTCGCGCGCCAGGCTGCGCATGTAGACGCCCTTGCCGCTCTCGACATGGAAGACCGCGGTGTCGCGGTCCACGCGCTCCACCAGCTCGAACCGGTCCACGCGTGCGGGGCGCGGCGCGATCTCCACGGCCTGGCCCTCGCGCGCCAAGTCGTAGGCACGCTCCCCGGCGATCTTGATGGCGGAGTAGATGGGGGGCACCTGCATGATGTCGCCGCGGAAGGCCGGCAGGGCGCCCTGGATGGCCTCGTCCGTCGGCCGCGCATCGGACGTCGCGATCACCTGGCCGTCCGCGTCGTCCGTGTCCCGGGCCTCGCCGAAGCGGAGCGTGAAGCGGTAGGTCTTCGTGCCGTCCATCACGTAGGGCACGGTCTTGGTGGCCGCCCCGAAGGCGATGGGCAGCAGCCCGGTGGCCAGCGGGTCGAGCGTGCCGCCATGCCCCGCCTTCTGGGCCTGGAAGGCGCGCTTCACGGCCGTGACCACGTCCGTGCTGCCCATGCCGCCGGGCTTGTCGACGATCAGCCAGCCATCGAGGGCGCGTCCCTTCGGCCGGCGCTGCCGGTGGCGGCCGTTCATTCGCTCCCCTCCGGCTTCTCGCGGGGGGCATCGATGTCCCGCCGCACCTCGGGGCGGTTCATCACCTCATGGATGTGCATGGCGTAGCCGAGCGCCGTGTCGGGCTGGAAGTGCAGGTCGGGCGCGAACTTCAGGCGCACGGCGCGCGCGACCTGGGTGCGCAGGAAGGGCGCGACGCGCTTCAGCCCCGCGAACTGCGCGGGCGAGAGGTCGCGCCCGAGGCCGCTGACGAAGGCCGTCATGTGCTTCAGGTCGGGGGAGGCGCGGACCTCCGTCACCGTCACATGCAGGTCGTGCAGGTCGGGATCGTGGAACTCCTCCCGCGCGAAGACGGCGGCAAGGGCATGGCGCACCTCCTCCGCCACGCGAAGCTGGCGCTGGCTGGGGCCTGCCGGGGCGTCGCGCCGCGCGGTCTTCCTGGCCATGTCTGGTGGTCCTCGTGAGAAAAGAGAGGGGCGCGGCAGGTATGATCCCGCCGCGCCCCGGATGGTTCCCTGAAGGGGCGGCGGCCTACAGCTCGGCGGCCACCGTCTCCGTCTCGTAGCACTCGATCTGGTCGCCGACGCGGATGTCGTTGTAGTTGGCGAAGCCCATGCCGCACTCGTAGCCGTTCGTGACCTCCTTCACGTCGTCCTTGAAGCGACGGAGGGTGGACAGCTCGCCCTGGTGGATGACGACGCCATCGCGCAGCAGGCGCACGCCCGCGCCGCGGCGCACCACGCCCTCGGTCACGCGGCAGCCGGCGACGTTGCCGATGCGCTTGACCTCGAACACCTGCAGGATCTGCGCGTAGCCCAGGAACTTCTCGCGCTGCACCGGGGCGAGGCGGCCCTTGTAGAGCTTCTCGATATCGTCCGAGACCTCATAGATGATCGAGTAGTACCGGATGTCCACGCCCTCGCGCTGCGCCAGCTCCCGCGCCTGGGCGGTGGCGCGGACGTTGAAAGCGACGACCACGGCGTTCGACGCCTTGGCGAGCTGGATGTCGGATTCGGTGATCTGGCCCACGCCGCTGTGCAGCACGCGGACCCGCACCTCCTCGTTGCCGATCTTGCCGAGCGTGACGCCGATCGCCTCGGCGCTGCCCTGCACGTCGGCCTTGACGACGACCGCCACCTCCTTCTGCTCGCCCGCCTGGATGCGGGCCAGCATCTCGTTGAGGGAGCCGCGCCCGGCGGAGATCGCCGCGACCTGCTTCTCCCGCATCTTGCGCTGGCGGAACTCGGAGATCTCGCGCGCCCGGGTCTCGTCCTCCACGGCGATGAAGGTCTCGCCCGCGCCCGGCACGCCGGACAGGCCAAGGATCTCGACGGGCAGCGAGGGCGGCGCCTCCTTCAGGCTGCGGCCCTTGTCGTCGAGCATCGCGCGCACCCGGCCCCATTCGGCGCCGGCCACCACGATGTCGCCCTGGTTCAGCGTGCCCTTCTGCACGAGCACGGTGGCCACGGGGCCGCGGCCGCGGTCGAGCTTGCTCTCGATCACCGTGCCCTCGCCGACGCGGGCCGGGTTGGCGCGGAGGTCGAGGATCTCGGCCTGCAGCAGGATGGCCTCCAGCAGCTTGTCGAGGTTCGTCCGCTTGGTGGCCGAGACCTGGATCTCCTGCGTCTCGCCGCCCAGCTCCTCCACCACGATCTCGTGCTGCAGAAGCTCCTGCCGCACGCGGTCGGGGTTCACGCCCGGCTTGTCGATCTTGTTGATGGCGACGATGAGCGGCACGTCCGCCGCGCGGGCGTGCTTGATTGCCTCGATCGTCTGCGGCATCACGCCGTCATCGGCCGCCACCACCAGCACGACCATGTCGGTGACGGACGCGCCGCGGGCGCGCATCGCGGTGAAGGCCTCGTGGCCCGGCGTGTCGATGAAGGTGACGCGCTCGCCCGAGGGGATCTGCACCTGGTAGGCGCCGATGTGCTGGGTGATGCCGCCCGCCTCCCGCGCCGCCACGTCGGTCTGGCGCAGCGCGTCCAGCAGCGACGTCTTGCCGTGGTCGACGTGGCCCATGATGGTGACGACGGGTGGCCGGATCGTGAGCTCCGTGTCATCGTCCTCCGTGCCCACGAGGCCGAGTTCGACATCGGCCTCGGAGACGCGGCGCACGCGGTGGCCGAACTCCTGCGCCACCAGTTCCGCCGTGTCGGCGTCGATGGACTGCGTCAGCGTCGCCATGACGCCCATGCGGAACAGCGCCTTCACCACCTCGCCGCCACGGGCGGCCATGCGGTTCGCCAGCTCCTGGACCGTGATGGTCTCGGGGATGATGACGTCGCGCACCACGCGCTCGGCGCCGGCGCGCAGGCGCGCCAGCTCCTGCTGCCGCCGCTCGCGCTCGCGGGCTCGGCGGACGGAGGCGATGGAGCGCGTCCGCTCGTCCTCGCCCTCGAGCGCGGCGGCCACGTCGATGCGGCCCTCGCGCCGGCGGTCGCTGGTGACGGGCGCCTTCTTGACGGGGGCCGGAACGCCGGGCTTGCGGGCGCCGAGGCCGGGCGGGCCGCTCGGACGGCGGACCGCACCCCGGTCACCCTCGTCATCCCCGCGCGGGGAGCGGGCACGGAGCGTCAGCTTGCCGGCAGGCCCCTCGGGCGCGGCGCTGGGCGGTGGGGCGCCAACGCCGGGCGGGCTGCCGGGGCGGCGCGCGCCGAGGGCGGACGGCACAGGACCCGGGCGGCCGCTGCGAAGCGGCGGCGCCATCGGACGCGGCGCGCCACCGGGGCCACCGGCATAGCCGCCACCGGCCGGACGACCGGCATCGCGCGCGCCATAGCCGCCAGGAGCACCGGCCGGGCGACCTGCGTCGCGTCCACCATAGCCGCCAGGAGCACCGGCCGGGCGACCCGCGTCGCGTGCGCCATAGCCGCCAGGAGCACC
>DASQNQ010000065.1:0-3228 GCA_035644895.1 Acetobacteraceae bacterium | reverse complement strand
CGAAGGCCTGAACGGCGGCGAGCTTCCAGGCCAGGCGCCGCTCGATCTGCGGCCCGGGCAGGTCCGGCCAGCGCCAATGCAGCCCGTCCGGCCCGGGGTCGATCGCGGCCGGCGCGAAGCGGGGCAGGGAGGCAGTGGCGACGGAGGCCGCGCCCTCCACCGTCTCGCTGATCGCCTTGAAGCCCACCCAGGCGCCGGACGCACGCGACGCTGCCCACCCCCAGAGACCAAAGGGCACGTAGTCCGCGATGGAGGCCGGGTGGATCACCGGCATCCCCCAGGCCTGCATGGCCAGGTCCGACTGGTGCGACATGGAGGAGGAGACGCAGCCATGGTCGTCCCCCGCCACCACCAGCACGCCCCCGTGCGGGGAGGCGCCGTAGGCATGCCCGTGCCGCAGCGCGTCGCCGGAGCGGTCCACCCCCGGCCCCTTGCCGTACCAGAGGGCGAAGACGCCCTGCACGGTCCGGGCCGGGTCGCTCTCCACCTTCTGGGTGCCGAGCACGGCGGTCGCGGCCAGGTCCTCGTTCACCGCGGGCTGGAAGCGCACCCCTGCGGCCTCCAGCCGCCGCGCCGCGCGCCACATCTCCTGGTCCACCGCGCCGAGGGGGGAGCCGCGATAGCCCGAGACGAAGCCCGCCGTGCCCAGCCCGGCGGCGCGGTCGGCCTCGGCCTGCATCAGCACCATGCGGACGAGGGCCTGCGTGCCCGTCAGGTAGATGCGCGGGGGCGCCTCGGCGGCGTAGCGGTCGTCCAGCGCGTAGCGGAGATCGGGCCCGGGCATCCTGGTGTTCCTCCACAGGGAAGAATGTCGGCGGGCGCGGGGAAGTTCTTGCCTGATTCGGCCGGGTCGGGCCCTGTTTCGGGCATGAACGGGCCCGAAATGGCGGGCTGACAGGAATGGACATGCCCGAACCGCTCGACCCCTTCGAACGCCGCATCCTGGACGCCCTGCAGCAGGATGGCCGGCTCTCGGTGCAGGAGCTGGCGGAGCGCGTGGGCCTGTCCTCCTCCCCCACCTGGCGGCGGGTGCGGGCGCTGGAGGCCCGCGGTGTCATCCGCCGCTACGTCGCCCTGCTGGATCCCGCCGCCGCCGGGGTGCCGCAATGCGTCTTCGTCAACGTCACCCTGGTGAAGCACGACCGCGACGCCATCACGGAGTTCGAGGCCGCGGTGCTCGGCCGGCCGGAGGTGCTGGAGTGCTTCGCCACCACGGGCGACGCCGACTACCTGCTCCGCGTCATGGTGCCCGATGCCAGCGCCTTCGAGCGCTTCCTGCAGGAGGCCATCTTCACCCGCCGCGTGGTGCAGCACGTCCGCAGCAACTTCGCCCTGCGCGAGGTGAAGTATGAAACGGCCCTGCCGCTTGGCTAGGCGCGTTGGAACCGCCGCGACGTCCTCGCGTCCCACCCCGGTGAGGCAGGCCCCGATGCACGACAACAACGCCCAGAAGCGCAGCCGCAGCTATCGGTTGGCCTTCGAGGACACCGAGTTCCTGGCCCGGGACGAGATGCGCTCGGCCCGCTTCGGCATGGAGTACCTGAAGGCCGAGCTGGCGCTGCGCGACTGGGGCGTGCGGTCCACCATCGTGGTCTTCGGCAGCGCCCGCGTGCCGAGCCGCGAGGCGGCGGAGCGCGCCGTGCGGGCCGCGCGCACCGCGGAGGCGAAGCGCCTGGCACGCAGGCGGCTGGACTTCTCGGCCCACTACGAGAACGCCCGCGCCTTCGCGCGCATCGTCAGCCTGCGCGGCGGGGCGCTGGTGCAGGGCGGGGGGCTCAGGGACAACGTGATCGCGACGGGCGGCGGCCCCGGCATCATGGAGGCGGCGAACCGCGGCGCGGCGGAGGTCGGCGCGCCCTCGATCGGCTTCAACGTGACCCTGCCGCACGAGCAGGACCCGAATGGCTGGTCCACTCCGGCGCTCACCTTCCGCTTCCACTACTTCGCCATGCGCAAGATGCACCTGGCCATGCGCGCCAACGCGCTGGCGGTCTTCCCCGGCGGCTTCGGCACCTTCGACGAGCTGTTCGAGATCCTGACCCTGGTGCAGACGCGCAAGGCCAACCCGGTGCCGATCGTGCTGTTCGGCCCCGCCTTCTGGCGGGAGGTGGTGAACTTCCAGGCGCTGGTGGACCACGGCATGATCGCCGCGCGCGACCTGGAGCTGTTCGACACCGTGGATGAGCCGGAGGAGGGCTGGGCCTCCCTCGTCCGCCGCGGCCTGAAGGCGCACACCCCGCCCGACCAGGCGCCGGTCCATGCGACGGAGCCGGTGGTGGCGGAGCCCCCGCCGAAGCCCACGCGGCGTCGGCTGCGCCAGGGCGCCTGACCCGGAACGGGAATGCTAGTCGCGGTTGCGCTGCCGCCGCCGGTACTCCTCCGGCCGCTCCGCCGTCATGCCGTGCAGGCCCAGCCGGTCGGCGCGCGCGCGCTGCTCGTCCCGCGCATAGGCCTCGCCGCCATACTCCATGTAGGCCAGCGCCCATCCCTGGCGGACCATGGCGCGGTTCAGCTCCACGCCGTCGCTGCGGGTGCAGCGCGCGACGGTCCTCTCATAACGGTCCCGCGCCTCCGCGGTGCAGCGCAGCCCCTCGCCGCCGCGCACCAGCTCCTCCAGGTGCTGCCGCGCGAGGCGCCCGCACGCCACGTCGCGCCCGCCCTCCTGGCAATGCTGGGAGATCTCGGGCGCGTCGATGCCGAAGAGGCGGATGCGCTCCTCCCCGATCACCAGCGTGTCGCCATCCGTCACGCGCACGGCGTCCGCGGGCGTCTCCGGGCCGGGCGCGGGGCGCTCCGCCTCCCGCCAGACGGCCTCGATCACCTGGGCGAGCATGCGCTCCGCGTCGCGGCCCAGCGCGAAGGGCAGCGCCGCGACGATCAGGGCCGCCAGCGCCAGGGCGGCCCGCCGGATGCGCATGGTCCTGCTCCTGGTTCGGTCGGACCCCGGAACGCCGGCGCGGATGGCCGGTTCGCACCGCCGGTCCGGGAGCATCGCGTCTGCGCGAGGCGGGACGATGATCGCGACCGGCCACGAACCCCTCCGCCGGGCGGGCTGTTGCCCGGGGCAGCGAAGCTTGTCGAGGTGCATGCATGGCCGCGGATGTCGCAGGCCGTCCCCGCGTGGTGATCCTGGGGGCCGGATTCGGGGGGCTGGAGGCGGCGCGCAGCTTGGCGCGGGCGCCCGTGGATGTCACGGTGGTGGACCGGCACAACCACCACCTGTTCCAG
>DASQNQ010000064.1:0-8685 GCA_035644895.1 Acetobacteraceae bacterium | reverse complement strand
TCCTCCTCTTGAGCCGGGGTGCCGCCCCGGGGCCGGCTGGCCTGGCCGACCCCCACCATCGCGCGGGGCGGGGCGGGGCGCAAACCGGGGTGCCCGGCTCCGCCCCCATCGTTTCGCATGCGTCCGGGGCAACTCTCTTTGACGCAGATCAAAGCGCTGCCGCGAACGGCGGCCTAGCTTGCCCCCGTCGCCGGCGATGGTCCGGCGCACCTTCCTGGACGTTTCCTCTCTCAACTGCCCGGCCCCTCCGTGGGCCGGGTTCTTTCTTGCGTGGCGGTGCTAGTCGGGCGTCGCGCCGCTCGCGCGCACCACGGGCGCCCAGGCCTCGACCTCCGCGCGGACGAAGGCCTGCGCGTCGTCCAGGAAGACACGGCCCGGCTGGGTCGCCGTCTCGGCGAAGCGCCGCTGCACATGGGGCGCGGCCTGCGCCGCCCGCACCGCCTCGGCCAGGCGCTCCAGCACCGGGCGCGGCGTGCGCGCGGGCGCGGCCAGCCCCGCCCATCCGTCGGCGTTGAGCTGCGGCAGGCCGAGCTCCGCGAAGGACGGCACATCGGGGAAGTCCGCGATGCGGCCGGGCGAGGAGAAGGCGATGGCCCGCACCAGCCCGCCCCGCAGGTTGGCCGAGGCGGCCGTCAGGCTGTCGATCATGCAGGGCACCACGCCTGCGATCACGTCGGTCGCGGCCTGGGCGCCGCCGCGGTAGGGGACATGCGTCACCCCTATGCCGGTGGCCTGGGCGAGGCGCAGCGCGAGCAGGTGCGGCACCGACCCGATGCCGGATGTCGCGAGCTCGATCCCCTGCGGCCGCCGCCGCGCCTCGGCCAGGAAGCCGGCGAGGTCGGTGGCCGGGAAGCGCGGGTTCACCACCAGCAGGTAGGGCGTGCCGAGCAGCATGGCGACATGGGCGAAGTCCCGGTCCGCGTCCCAGGCGATGCGGTCGCGGTACAGGGTGTGTCCGACCGCCATGCCCGAGATGGTCGAGAGCAGCAGCGTGTACCCGTCCGGCGCCGCCTGCGCGACGAGGCCGGTGCCGAGGGTCGCGCCCGCGCCCGGCCGGTTCTCCGGCACGACCGTCTGCCCGATGTGGCGTGACATCTCCTCGGCCACGAGACGGCCGACGATGTCGGTGGTGCCGCCCGTGGCGAAGGGGATCACCAGACGGATGGGCCGCGCCGCAGGCCAGGGCGCGGCGGCCTGCGCCCGCACCCGGGCGGGCATGGCGAGCGCGGGCGCGGCCAGGGCGGCGAGCAGGGTGGTGCGGCGGCGCGGCATCGGTCGTCCTCTGATGGCCCCCTCTTCTGTATCCTTCCTCCAGGTGCCGTGCGAGGCGGGGCTGCCGACTCTGCTGCGCAACCGGAACGGTCATCAACCGGCAAGGGAAGAAGGGCACAAGACATAATGTCTTCACGTGCTTGTGATCGTATGGCATCCCAGGCTGCAGATCGAAGTTAAGGACGGCTTCCCCATGAGCGCCAGGCGCCAGCCCCGTCGGAACCACGCCGCGAAGGACCGCAACGCGGTGCTCATGATGCTCGCCTATGTCGAGGCCGAATGCCGCCGCCTGGGTGCCGAGGCCGCCGCGCACCACGCTGCCCTCGCCGCGGCGCTGGTGCCGGAGGGCAACGACGCCCCCACGCTTGCGCCCTCGTCGCAAGCGGCCGCGTTCCACTAGCCCGTCCCACCGGCCCACGTTCAAACGCGGGTCACCTCCCCGCGCGATCCCGTCCCCTGCCATGGCAACGCCCCCGCATCGCGGGGCGGCCATGCCGAGGGGATCTTCAGCATGTTCATTTCCGGCACCGATGGCGCGGACACGCTGCGCGGCACCGACGGCCAGGACGAACTCTTCGGCGGGGCGGGCGACGACCTGCTGATCGGCGGCGAGGGCAATGACCGCTTCCATGGCGGCGAGGGGCGCGACACCCTCGTGCTCGACGGCGATGCAGGCTCCCACGTTCACATGCACGATCCCGCTGCCTGGTATGGCGGCGCCTGGGGCGAGATCTGGTCGCGCGAGGCCGAGGGGCCGGGGGAGGACGACCTCTTCTTCTCCATCGAGGTTCTCGTCGGCTCCCGCTTCGGGGACGTCGTCTTCGGCAGTTCCGAGGACAACCGCCTCGAGGGCGGCGACGGCGAAGACATCCTTCGTGGCGGCGGCGGGAACGACACGCTGCAGGGCAACCGCGGCAACGACGACATCGAAGGCGGGACTGGCGCGGACGTCATCTCCGGCGGCAGCGGCGACGACGACGTTGCGGGAGACGAGGGCAACGACGCGCTGTTCGGCGACGTGGGCGGCGACCGGCTGGAGGGCGGCGACGGCCATGACCGCCTGACCGGCGGCGCGGGACGCGACGAGTTGTGGGGCGGCGCGGGCCGGGACCGCTTCATCTTCGGCGTGCGCGGCGACCTGCCCGGCGAGTCCGACACGATCCGCGACTTCGAGGCCGGCGACCGCCTGGACGTCGCCGCCTGGGCGCCGCGCGAGGTGCTGCTGGCCGACCGGCCCTTCGAGGGCGTCGAGGTCTCCCTCGTCACCGAGGCCGGCACCTTCGCCGTCGCCCTCATCCGCGACTGGTCGGCGGAGCGGCTCTCGGCGCTGGACTGGCTGGTGGCCTGAGCAAGGCCGGGCCTGCCCGCACCCGGCGGGGCAGGTTGCCAGGGGGAAGGCAGCGCGGGCAGGCTGGGCCGGCACGCAAGCCCACAGGGGCCGCACGCCTCCCGCCCCGCCTGCTGGATTGGATCGCCCGCTGACGGTACGCCATGGCCTGGAGATCCGCGCCGCCACGGCGGCCGATGCGCCGGGCCTGGCGACGCTGCTGGCCTCCGCGGGGCGCGCCATCGACGCGCGCGACCTGGCCGAGCGGCTCGTCGCCCTGCGCCATGCCCCGGGCACGGCGCTGGTCGCCGTGCAGTGGGGACCGCCCAGCGGCCTCGTGGTGCTGCACTGGTATCCGACGCTCGGCGCTCCCCGCCCGACCGCCCAGGTCACCACCCTCCTCGTGGACCCCGAGGACCGGCGCCGCGGCATCGGCAGGCTTCTGGTGAAGGCGGCCGCACAGGCGGCGCGCGTCGCGGGTTGCGGCGAGCTGGAACTCCTGGCGCCGCCGGACGCCCCGTCCCTGCACGGGTTCTGCCTGGCCACCGGATTCGCCGAGGCAGGGCTCCGCTTCACGCGCTCCCTGCGCAAGGGGTCGTGACGCCGGACCATGCCCTGGCGCAACCGGCCGGATGCGGCCATGTCCCCCGGCAACGCATCCGATGCACCTCCTGGGAGCCGACAGCATGAGCGCCTCGCCCGAGTACACGCCGCCGAAGGTCTGGACCTGGAACAAGGCGAATGGCGGCCAGTTCGCCAACATCAACCGCCCCGTCGCCGGGCCGACGCACGAGGCGGAGCTGCCCGTCGGCCGCCACCCCCTGCAGCTCTATTCGCAGGGGACGCCGAACGGCCAGAAGGTGACCATCATGCTCGAGGAACTGCTGGCCCTCGGCCACCAGGGCGCCGAATACGATGCCTGGCTGATCCGCATCGGCGAAGGCCACCAGTTCGGCAGCGGCTTCGTCGCCGTGAACCCGAACTCGAAGATCCCGGCCCTGCTTGACCGGAGCGGCCCGGCGCCGGTCCGGGTTTTCGAGTCCGGCGCCATCCTGATGCACCTCGCGGAGCGGTTCGGCGCCCTCCTGCCCGCGGGTGGCGCGGCGCGGGCGGAGTGCCTGTCCTGGCTGTTCTGGCAGATGGGCAGCGCGCCCTATCTCGGCGGCGGCTTCGGCCACTTCTACGCCTATGCGCCAGCGAAGATGGAGTACCCGATCGACCGCTTCACCATGGAGGTGAAGCGTCAGCTCGACGTTCTCGACAGGCGGCTCGCCGAGACCGAGTACGTCGCTGGCGGCGACTACACCATCGCCGACATCGCGATCTGGCCCTGGTACGGCGGCCTGGTGAAGGGCTGGATGTACGGCGCGGCCGAGTTCCTCGACGTGCAGTCCTACGCGCATGTGCGGCGCTGGGCGGATGCGATCGCGGCGCGCCCGGCCGTGCGGCGCGGGCGGATGGTGAACCGCACCTCCGGCGATCCCGCCGAGCAGCTCTGGGAACGGCACGACGCGGGCGACTTCGAGACGCGGACGCAGGACAAGCTCGCGTCCAGCGGCTGAACGCGGTCGCGCGCGCGGGGCCGGAACCCGGCCTGCGGGCGGTCAGGTGCGCCAGCGGGAAGCCCGTCACGCCGGCAACCCCGGGGCGTGGCGCGCGGCGATGAAGCCGAAGGTCATGGCGGGGCCGGACCGATCCCGGCCGCGGGGCAGTGGCCGTCCATCACGCTCGCCAGGTCGGCGCCGACGACATGGAGGCCCCCCGTCTCGCGCGGCGCCACGCGCGGGTCGCCGTCGCCCCGGTTGAGGGGGATGGAGCCGCGGCCGGATCCGGTGTCCCCGCGGGGCCGCAAACGGACGTTGAAGGCCTCCACCGTCGGCACCAGGCCCCGGCGCCTGAGCCGATCGCCGAGGTCGCGCCTCTCACCCGCCCGCCGGCCGGGCGCGCCGCTGGGCGGCCATGCGGACGGGCGCGTTGGCGGCGCCGAACCCGGCATAGCCGCCGGAGCGCTCGGCAAGCTCCAGGAAGAAGCGGTCCCGGAACGCATGGGTGTAGGCGTGGCGGAAGACGCCGCCCGCCGGATCCTGGTCATAGAGCAGGTGGCGTCGCGCCAGCGCGGCCAGCTCCGCATCGTCAAGCCCGTAGCGGGCCGCGAGGTCCTCGAAGTAGTTCTCGGGGATGTCGAGCAGCGGCGCGCCGGCCGCGGACGCCTCGTCCATCGCGGCCGCGACGTCCGCGGTGGCGAAGGCGATGTGGTGCACGCCCGCCCCGGCCAGGGCGGAGACGAAGCGGCCCGTGCCCGTCCGCCCGCTCTCCGAGGCGTTCAGCGGCAGCCGCACGCTGCCCCCGCCGCCGGTGAAGGCGCGGGAGCGCACCAGGCCGTAGGGGTCCGGCAGCTCCCAGGGCGCATCCGGCTCCAGCCCGAACAGGGCGCGGTAGAACAGCACGAAGCCGTCCAGCATGCCCGGGGCGACCGCCTGCGCGGCATGGTCCACGCCGAGCAGGTGCCCCCCGCCTGCCGCGGCGTCCAGGTGGAAGTCGTCCTCCCAGATCGGACGCGTGGCGGCGGCAGGATCCTCGACGAGGTAGACCAGCGTGCCGTCCGGGGCGCGCACGGCGGGGATGCGGCGCTCCCCCTCGCCGATGCGCTCGCGCCAGACGGGGTAGGACAGCGCCTCGGCCCGCGCGACGAGCCGCGCCGGGTTGTCCACGCGCAGCGCCATGGCGCAGACCGATGGGCCGAGCTGCTCGAACCGCTCGGAGGCCGCGCTGTCCGGCTCGGCATTCAGCACCAGGTTGGCGCCGCCGTTGCGCCACAGCTCGACATCCTTGGAGCGGTGCGTGCCGGCCCGCCGGAAGCCGAGCGCGCCGAGGAAGCCGCCGAGATCCTCCCGCGCCGCATGGTCAACCGCGAACTCCACGAACTCCATGCCCGAGAGCCTCGGCAGCGCCGGCAGCGGCGCGAGGCCCACCTGCTCCTCGAGCCACACCAGGCTGCGCAGCCCGTCGCGGGCGATCCGGCGCGAGGGGGCGGCGCGGAACTCGTCGTTGAAGACCTCCAGCGAGAGCATGCCCGACCAGCCGGAGGCCAGGAGGTCGCGCAGGAAGGACGCGACCGGCAGTTCGCCCTGGCCCGGGAAGAGCCGGTGGTGCCGGCTCCAGGACAGCACGTCCATCGAGAGCCTCGGCGCATCGGCGAGCTGGAGGAAGAAGACCTTCTCCGATGGCACCGTGCCCGCAAGCCCCGACAGGTCGTCGCCGAGCGCCAGCGTGTGGAAGCTGTCCAGGCAGAGGCCGAGCGCGGGGTGGTCGGCCCGGCGCACGATGTCCCAGGCCTGGCGCCACCGGTTCACCTGGCGGCCCCAGGCGAGCGCCTCGTAGCAGACGCGCAGGGACCGCCGGGCCGCGCGGTCGGCCATCTCGCGCAGGTCGGCCGCGGCGCGCGCCGGGTCGCCGGCCGCGGCGGCCTGCACGTTGGAGCAGACGAGCACGAGGCTGGTGCCAAGCGCCTGCATCGTGTCGAACTTGCGCTCGGCGCGGTCGAGGTTGCGCGCGCGCTGCGGCTCGGGCATCGCCTCGAAGTCGCGGAAGGGCTGGAAGAGCGTGACGGCGAGGCCGAGATCCTCGCACATCCGCCGCACCTCGGCCGGCGTGCCGTCGAAGGTCAGCAGGTCGTTCTCGAAGATCTCGACGCCGTCGAAGCCCGCCGCCGCCGCGGCCTCCAGCTTGTCGGGCAGCGAGCCGGAGAGGCAGACGGTCGCGATGGACTTCGGCAGGCGCTTCGCTTCGGCCATCACTTCCTCCCCCATGCCAACCGTAGCGGTTCCGAGATTCGTTCAGCCTGCGTCACGCCCTGGGCGTGCTGCCCGCATGACGCGGGGAGGCCGCGAAAGCGGCCCGCCCGGCGTTCGGGGATGCGCAGACGTGTCGACGTCTGCGTCGGCAGGCATCAGACATCGAAGAACACGGTTTCGCCCTCGCCCTGAAGGCGGATGTCGAGGACGTAGGCCGGCACCCCGTCGCGCACCTCGCGTCGCGCAATCAGCGTCCTGCGGCGCTCCGGGTGCTCGATGATGCGCAGCACCGGGTCCTCCGCATTCGCCTCCGCCTCGTCCTCGAAGTAGAGGCGCGTGGAGAGGCCGATGTTCAGGCCGCGCGCGACGATCCACAGGCTGATGTGCGGCGCCATGCGCTTGTGGCCGTGGCGCCCGGCCGTGCGGCCGGGCTTCACCGTCTCGAAGGACCACAGCCCGGTCTCGAAGTCGGTGCCGGTGCGGCCCCAGCCGCGGAAACTCTCGTCCCGGGGGCCGGGTTGGCGGTCGGCGGGGTGGTTGAAGCGGCCGAAGCTGTCGGCCTGCCAGATCTCAACCAGTGCGTCGCGCACCAGGGCGCTGGTGCCGTCGAAGATGCGCCCCTCGATGCGGATGCGCTCGCCCCTGGTCTCCGGGCCGACCAGCGTGGCGCCCAGGTTGTTCTCGAAGATGTCGAAGCCCGCCTGACGGGGGATCAGGCCGATGTGGACATAGGGGCCGGCGGTCTGGGACGGCGTCTCCGGCAGGTAGCCGAGCTCGTTCGGGGTGAACATCGCGTCCTCAGCCTCCCTGCAGCTTGTTCTCGAACATCGTCTGGCGCCGGCCGCGCAGCACGATGTCCCAGCGATAGGCGAGCGTGTCGAGCGGCACGGCGGCGTCGAGGTCGAGCCGCGCCACCAGCCTCTCCCGCGCAGCGGGGTCTTCCACCGTGTTGATGATGCTGTCGTGGCGGATCAGCGGGTCGCCCTCGAAGTACATCTGCGTGATCAGCCGTTGCGCGAAGCCCGAGCCGAAGACGGAGAAGTGGATGTGCGCCGGCCGCCAGTCGTTCACGCGGTTGCGGAAAGGGTACGGTCCGGGCTTCACGGTGCGGAAGGCGTAGCGACCCTCCCCATCCGTCAGGCAGCGGCCGCAGCCGCCGAAATTGGGGTCGATCGCGCCGAGGTAGGTGTCGTTGCGATGGCGGTAGCGGCCGGAGGCGTTGGCCTGCCAGAACTCCACCAGCACGCCCGGGATGGGACGCGCGTTGCCGTCCAGCACGCGGCCATGGACGATGATGCGCTCGCCCACCGGGTCGCCGGACTTGGCGTAGTTGCGGATCAGGTCGTTGTCGAGCGGGCCGAGCTCGTGCTGGCCGAACACCGGGCCCGTCACCTCGCTCAGCGAGTTCTGCAGCGACCAGAGCGGGCGGTTCGGCCCGCGATAGGTGCTCGTCTTGTAGATCGGCGTGACGGCGGGCGGGTGCTGCCCACGGTCACGCTGGATGAACTCGGCTTCGTGGCTCATGCCGTCCCCTCCTGCGCCAGCCCCAGCATCTCACGCGCCTGGGCGGCGGTTGCAACCGGGCGGCCCGCCCCCGCCGCCATCTCCGCCACCCGCGCGACGAGCGCGGCGTTGGAGGGCGCGAGCGTCGTCCGGCCCATGCGGATGTTGTCCTCGAGGCCCGTGCGGCAGTGTCCGCCCATGGCGAGGCCCCAGCCCGCCACCTCGAACTGGTGCCGCCCGATGCCGGCCCCTGTCCAGGTGGCGCCTGGCAGGATCCCGTGCAGCTTCGCCACCTCGAACTCCAGGATGTCGCGCCGCACGGGGCCGGGCGTGCTTCACCCCGAGGACGAACTGGACATGCGGCGGCGGCCTGATCAACCCCTCCGCCACCAGCTCGGCGGTGTTGCAGAGCATGGCGAGGTCGAAAACCTCGATCCCGGGCTTGACGCCCTGGTCGCGCATGGCGGCGGCGAGCGAACGGACGAAGTCCGGCGGGTTCCCGTAGACGATGGTCGGAAAGTCCACGCTGCCGGTGGCCAGGCTCGCCATGTCGGGGCGCAGGTGCAGCATGGCGCCGCGGGCCTCGGGCGCCCGGCCGCGGCCGCCGGTGCAGAACTGGATGGCCATGTCCGGGCAGTGCCGGCGGATGCCGTGCTGGAAGGCGGCGAACTTGCCGGGATCGCTGCTCGGCGTCTCGTCGCCGTTGCGGACATGGACGTGGACGAGCGCGGCGCCGGCCTCGCAGGCGGCGTGGGTGCTCTCGACCTGCTCGGCCACGCTGACCGGCAG
>DASQNQ010000063.1:0-12533 GCA_035644895.1 Acetobacteraceae bacterium | reverse complement strand
GGGACCCGCCCGCGCGCCCTGGGCCAGGCCAGCGCGTTCTCGCACCGGCCGCCGGGCCGCAGCGGGAACAGCCAGGGCCGCTCGGCGCTGCGCAGCAGGCCGAAGATGCGGTAGTCCGCCGGCAGCAGCGCGGCCACGTCGCGGAGCGTCGCGGCACGCTCCCCGCGCGGGCCGCCCACCTCGAAGACGATGGCCGGACGGTGCTCGGCGATGATGCGCGAGAGGCCGCGCAGCACGGGCAGCTCGAAGCCCTCCGTGTCGATCTTCACGAGGCTCGGGACGTCGCCCCCCTCGGCCGCAACGTCGTCGCCCCGCCGCAGCTCCAGCAGCGGCCCCCCGCCCGCGCCCGCGAAGCTGCCGGTGCCCGTGTTCCGCGCGTCCGGCAGCGTGAAGGGCAGGCGCCCGGCCTGGTCCGAAAGGCCGAAGGGATGGATCACCACGTTGGGGAGACCGCTTGCCGCGACGCTCGCCTCGGCCCGGAGCCGCATCGGCTCCCAGGGTTCGAAGCCATGCGCGGCGTCGCAGAGCGGCGCGCAGGCCACCAGGTGCAGGCCGGTGTTCGTGCCCACGTCGAACAGCACGGGACGGCGGCCGGACGCCCTGTCGTGCCGCAGCAGGCGCCGCATCAGCCGGATCGTCGCCGCCTCGTGCAGCCCGTAGAGGTAGACCTTGTCGTCGACGCGCGAGCCGGTCTCGCCGAGGTAGACGCCCTCGAACACCGGCACACGGAAGGGGATGCCCGGCGGCAGGCTCACGAGGCGCGCGAGCTTCTTGCGCAGCGTCAGCGGCAGGCCCGGGGCGCGCGTCAGCGGGAGGAGGCGCCCGAGGGCCGCCCCGCTCATGCCGGCGCGGCCTGGCCGAGGCTCTCGAAGACGAGCATGCGGTGGCCCTGGTTGCGGAACTCCCCGCATTCCCGCATGCCGATGTCGGTCAGCACGGCGCGGGACGCCGCGTTGCCCTCCCGCGCCACGGCGATGATGCGCTTGAGGCCGCGCCGGTGCCCGAAGGCGAGCGCGGCGCCCGCCGCTTCCCGCGCATAGCCGCGCCCGCGGCATTCGGGCCAGAGCGCGAAGCGCAGCGCGACGCCGCGGCCATCGGGGCGCTCCATCAGCCCGGCGATGCCGAGGAACGCGCCCGTCTCCCGCTCGAACACCGACCAGGTGCCGTAGCCGCGGACCAGCCAGAACTCCGCGTCGTCCTCCAGCTCCTCCGCCGTGCGCTCGGGCGTGCGGGTGCCGTGCAGCATCCAGCCGAAGACGCGCTCGTCCGCCTTCAGGCGCACGAGGTCCGGCAGGTGCTCCGGCCCCACGGGGCGCAGGGAGAGGCGCGGCGTCGTGACGCCGTTGCCCTCCGCCGCCGCGCGGCTCAGCAGCCCGAGGCTCACGGCGCGGCCATCACCGGGCGAGCGGCCGGTACTTCAGCCGGTGCGGCTGGTCGGCGGCCACCCCGAGACGGCGCCGCTTGTCGGCCTCGTAGGCCTGGAAGTTGCCCTCGAACCACTCGACATGGCTGTCCCCCTCGAAGGCGAGGATGTGGGTCGCGAGCCGGTCCAGGAACCAGCGGTCGTGGCTGATCACCACCGCGCAGCCCGCGAACTCCTCCAGCGCGTCTTCCAGCGCGCGCAGCGTGTCCACGTCGAGGTCGTTGGTGGGCTCGTCGAGCAGCAGCACGTTGTGCTCGCGCTTCAGCATCTTCGCGAGATGCACCCGGTTCCGCTCGCCACCCGACAGCACGCCGACGCGCTTCTGCTGGTCCGCACCCTTGAAGTTGAAGGCGGCCACATAGGCGCGGGAGGGGATGACGCGCTTGCCGATGGTGATCTGGTCCATCCCGTCCGAGATCTCCTGCCAGACGGTCTTGTTGTCGTCCAGCGTCTCGCGGCTCTGGTCCACGAAGCCGAGCTTCACCGTCTCGCCCACCACCAGCGTGCCGCCATCGGGCTGCTCGACATTCGTGATCATCTTGAACAGCGTGGACTTGCCCGCGCCGTTCGGCCCGATGATGCCGACGATGCCGCCGGGCGGCAGCTTGAAGGACAGGTCGTCGATCAGCAGGCGGTTGCCGTAGCCCTTGCGCAGGTTCTCGGCCACGATGACCGTGTTGCCGAGGCGCGGCGGCGGCGGGATGACGATCTCGGCGTCGCCCGAGCCCTTCTCCTGGCTCTTCTGCAGCAGTTCCTCATAGGCCGTGATGCGGGCCTTGGACTTCGCCTGGCGCGCGGCGGGCGAGCGCCCGATCCACTCCTGCTCGCGGGCCAGCTGGCGCTGCCGCGCGCTCTCCTCCCGCTCCTCCTGCTGCAGGCGCTTGCGCTTCTGCTCCAGGTAGGAGGAGTAGTTGCCCTGGTAGGGGAAGCTGCGGCCGCGGTCGACCTCCAGGATCCAGTTCGTGACGTTGTCGAGGAAGTAGCGGTCGTGGGTCACGACCAGCACCGCGCCCTCCCACTCCCGCAGCGTCTTCTCGAGCCAGGAGACGCTCTCGGCGTCCAGGTGGTTCGTCGGCTCGTCGAGCAGCAGCAGGTCCGGCTTTTCCAGCAGCAGCTTGCAGAGCGCGACGCGCCGCCGCTCGCCGCCCGAGAGGTGCGTGACGGGGCTGTCGAAGGGCGGGCAGCGCAGCGCGTCGAGCGCGATCTCGACCCGCCGGTCCAGCTCCCAGCCATCGGCGGCCTCGATCTTCTCCTGCAGCTCGGCCTGTTCGGCGAGGAGGGCGTTCATCTCCTCCTCCTCCATCGGCTCGGCGAACTTGTCGGAGATCTCGTTGAACCGCCTGATCTGGGCCGTGAGTTCCCCGAAGGCCTCCACGACGTTCTGGCCCACCGTCTTGTCCGGGTCGAGCTTCGGCTCCTGCGGCAGGTAGCCGACGCGGGCGCCCTCGGCGGCCCAGGCCTCGCCGCCGAACTCCGTGTCGAGGCCGGCCATGATGCGCATCAGCGTGGACTTGCCGGCGCCGTTCGGACCGAGCACGCCGATCTTCGCGTCCGGGAGGAAGGAGAGGGTGATACCCTTGAAGACCTCACGCCCGCCCGGATAGGACTTGGTGAGATCCTTCATGACATAGACATACTGCCAGGCGGGCATTCTTTGCGGCTTCCGGGCTTGTTGGCGGCGGCGGGTTTTACCCCGCCGCCGGGCCGCCTGCAAACGCCGCCCCGCCCGCCCATGTTCCGGCGGGGGGCCAGCGGGTCAGCCGATCCAGATGCCGTCCAGGATTTCCTTGGCCGACAGCACGTCCGCCACCCCGGTGGAGGCGGTGAAGCCGAAGGTAGCGCGCTGCCCGGCCGCGAGCGAGGCGTTCCAGCCCGCGTCGTCCAGGTCGTACACGCGGCCGCCGTCCGTCACCTCCACGCCCGCCTGCTGCGCGTCCCAAAGCGCCTGCAGCTGCCAGTCGAGGCCGAGGGCCACGTCCCAGCCCTGCACGGCCCGGTTCGCGGTGACCGTCACCTCGCCCTGGAAGCCGCCCCACCAGCTGTGCACGATGCGCACGGTGGCCGAGACCTCGTCGCCCGCGACGGGGGCCGGCTGCGCGGCGCGGGCCAGCATCTCGCGGACCGAGATGGTCGTCCCGTCCTCGAAGCGGAGCGCGGCCGCCGTGCTGCTGCGGTCGCCGAGGTCGTTGAACACGATCGCGTCGCCGGACGCGTCCAGGATCACCGCCAGCTTCTCGTGCGTCCCGGCATCAAGCGGGTGCCGCCCGTCACGACCGGCGTTCTCGACGCGCGCCACGAAGGTGAAGGCGTCGAGGTCGGCCAGGGTGTAGCCCTTCACCTCCACGATGTCCCGGCCCGCCTGGAAGTCCCAGATCAGGTCCACGCCGTCCCCGCGGGCGAAGATGAAGGTGTCCGCGCCGTCATTGCCGTAGAGGTTGTCGCCGATCACCACACGCTCGAGCGTGGCCGGACCCGCCGCGGCCGGCAGGATCTGAAGCACCGGCTCGGAGACCGGCCGAAGCTCGGCCAGCGTCGCGGCCTCGCTGAGCGGCGCGGGCGTCGGGGCCTGCGGCACGGCCGTGGTGGCGAGCGGCGCGGCGGCCTTGGCGCAGACCTCCACCTCGCCCGAGCTGCCGAGCAGCTTCAGGCTGCCGCCCCGGCTGCCGCCCTCCGCGCCGAAGGAGGTGAGGCGCGCGCCGAAGGTGACGCCCGCGAACATGTCGAGGGTGAGGTCCTTCGCCGTGCTGTCGAGGGTGAAGACCGCCTCCCGGACGTCGTCCTTGCCGAGGCCCTGGGTGCCGAAGGACAGCGCGAAGTCGAAGAGCTGCTTCGACCCGTTCATCGTCACGTCCCGGGAGAGCGCGTCGATGGCGTGCGCCTGGCCCTTCTGCAGGGTGATGAGCCCCCCGCTCGGGAGGACCTGCGTGCTGGTGGCCACGAGGGAGGAGGCGAGGCCCTCATCCTTGATGTTGAGGAACAGGCCGCGCAGGTCGGCCACGTTCGTGCCGTTCGGCACCACCTTCACGTGGAACAGCAGCGTGCCGGAGACGCCCTCCGTCACCTCGACCTGCACGGCGGGGTTGCCCGGCTTCGACCCGTCATGGGTGTTCGCGATGGAAAAGAGCAGCTTGGCCGGCCCGCAGACCTCGCCCGGCGGAGTGGTGCTGCCGCCAGGGGGCGTGGTGCCACCGGGGGGTGTCGTCACGGAGGTGGTAGGAGGCGTGGACCACACCAGCCTGCCGTCGTCCTGGCCGCCGGCGATCGTGTCGCTGCCGCCCTCGCCCTGGATCTCGTCGTTGCCGGCGCCGCCATCGACCAGGTCGGCCTCGCCCCCCGCCTCGACCAGGTCGTCGCCCGCGCCGGCCCAAACGGTGTCGCTGCCTGCCGCGGCATAGATCAGGTCGGAGCCCTCGCCGCCCTCGACGCTGTCGTCACCGCCCTCGGCGAAGATCGTGTCGTTTCCCTCGCCGCCCAGCATCGTGTCGCGGTCGCCGCCGCCATGCAGGCGGTCATCCCCGGCGCCCGCCACGAACAGGTCGGGGCCGCCGTTGCCGAACAGGGTGTCGTCGCCCGCCTCGGCCTGGAACTCGTCGGCCTCGGCCGTGCCGGTCAGGATGTCGGAAAGGGCGGTGCCGGTGCGCTTGATCATGGTGGAACTCCTCGCTGGCACCACGGGAGCGAATTCCATGCCAGGCATTTTGCAATTGTGGGTTGAGGCCCAGGGTCAGGCGATCCAGATCCCATCCAGGATGGCCTGGGCGGAGAGCTGCCCCGCCAGGCCCGTCGTACCCAGGACGGAGAGGGTCACGCTCTCGCCCACATCCGGCCCGTCGGCCAGGTCACCAACCAGGCGAAGCACATGCATCGTGCCGAACGGCGCGGGCATCTCGGCGAGCCGCTCCGCCCCTTGCGCCTCGGCAATCTGCCAGCGCGAGCCGAGCAGCAGGTCGGGCAGCGCGCCGGGGCGGTTGGCCGTGACCTCGATCTCCACCCGGAACCCGCCCCACCAGGTGCCGGCCACCTCGATCCGCGCCTGGGCGGGCGTGGCCGGCGCGGGTTCCAGTGTTGGCGGGGTGGCCGGCGCGACGACGGGCGGCAGCTCCCCTGGCGGGTCGGCCGGGACGATGGGCGGCCGCTCCGGCTTCGAGGTTGGTGCTGGGTGCGGCAGGGACTGCGGCGCCGACGGCAGGGCCTGCGCCATCTGCGGGGACGGCTCGGCCTGGGTGGACCAAGGCATGGGCAGCGGGGCGGACCCGGCAGGCTGGGGAAGCGGGTGGGGCGGCTCCGCCCACCTCTCCACCGTCGCTTCGTCCTCGCCTGCCGGGACCGCCATCCATGCGACGTCGGGCGTTGGGGCCGCGACCGGAAGCTCGGCCATCCAGCCCGGGGCCGACAGGACGTCCACACGGCCGAGATGGATGGTCACGGTCACGGGCTGTACCGGCCATGGGGTGCAGCCGAGGGACCAGGCCTCCGGCTCGGACGGGGAGAAGGGCAATGACACAAGGCGCATGGCTGTTCCGGAGCTCCCGGGGGGGGTGGTCCGGCACCCTGCGGGCGGCGTGCCATGCAGTTTGCAAGCCGCCCGCTGCGCGGCCCGGCCACCGAGGCAGCCGGGCCGCCGCAGTTTGCAATCTATTTTTGGATTTGTTGCACAATACGAGACTGCCCCAAACACGCCGGGCCTCAGGCGCCGGGGCTGCGCCGGGGTCCCCCTTTCGATCGGGCCCGGCGCGTCGGCGCATGGAAGTCGGGCGGCTTGCCGGTGACCCAGTCCAGGAAGCGCGCGATCTCGGGGTCGGCGCGGAGGCTTTCCACGCTGTTCAGGCGCCGGGCCAGCTCCGCCTCGGTGAACCGGGCGTGGATCGCGTTGTGGCAGATGCGGTGCAGCAGGACGGTCGGCGCCTTCGCCCCGCCCTTGAGCTTCGGCGTCAGGTGGTGGCGCGTCGGCCGCGTGCCCTCGGGCATCGGACGCAGGCACAGCGCGCAGATCGGGGCATCATCCTCGGGCACCCCCGGCATGTGGGCGCCCCTGCGCGGCTGCGAAGCGGGCGTCGTCAGGCCGGCCGGCAGATCGACGCGGATGGACCGCGCCCCACGGAGGGCGTGCGGACGACCTGGAAGCGATCGGTGTCCCCGACACGCGCGACCTCGGCCTTGGCAGGGTCTTTGCCCGGACCCGTGAAGGCCTGGATGCAGGACAGGTGGCTCCCTCGGCACCTGTGACCTCGCGCGGCATGCCGTCCCCTCCATGCCGTCCCCTGCCAGCAATCAGGCCGGCTGGGGCCGCTGGCGTGCGATGGCCAGGCGCAACGCGGCAAGGGTCAGTTTGCCACGCATGTGGTTCACCATGGCCCAGCCGACGACCTTGCGGCTGAACAGATCGAGGACGACGGCGGGGTAGAGCCAGCCCTCGCCGTTGCGGCGGGTGTAGGTCGGCTCGGCCAGCCAGACCCGCCTCGGCGCCGACGCCGTGAACTGCAGCTGCAGAAGGTTGGGGGCGATGGGGAGGGCGTGCCGGCTGTCGATGGTGCGTGGCCGACCGCGCCGGGACCGGCGCGCGGCCAGCCCGTGCTGGTGCATGAGGTGGGCAACCCGGTGCCGCCCGGCCCGGACGCCCTTGGCACCGAGCGCGGCGTGCACCCCCAACGCTGCCTCCGCAGCGGCTGGAGCCGCGCCTACTCCGCCGCGTCCCGCGCGGCCGCGAGCAGCGTCATGACCTCCGCCTCCAGCGCGTCCGCGGAGGCCGGTTTGCGCACGAGCGCGAACGGACCGTTGCCGGCCGCCTCGCGGAGCGCCACCCGGCCCGCATCGCCGGCGTGGCCGGTGATCAGCACCGCCGGAAGGCCCGGCCTGCGCCGCCGAGCCTCGCGAATGAGGGCGAGGCCGTCCATGCCGCCGGGCATCGCAAGGTCGGTCACCAGCACGTCCACCAACGCGCCCTCATCGAGCCGGGCGAGGGCCGCAGCGCCGTTCTCCGCTTGCGTCACCGTATGGCGTTGATCGGCGAGCGCGGCCGCGACCGTCTCGCGCACGCCCCGCTCGTCGTCCACCAGCAGGATCGCCGCCGGGAAGCCCTCCGCCGGGGCCGGCGGCGCGGCGGCCTCGCGCCGGGCCGCGGCGCTCCCCGCCAGGGACCGCGGCAACCAGAGCGAGACGGTTGTGCCGCGCCCCGGCGCGCTCTCGATGGTGAAGGCGCCGCCCGACTGCTCGGCGAAGCCGCGCGCCATGGACAGGCCCAGCCCGGTTCCCTTCCCCCGGCCCTTGGTGGTGAAGAACGGCTCGGTCACGCGGGCGAGCACCTCGGGTGCCATCCCCACCCCGTCGTCGATGACGGACAGGCGGACGTACTCGCCCTGTGCCAGAGCCTCCGGCACGCTGGAGGAAAGGCTGTCCACCACGGCCGGCTCTGCACGCAGCATGACCGATCCGGCGCCACCGGGCAGCGCATCCCGCGCGTTGTTGGCCAGGTTGACCAGCACCGCCTCCAGCTGGCCGGCGTCGGCCAGCAACGCCCCGGCGAGAGGATGCGCTTCCACCCGCAGGTTCACGGCGGGGCCAAGCGTGTGCCGGAGGATCTGCGCCAGACCCTCCAGTAGCGGGCCTGGCTCTACGGGGCCGGCGCTGAGTTCGCCCCGCCGCGCGAAGGCGAGCAGCCGGCCAGTGACCGTGGCGCCGCGCCGCGTCGCGTCGGAAGCGAGGTCGAGAAACCGAACAGCGTCGTCGGCGTCGCGGCGGATGCGCTTCGTGGCCAACGCGATGCCGCCCTGCACGGCTTGCAGCACGTTGTTGAAGTCATGCGCGATGCCGCCCGCCAGGCGCCCAAGCGCCTCCATCTTCGAGGCCTGGGCCAGACGCGCCTCGGTATCGGCCAGCGCGCGGCCCCTTTCCTCGGCCAGCCGTTCGAGTTCCGCCTTGTCGCGGGCGAGCACGGCCTCCGCGCGCTTGCGGTCGGTGACATCCTCGATGACCGCGATCTCGTAATCGGGCCGCCCTTCGGCGTTTCGCACCAGGGACAGCGTCAGCCGTGCCCAGACGTAGCCGCCCCCGGCGTGCAGGAAGCGCTTCTCGACGGTGTAGGCGTCGAGTTCCCCCTTCGCCATGCGTTGGAAGGGCACGAGGTCAAGGTCCATATCCTCCGGGTGCGTCATGGTCTGCCAGGGCGTGGTCAGCATCTCCTCCTGCGTGCGCCCCAGCATCCGGCAGAAGGCATCGTTCACCTCCAGGAAGCGCTCGCCCTCGAAGGCCACGCGCGCCATGCCGACGGCAGCTCCCTCGAACACGGCGCGGAATCGAGCCTCGCTTGCGGCGTGTGCCGCTTCAGCCTGGCGCCGCGCCTCGATGTCGAGGAGCACGCCGGGGAAGCGGGCCGGCGTGCCATCCGGGGCGTGGTCCACGCGGCCGTTCGCCTCGATCCAGCGGTAGATGCCATCGCGCCCCCGCACCCGGTACTGGTGCTCGTAGGCGCCTCCTCGACCGATTGCCGCGGCAATCGCGTTGCGCAGCCCGGCGAGGTCGTCCGGGTGCACCGTGGCGATCACCTGTTCCAGCGAGAGCCCGGTGCGACCGAGCGCCGGGTCGACGCCGAAGAAAAAGGCAAAGCGCTCGTCCACCGTGAAGCGATCGGTCGGCAGTTCCCAATCCCAGGTGCCGATGATGGCGCCTGCAGCCAGGGCGAGCTGCACCCGCTCCGCCGCTTCGCGTGCCTCGGCATTCGCCCTGGCCAGCGCCGCTGCAGCCTCGTACGCCTCCGTCGCGTCCTTGATGGTGCCGAGGATGCGCACCGCGCGGCGCCCGGCGGGGGCGGCGGGGTCCGTTTCGAAGAAGGCCCGGCCAGAGACGGAAAGCCAGCGCGTCGTGCCATCCGAGCGGCGGACCCGGTACGCCGCCACGAGGTCGTCCTCCGGCACGGCCGGATCCACCGCGCGCGCCACGGCGGCCTCGGTCGCCGCCTTGTCCTCCTCCGCCAGCAGCCCCGCCCAGGTCGCGTAGTCCGCCTCCACGTGCGGCGGAAGGCCAAACATCGCCTTGCAGCGCGCATCCCACTCCAGGCGGGTGGTGCCGGCGCCAACTTCCCAGACCCAGGTGCCGAGCTCGGCTGCGTCCAGGACGAGACGCAGCCGCGCCTCGCTGTCGCGCAGGGCCGCCTCCGCCTGGCGCTGCTTCGTCACGTCCTGCTGCAGGCCGATGACGCGCAGGGCGTTGCCCTCAGCGTCGCGGAAGATTTCGCGCCGCTCCAGCATGTAGCGTACCGCGCCGTCGCGCGGACGGACGACCCGGTATTCAAGCATGAGCGGCGCGGCCGGCGACAGGTCGGTGGTCGCGGCAAGCGCGTGCTCGCGGTCCTCCGGGTGCACGCGCGAGAGCCAATCCCCGAAGGTCTCGGTCCGGGTCCCCTCTGCCAGGCCGTGCAGCACGGCGTATCCTTCGGAGTAGGTCGTCGTGTTCGCGCCCACGTTCCAGTCAAAGGAGCCGACCTTTGCCGCGTGCTCGGCGAGACGGAGCCGCGCCTCGCCCTCGCGCAGCGCCGCCTCCGCCCCGCGCCGGGCGGTGATGTCGAAGTTGAGGCCGACCATGCGGGCCGTGCGCCCGTCCGGGCCCGGCACGGCATGGCCGTAGCCGCCGATCCATCGGGTCGTAGCGCCGGGCAGGAGAAGGCGGAACTCGTGGTCGAAGGTGCCATTGCCGGCGGCGATCGCTGCCTCGATGGCGGCCTTCAGCCCGGGCAGATCCTCCGGGTGGACGCGGGCCAGCGCCGCCTCTCCGCTCGGCTGGCCGGCTGCCGGATCCAGGCCGAACAACTCGAACTGCCGCGCGTCCCACTCCAGCCGGTCGGCGACCAGGTCCCATGACCACACGCCCATGCGCCCGGCCTGGAGCGCGAGCCGGAGGCGCGCCTCGCCCTCTGCCAGCGCCTCGCGCGCGCGGCGCTCGGCGTCGGCATTGGCCGCGAGCCGGGCCGCGGCGGCGCGCTCCTCCGTCACGTCGCGGAAGAAGACGGTGATGCCGCCGCCCTCGGCCGGGAAGGCGCGCACGGCGAAGGCACGCCCGAGCGGGGCGTAGTGGTCCTCCGCCTCCGTTGGCACCCGCTCGGCCATGCAGCGCCGGTAGGCGTCCCAGAAGGCCCCCCCGACCGCCTCGGGGTAGGCATCCCACAGCACCTGACCCGTGAGGTCGCGCCCGCCAGCGACCAGCCGGCGCGCGTGGCCGTTCATCAGAGTGACCCGCCAGTCAGCACCCAGGGCGAGGACGCCATCGCTGGTCGCCTCCAGGACGCGAGACAGCTCCGCCGCCAAGCGGCCCTGGACTGCTGCGGCGTCCCCTACGCGGGCCTGTTCCGCTCGCAGCGCGCGCTGGGCGGTGGTCATGGCGTGAATGACGACGCAATCCACCACCAGGATGGCCACGAAGAAGCCGACCGCGACCGCCTCCGGCACGCCGGCAAGGGCAAGCGAGTTGACCGGCGGGACGAAGAAGTAGGTCGCCGCCGCCACGCTGAGAGCCGAGGCGAGCAGGGACGGGCCGAGCCCGGCAAGGAAGGCCGTGAGCAGGACTGCCGGGAAGAAGGTGAGGAAGGGGAAGCCGGCGGGCGGCAGGAGCGGCGCGAGGAGAAAGCGCGCTTCCAGCGCAACGGCGAAGGCGGCCAGGGCGAGGGCGTAGCGGCCGAGGGCGCGGCCTCCCGTGCCGCGGCGCCGAAAGCGGGAGAACGCGCTCACGCCAGCCGGCCATCCGCGACGGGCAGCAAGCGGTCGAGATGGTCGCGCACCGCCGCGTAGCACTCGCAGGCCCGGCGCTCGAGGCCTTCGCGATCGAGCACGGTCACCCGGCCGCGTCCGCGCCGCACCAGGCCGGCCCTGTCGAGATCGGCAAGGTTGTCAGCCACCGTCACACGGTGAGCGCCGAGCATCAACGCGATCGCCTCGTGCGAGAGGGGCAGTTCGGCAGGTCCAGGAAGCGCAGACCCTGGCAGCACCCGGTCGAGCGTCATGAGCAGCCAGCGGGCCAGCCGCGTCTCAACCGGGTGCAGCACGTTGCAGGCCACCGATTGCAGGAGCTGCGCAAGCAGTGCATCGCCAGCCCGGTCCAGCGCGTCCCGCAGGGCGGGCAAGGCAGCACGGGCGGCTTCGAAACGCCTGAGCGGCAGCCGCAGCGCCGGCCCGGCAACCGCGACGCTGATCCTGGTGAAGGCGCCGCGCTTCACGGGGCCAGCCACAGCGCCCACCGCGCCCTCGAGGCCGACCGTCCCGCCTTCGGCCGAGCCGCCATCGGCCATGACCACCGCCAGCGACAAGATTGCGCCCGTCGGAAAATGGACGTGCGAGACGGGACGGCCCGGCTCGGCGATCACCTCCCCTGCCGCCAGCCCGACCCGTTCCAAGGCAGGCAGCAGGCCGCCAAGCTCTGGCCCCGGAAGGCTCGCGAGGATCCTGTTGCGGCGAGCCTCGGCCTGGAGGGGATGCGACGTGGGGAGTGACGGCATGGCGCTCCGGCAAGGGCGAGGCGGCGAAACTGCGACGCTTCGTATACGATTCCCCGAAGCGGGTATGTAGTCCAAACTACATGGAGCCGCGCATGCGTATCTGCCCAGCTTGCTGCGGCATGGAACGGAAGCTGGCCTCGGTGAGCACTCGGTCGTGGGCCTGAACGCGAAGCCCGCTGGCCCGGCCTCAGGCAGCGCCGCGCAATCAGCAACGGCGACCATCCACTCTCTGATGTCCACCTTTCAAGGTCAGGGCGTGCTCCACCGTTCGCCGTGCAGAGGTTGTTCTTCATGCAGAGGCGTTTGGGCGAGGAGGCGGATGACGAGCGACGGTTGATCCAGCTCTGGTGCGCGGGTCGGTTGCCGCATGGCCATGGTCGTCGCGGGGCTGCCTCTGTCTAGGAGCGGGGATCGGCCCATGACCTCCCCGTAGTATTTCCGAGGGTTCCCCTGACCGCTTCCACCTCCTCGCCCAAGCGTCTCGTCGGCGTTGATACCTCTCCCTCTGCTGGTTCTGCTGCTGCTCTGGCTGCGGCCTGAGGCCGCGGCGACCGGCGGCGCAACCATGCGTCCGATCGCCCAGGCAAAGCCCACCATCTCGCGCGCGATTGCCGTGACGACGACCTGAGG
>DASQNQ010000062.1:0-12123 GCA_035644895.1 Acetobacteraceae bacterium | reverse complement strand
GGCCGCGGATGCCGGGCTGCGGCAGGCGAAGGCGGCCGGCGGCGACCGCGTCGAGCGGCT
Organism: Acetobacteraceae bacterium; assembly: GCA_035644895.1. GTDB lineage: Bacteria > Pseudomonadota > Alphaproteobacteria > Acetobacterales > Acetobacteraceae > Falsiroseomonas. The sequence goes on along the minus strand of DASQNQ010000062.1, from coordinate 12,063 downwards.
GAGCCACAAGCTGCAGCGCGGCGCCGCGCGTGACCTCGAGATCGAGCAGGAGCTCCGCGCGGCGCTGGCCGCGGACGGGCTCGGCCTCGCGCTGCACTACCAGCCGCTCTTTGCCCTCGCGGAGGGCGGCATGGCGCTGCGCGGCTTCGAGGCGCTGCTGCGCTGGGGACATCCGCGGCTGGGCAACGTCTCACCCGGCGAGTTCGTGCCCCTCGCCGAGCGGACCGGGCTGATGCCGCGGCTCGGCCAGTGGGTCATGGGCGCGGCGCTGCGCCAGGCCGCTGCGTGGCGGCAGGCGCATCCGGGCCGCCCGTTCGAGATCGCCGTGAACGCCTCGCCGCTCCAGCTTGCGGAGCCCGGCTTCGCGGCGGAGGTGGTCGAGGCCCTGCGCCATGCCGGCCTGCCGGCCGGCCTGCTGCTGCTGGAGGTGACCGAAGGCGCCTTCGCGGACGGCGCGACGGTCGCCGCGCTGCACGAGCTGCGTGCGGCGGGCGTGCGCATCGCCGTCGACGACTTCGGCGTCGGCTACTCCTCCCTCTCCTACCTGCGGCGGCTGCCGGCAGACGAGGTGAAGCTGGACCGCACCTTCCTGGGCGGGGACGAGACGCAGCACGAGGAGTTCCTGGGCGCGCTGGTCCGCCTCGCCCGCGCCTCAGGGCTGCTGGTCCTGGCCGAGGGGATCGAGACACCGGCGCAGCTGGCGGCGGTCGCAGCGGCTGGCTGCGACTCGGCGCAGGGCTACCTGCTGGGACGGCCCCTGCCGGCCGGGGAGGCGGGCGCGCTGCTGGCAGCTGCGACCGGGCCGCTGCCGGAGGCCAGGGCACCCGCGCGCCTGCCCTTCTCCTTCCGCGACATCGTCGAAAGCGCGAACGACATCGTCCTGGTGACCGATGCGCAGGCCGACCAGCCAGGGCCATGCATCGTCTACGCCAACCCTGCCTTCACGCGGCTGACGGGCTATGCGCTCGAGGAGGTCCTCGGGCGGTCGCCGCGCCTGCTGCAGGGGCCGGGCACGGCCCGTGCCGAGCTCGACAAGGTGCGCGCCGGCATCAGGGACGGCCAGCCCTCGCAGGCGAGGGTGCTGAACTACTCGAAGACCGGCATGCCCTACTGGCTCGACATGCGGATCGTGCCGCTGCGCGACACGTCCGGGCGGGTGACGCATTTCGCCGCCGTGGAGCGCGACGTCACGCATGACAAGCACCGGCTCGACGAGCTGGAGGGCCTGGCGGAGCGCGACCCGCTGACCGGCATCGCGAACCGCCGCGCGCTGCTGCGCTATGCGGAGGCCGAGTTGCGCGGCGAGGCGGCGCCGGACCCGGAGCGCCGCCGGCCCGTGCAGGCACCCGATGCGGGGCTCTGCTTCGCGCTCCTCGACCTCGACCACTTCAAGCGCCTCAACGACACCCACGGCCACCCGATCGGCGACGCGGTGCTGCTCGGCGTGGCGGAGCTGCTGGCCGAGAACGTGCGCCGCCTGGACCTGGTCGCGCGCATCGGCGGGGAGGAGTTCGCGGTCTGCATGCCGGGAATCCGGCCGGTTGACGCCCTGCAGGCCACCGAACGCCTGCGCCGGATGATCGCGGAGGCGCGGTTCCCCACGCCCGCGGGGCCGGTGCGCGTGACCTGCTCGGTCGGGGTCGCGATCGTGCGGCCGGGCGAAGCCAGCCTCTCCGCCGCCATGGCACGGGCGGACCGCGCGCTCTACCGCGCCAAGCAGGCCGGCCGCGACCGGGTGACGGCCGAGATGCTCGGCCCCTCCGCTTCCTGACGGGCGAAGGCTCGCCGTCGCCCGGACCTGCCCCCGGCCCTGGTCATCCGGATGCTGCTCTGGCGGCGCGGCGCATCCCCGCCAGGAAGGCGGCGACGTCCTCCAGCACCGGCGCGCGTGCGAGGCCGAGGGCGCGGACCGGTGGGGCGAACGCCGCCATGATGCCGATGTGGCCGACCCCGGGGTAGAGTACCGCCCGTGCAGGGACACCCGCAGCCTGCGCCCGCTCCGCGAGGAAGGTGGACTGGCGGGGGCGCGCGACGCGGTCCTCGGCGCCGTGCAGGAGCAGCAGGGGCGGCGATCCGGCGGGGGAGGTGTCCTCGGGCAATGCGCGGGCCCAACCATCGGGCGCCGCGGCGAAGATCGGGGCATAGGCGGCGTATTCGGGGCCGAACTGGTAGGGCCCCGCCAGCCCGACCGCGCCGGAGAGCGCATCCTGCACGCCCCAGCGCGGGTCCACCGCCAGCGCGACCGCGATGAAGGCGCCGGCCGAATGCCCCATTGCGACCACCGGCCGGCCCGGATGCGCCGCGCGCAGCGAGTCCACCGCGGCGGCGCCGTCCTCGACGAAGTCCGGCCACCGCCCGGCAGGGTAGAGCCGGTAGTCCGGCACGGCAACGGCCGCGCCGAGCCCGGCCAGCGCCCGGGCGGCGAAGCGGTACTCCGCCCGCCCGCCCGTCTGCCAGCCGCCGCCGTAGAAGAAGACAAGCAGCGGCTCCCCCGGCGGCAGCCCCTCGGGCTCATACAGGTCGAGCAGCCCGGCCGCGTGCGGCGCGTAGCGGATGTCGCGCCGCACCTGCAGCCCGGAGAGCGGCGTGAGCGCGGAGGCGAGCCGCGTCGGGGAGCAGGCGGCCGTGATCGCGGCGGCGAGCGGCGCGAGGACGCTGCGGCGGATCACGCGCCGAGCGCGGCCCGGGCCTGCATCAGCGCGGCGCGCTGCGCCTCGGTCACAGCGGGATAGCTTAGGTCGAGGCCCTCCAGCGTCTCGGCCAACGCCGCGCTGACGACCAGGCGCGTGAACCACTTGCGGTCGGCCGGCACCACGTACCAGGGCGCGTGCGGCGCGGCGGTGGCGCGGATCGCGGCCTCGTAGGCGGCCATGTAGGTGTCCCAGTGCGCGCGCTCGGCGACGTCGCCGGCCTCGAACTTCCAGTTCTTCTCCGGCTCCTCGATGCGGGAGAGGAAGCGCTTCCGCTGCTCCTCCCGTCCGATGTTGAGGAAGAACTTCAGCACCACGACGCCCTGGCGCGCGAGGTAGCGCTCGAAGGCGGCGATGTCCTCCAGCCGCTCCTCCCAGATGCGCTTCGTGACGACGCGCGGCGGCAGCTTCTGGCGCTCCAGCACCGCATGGTGGACGCGCGCGACCAGCACCTCCTCGTACCAGGAGCGGTTGTGGATGCCGATCTGGCCACGCGCGGGCAGGGCGACGGCGTGGCGCCACAGGAAGTCGTGGTCGAGTTCGGCTGCGTTCGGCGCCTTGAAGGAGGTGACGTGGCAGCCCTGCGGGTTGACGCCCGAGAAGACGTGCTTGATGGCGCCGTCCTTGCCCGCCGCGTCCATCGCCTGGAAGATGCAGAGCACCGCCCAGCGGTCCTGGGCGTAGAGCTTGTCCTGGTCCTCCGCCAGGCGCTTCACGCCCTGGGCCAGCAGCGCCTCGCCGTCCCGCTTGCCGAGGTCGAGGCCGCCCAGGTCGTCCGTCGCGTGATCCGCCAGGCGGAAGCCCTCGCCGGAGGTCACGCGGTAGCGGGCCGGAAGCCCGGCGGCCTTGTCCATCTCCTACTCCCCTCGGACGCGCCGCAGCATCCAGATTGCCGAAAGCGCCTGCAACACGAGTGTCATGCCGAACGCCCAGGCATAGCCCTCGGGTTCCCAGCCGCCCGCGGGAGTGCGGGGCCACAGGTCGAGGATGAGGCCGATCGCGTTCTGCAGGAGGAACACGAGCACGAGCATGGCGGCGTTGATCGCGGTCGCCACCCGTCCCGCAAGCTCCGCCCCGAAGCGCTGGCCGATGGCGGCATACCCCGCCGGCCCCGCCGCGCCGCAGACCGCGAAGACGAACCAGACCGGTCCGAGGAACAGCGGATCGGTCGAGGGCCGCCAGATCAGCAGCGCCTGGCAGGCGGCGATCACCCCCATGGCGAGCAGGGGGACCGCCATCGGGCTCACCCCGCGCCGCTGCAGCGCGGAGGAGGCCTGGCCCGTGCCGAGCGAGCCCGCCATCAGCCCGAGCGCATAGACGAACAGCAGCCCCGCCCGCGCCGCGTCGTCCTGCCCACCCGCGTCGCGCAGCCACGGCCCGGCCCAGAGCCCCTGGTAGGTGAAGTTGAGGGAGGCGAGCAGGGCGATGCCCGGCACGAAGCGGATGAAGGCCGGATGGGCGCAGATGCGCCCGAACTCCGCGGCCTCCGCACCCAGACGGCGACGCGGGGGCGGCGCCGCGCCGGGCGGCCGGTCCGGCACGGAGAGCCAGATCCAGGCCGAGACGAGGAGCGACAGCATCCCGAGCAGCCCGAACAGCCCCCGCCACCCCACCAGCGGCAGCAGCGCCGCCGCGGGCACGGTCGCGGCCAGGCTGCCCAGCGCGCCGACGAAGACGCCAAGCCCCGTCATCCCCGCCACCCGGTCCCGCGGGTACCACTGGGTGTTCACCTTCAGCATCGCGATCAGCCCCGCGCTGACGCCGAGGCCAGTGACCACGCGCCCGATGGCCAGCAGCGCCGGGCCGTCGGCCAGCGCGCAGAGCGCGAAGCCCGCAGCGCAGACCAGGGCAAGGCACGCCTGCACCCGCCGCGCGCCCCAGAGATCAATGGCGAGCCCAACGGGTAGCTGCGCCGCCGCATAGGCCGCGAAGAACAGCGCCGCGAGCAGCCCGAGCGCCGAGGCGGAGAGCGCGAACTCCACGGCCAGGATCGGCCCGATGGTGGCGATGACGGTGCGCGAAGCCTGGTTCACGAAGTTCAGCCCCGCGAGCGGCAGCGTGATGCGCGCGAAGAGGGGCATCCTCACGGCACGCGCAGGCGCACGCTGACCGGGCAGTGGTCCGAGAGGCGGTCGCGGAAGGCGGGGTCGCGCTCGGCATAGGCCATGACGGAGAGCGACCGCGGCACCACCCACTCCGCCGCCGCGCCGCCGAGCAGCAGGTGGGAGATGAAGGGCCGTCCGCCCCGCGCATCCGCCCAGCAGGGGGAGGAGAGGCCCGCCGTCGGGCGCACCAGCGGCGCGGCGGATTCCAGCACCCGCAGGAAGTCGTCCTCCGGCCCCATGCGCCGGTTGAAGTCGCCGAGCACGGCGAAGGGGACACCCTCCCGCCGCCGCGCCTCGATCCAGCGCGCGATCACGCCGCCCTGGCGGCCGAGCGCCTCGCAATCCGGCTCGCGCGGCTGCGCCACCGGGTCCTCCCGGCAGCCGGCGTTGAGGTGGACCGAGAGCAGGCGCAGCCGCGCGCCGCCCGGCGCCTCAACGGTGATGTCGGCGCCGCGGCGGAGGCTGCGGCGCGCGCCGGCGCGGATGTCGAGCTCCGCGAGGTCGGCATGCGGGATGACGCGGAAGGAGCGGCGCACCGCGAAACCGGGGCGCTGGATGTCGGACTCGTCGGTCAGGTGGATGGCGTAGGCGCGCGGGTCGAAGACCCGGGCCGCGGCCTCCGCCCCGTCGATCTCCTGCAGGGCGACGATGTCGGCGTTGAGCCGCTCCGCATAGCCGCGCAGCAGGGCGAAGTCGGAGTCGCGCCGAGCCGCGAGGTTGCGCGGCAGGTCCGGGTGGCCGGCGGGCTTGAGCGTCAGCCAGGCGATGTTCCAGGTGGCGAGCTTGATCTCGGCCGCCGCGGCCGGTGCGGCAAGGAGGGCGAGGAGGAGGGCGAGGAGGGCACGCATGGAGGCCACGCTACAGCAGCCCCGCCGGCGCCGCATCCTCGGGCGCGAGCGCGTCCTCCAGCGGCCGGGCGCCGCAGGCCAGCAGGAAGCGGGCGACCTCATCCATCTCGGCCGCGTCGCGGGTGGCGTCGTGCCAGGGCTCGTTGCGCCGGCTGCCCTGCGGCACCCAGATCACCGTCTCATAGCGGGCGCGGGTCAGCAGCACGCGGTAGGTGTTCAGGATGAAGCGTCGCTCCTCCGCGCCGCGCACCGTGAACCACCGGTCGCCGGCGAAGCGGCGCGGCATCCAGCTGCCGTCGCGGCGGATCAGGTCGCCGCCCCAGGCGAGGCCCACCATGTCGAGCTCGAGCCCCTGGCAGTCATACTCCGTCGCGAAGGTCTCCAACGCCTCGGAGGAGCGGATGTCGGGCCAGCGCGAGAGGAACCAGTCCGCGACCTCGGCCGCCTGCACGCCGAGCCCCTCCGCCCGCAGCCGCTTCGCGCCCGCCGAGGCGACGAGGCCAGTGCGGCGCAGTCCGCGGGCGAGGCCGCGCAGGGCCCGGCGCGCCTCCTCCAGGCTCCGTGTCAGCAGCATGGGCAGGGCGCCGGAGGCCGCGGCGATGCCCGCCGCCTCCGCCACCTCGCCGCGCAGCACGGCATCCACCCAGGGTGCGGCCGCCGCGTCGCGCACGCTGCGCAGCGGCACGCGCAGGTCGAGGGCGGCATCGAGCGAGAGCCAGGGCCGTGGCCCGTCCGCCAGGCGCTGCGCCGGGTCGGGGGCGGAGAGGGCGGAGGGCGGCGCCACGGCGCGCCAGGAGCCGGTCACCTCGATGACGCGGCCCCACTGCGCGAGCCCTGCCTCGCCGGTATTGATCTCCTGACCGCCGCCGATCAGCGCCACCACCACGCTCCATCCCGCGTGGCGGCCCATGATCTCCAGCGTGTGGGCGGGCTCGCTCATGCTCAGGCGGCTGACGCGGCGCTGCGTATCGCGCGTGGCCTGGGCCTCGTCCCAGGCGCGCTGCGCCTCGTCGAACACGATGATGCGGGTGTCGGGCGCGTGGTCCGGCAGCCCGACATGTTCCTCCAGGAAGCGGTGGACGTTCTGCAGGGCCTTGCGCGCCAGGTCGCGCTCCGCCTTCAGGCGGCGGCCGCCCTCCGGCGCCGCGTTGCGGGCCAGCGCCTCCCGCAGCACGGTGACGAGCGGCACGTTGCCCGTCAGGAAGGCCGCCCCGTGCTCCCGCAGCGCACCGAAGACGACGTTGAGGCCGCAGAGCGTCTTGCCCGCGCCCGGGATGCCCGTGACGAAGACCACGATGCGCGCCCCGTCGCGCCGCGCCTCCGCGATCGTACGGGCGATGGCGTCGGCCGTGCGGGTCAGGTTGGCGGCATCGGCGCGCGCCTCGGCGATCTCCCCCACCGCGTTGCGGCGGTAGAGCAGGGTCGCGGCCTCCAACACCGAGGGCACGGGGCGGTAGGGCTTCCCGATCCAGCCGGCGGCGTCGATCGGCGTGGCCGGCGCGGGAATTGCGCGCTCCATCGCCGCGATCAGCGCGGCCAGACCGGCGGCATTGGTGCGCTGCGCCGGTGCCACGCCGTGCCAGATCAGCGGCGGATCGAAGGGCACGCCGGGCGCGTGGGTCGCGACCAGCACCGGCACCAGCGGATGCGCGCGGCTGCCTGCGTGGAAGTCGTGCAGGTCGAGGGCGTAGTCCTCCGTCTGGCGCAGGTCGGCTGCCGCGTATCCCCGTGCGCCGTGCTTGAACTCGAGCACGAGGATGGCGCGGCCGGTCAGCAGCACCGCGTCCACGCGCCGCTCCAGCCGCAGCAGGTCGCATTCGAGGTGCAGGCGCCAATCCTCCGGCGCGCCGGCAAGCGCCTCCCGCAGGATCCGCGCCTGCGCCTCCCACGCGCGGAGCTGCGTGAGCTCGATGGTCGCATGGCGTCGCGCCTGGGCGGCCGCGAGCCTGGCCGCCACGTCCTCGGGTGCCATCGCGCGAAGTGCCGCGGGCAGCAGGGTGAGCCACGCCCTCATCGCCGCCCCGGCCAGGTCGCGACCAGCACGCTGCCCATCATCAGCGCGAAGCCCGCCGCATGGGCCGGCGTGAAGGCCTCGCCGAGGAAGGCCACCGCCACCACTGCGGCCGTCGCCGGCAGAAAGGCGGTGAAGACGCCCGCGACCGAGGCGGGCGCGCGGCGCAGCCCGGCGTACCACAGCAGCAGGCAGAGCACGCTGGCCGTCAGCGCGTGGAAGACCAGCAGCCCCGCGACCCCGGGCCGCAGCAGCGCGGAGGCCTCGCCCGCGAAGGGGATCCAGAAGGGCAGCAGCATCAGCGCCGAGAAGACCTGCATCCAGAGGCTTGCGGTGATGACCGGAACCTGCCCCGCCACGCGCTTGGCCAGCAGCACGTACATCGCCTCCCCGCACACGCCCGCGAAGACGAGCAGGTTGCCGAGCGTGCTGCCATGCCCCTCCGACGCGATGCGGGCGGCCGTGATCGCGGCCATGCCGGCGGCCGCGAGTGCGACGGCGGCCCATTGCCGCGCCGGCAGCCTCTCCCGCAGCCAGAGCGCGGCGCCGATGGCGACGACGGCCGGCAGCGTCGCCAGCACCAGCCCGCCCTCCAGCGCCGTCGTCAGGCGCAGGCCCGCCAGCAGCCCCGCATTGTAGATCACCGTCCCGAAGGCCGCCTGGAGCGCCAGGTTCCACAGGACGGGCCGCCCGGGCCGCACCGCGCCCTCCATCGCGCGCGCCAGCGGCCACAGAACGAGCACGGCGAGGGCGCAGCGCAGCCCCGCGATCATGGCGATGGGCAGGGCGTCGGCCAGCACCTTCGCCACCCCCACATTGGCGCCGACCAGCGCCATGGCGAGCGCAAGCTGGAGGTAGGCGCCCGTCACGGGCCGAGGCGCCTCTCCATGAAGACGCTGAGCGGGTCGGGCGCGTAGTCCGCGAAGGGCCCGGTCTCGACGAAGCCCGCGGATCGGTACAGGGCGAGCGCCGCGTGGCTGTCCACGCCCGTCTCCAGCCGCAGCACGGCAACGCCATGGGTGCGTGCCGCCGCTTCCAGCGCCGCGAGGATGGCGCGCGCCACGCCGCGGCCGCGCGCCGTCCCGTCCGTCCACATGCGCTTCACCTCGGCCCAGTCGCCATGCAGCACCAGCGCGCCGGTGCCGACCGCGCGGCCATCCGCGTGCCGCGCCACGTGGAACAGCACGCCGGGGCGGCGCAGCGCGTCGAGGGGCAGGTGGTGGTTGCTCTCGGCCGGGTAGAGCGACGCGCTGTGCGCCTCGCCCTCGGCCAGCATGCGGCGGATCTCGGGCTGGTCGGGATCCTCGACGGCGATGCGCAGGCTCATCGCCGGCGCACCCTCGGTGCGTCGGCGGGGCGGGTCTGCGGCGGCACGCCATGGGGCAGGCCCGCCACCTCCACGCGCACCTCCTCGAACCGTGCGATGCGGCCGGCGGCGTCGCGGGTCACGCCCTCCTCGCGCAGCAGTTCGGCCTGGGAGATGCCGAATGCATTCTCCTTCGGCGTGGCCAGCGTGCCGTCCGCGGAGACGGCGCGGTGCCAGGGCGTGCGAGTCTGCTCCTCCGGCCGGAGCTGCGCGAGGATGTAGGCGACGTGGCGCGGCATGACGTCGAGATGCGCGCCGACATCGGCGAAGGTGACGACGCGCCCGGGCGGCACGGCGGAGACGATGCGCAGCACGTCGCCCTTGATGCGGGCGAAGAAGGGGGAGCCGCTCACTCCCCCTCCTTCCTGTAGGGCGACAGCTCGGCCAGTGCCTCGATCTCGGCCTGCATGGCCGGCCGCTCCCGGTCCAGGAAGGCGGCGACCGCCCCCCGCAGCCCGGCATGCGCGATCCAGTGGGCGGAGTAGGTCTCGACCGGCATGTAGCCGCGGGCGATCTTGTGCTCGCCCTGCGCGCCGGCCTCGACGCGGGGGATGCCATGCTCGATCGCGAAGTCGATGGCGCGGTAGTAGCACAGCTCGAAGTGCAGGAAGGGCACGTCCACGACGGCGCCCCAGTTGCGGCCGTAGAGCGCATCGCGCCCGAGCAGGTTGAGCGCGCCCGCCACCGGCTCCCCGTTGCGCTCGGCCACCATCAGCACGACCTTGTCGCCCAGTGCCTCGCCCAGCAGGGGCCAGAAGCGGGCGTTGAGGTAGGCGCTGCGGCCCCACTTCCGGTCGGTGGTGGCGCGGTAGAAGCGGTTGAAGGCGGACCAGTGGCGCGCGGTGATCTCGGCCCCGCGCAGCGTCCGCAGCACCAGCCCGCTCTCGGCCACGTCGCGCCGCTCGCGCTTCAGCGCCTTGCGCTTGCGGCTGGCCATCTGGCCGAGGAAGTCGTCGAAGGAGCCGTAGCCCCGGTTGTGCCAGTGGAACTGCACGCCCAGGCGCTGCAGCCAGCCCGCCGCGCCGAGCGTCTCCCACTCCTCCCGCTCGCAGAAGGTCGCGTGGACGGAGGAGAGGCCGAGCTCCCCGCAGGCCTGCATCAGGCCGAGGCCGAGCGCCCCGCGGTCGAGCCCCGCATCTGGCCGCACCAGCAGCCGCGGGCCCGGGACGGGGCTGAACGGGGAGGAGACCTGGAGCTTGGGGTAGTAGCTCCCGCCCGCGCGCTCATAGGCGTCCGCCCAGGCGTAGTCGAAGACGTACTCGCCCTGGGAGTGGCTCTTCGCATAGCAGGGGGCGCAGCCCACCAGCACGCCGGCCTTGTCGCGCAGCGCCGCGTGCTGGGGCAGCCAGCCGGTGCGCGCGCCGACGCTGCCGCTCGCCTCCAGCGCGTGCAGGAAGGCGTGGGAGACGAAGGGGTTGGCGTCGCCCGCGCAGGCATCCCAGTCCTCCGCCGGGATTTCCGCGATGGCGCGGTGGAGCGTGAGCGTGAGTTCGGGCGCGCTGTCCGGCATGGTGCTCAGGTCGGGTCGCGGCGCGCCGCCTCAACCCCTCTCAGGCGACCTCGAACATCCCCTCGACCTCCGCCGCCGCGTCGCCGGGAAGCGACGGCACGCCGATGGTGGTGCGCGCATGCCGCCCCGCATCGCCGAAGACGGCCACCGCGAGGTCGGAGGCGCCGTTCATCACCACGGCATGCTGCGTGAAGTCGGGCCCCGCGGCGATGAACCCGCCGAGGCGCACCACGCGCCGCACCCGGTCCAGGTCCCCGTCGCAAGCCACCTTCAGCTGCGCCAGCACGTTGACGAGGCAAAGCCGCGCGGCCGCCTGCCCGTCCTCGATGCTCACGGCCGCGCCGACCTTGCCCGTGTGGGCGATGCGCCCGGCCTGCATCGGCACCTGGCCGGAGACGACGACCAGGTTCCCGACCCGGTTGAACGGAATGTAGTTGGCGACCGGCGCCGCCGGCACCGGCAGCTCGATCCCCAGCTCGCGCAGCCGCGCCTCGACCTTCCCGGCCATGCCCTTCTCCTCAGAGGATATGGGCGGAGCCTAGGGAAGGCCGCGCCGTGCCGCTACCCCACCAGCCGCATCTGCCGCCGCCGCGCGCGGGGAGAGGGAGCTTCCGGCAGGTCGAGCGGCAGCAGCGGCGCCTGTTCGGCCGCGCTGCCCGTGGCATCCGGCGCGCACTCGGCCTCGGACGGGTCGGCCAGGTCGCGCCGGCCGAGGTAGTCGAGCGCGAGGCGCCGGAAGGTCCAATCCAGCACGGAGGTCGCGCGGCGGATTGCCGGGTCGCCCTCCACCGCGCCGGCCGGGCCGAAGCGCGTGTAGGCGAAGGCCTCGACGAAGCGGTCGAGGCCGACGCCTTGGGCCAGGCCGAGCGAGACGGAGGCCATGAAGGCATCCATCAGGCTGCGATAGGCTGCGCCCTCCTTGGAAAGGGCGACCGTCACCTCCTGCAGGCGGCCGGCCGCGTCCTCGGCGGTCCGCAGCACGACGCGGTGGCCACCGACGGTCACGCGCCACACGGCGCCGGCCGGGCGCATGCCCTGGCTGCGCGCCGGGGGCGGCGGGGCGGGGCGGGCGGGCGCGGCCTCCGCCGCCGGCAAGGGCGGCGGGGCGTGCAGGAAGGGGGCGACGGCCTGCGCCATCGCGGTCCAGGCCTCGTGCGGGACCGGGGCGAGGAGGCACGCGGCGGCGGTGCCGACACGGAGGGCGGCGCGGGTCGGCACCTCGGCCACCCAGCCCTCCGCATCCAGCGCGAGGCGGGTCGGGCCTGGGGCGGGGGCGAGGCCACCCGTCTCGGCGCCGAGCAGCCCTTCCGCCGCATCGGGGGCGGAGAGGGCGACCAGCCCCTGGTGGCGCAGCCCCGCGCAGCCGGCCGCCCGGTCGAGCGCGGCCCGCGCCGCGGCGGCGAGGCCGGGCACCGGCGTTCCGGCCGGCGGCTCGGGTGCCAGCAGCATCACGGGCTCCCGCGCGCCGAGCCGGTCGGCGATCTCGCCGGAGCGCGCCTCGGCGGCGCCGCGGGTCAGGGCGGCGATGGCGGC
>DASQNQ010000061.1:0-3798 GCA_035644895.1 Acetobacteraceae bacterium | reverse complement strand
GCGAACCAGGCCATCCGGTTGCCGAGGTCGGAGGAAACCATGCAGGACAGCGCGATGGGCAGCACAATCGCCGCGATGCGCGCCGCCCGGCCCGGCTCCACGGCACGCGCCCGCCCGAGCAGCACGGCGATGCCGCCGCCGAACGCAAGCAGCCAGAGCAGCAGCCCGGGCAGCCCGCCCTCCGCCAGCGCCTCGAGCGCATGGTTGTGCGGGTAGAGGCCGCGGTTCTCCCCGAAGCCCGCCGCGATCGAGAAGCCGCCCGTGCCGAGCCCCCAGGGCATGGAGGCGCCACCGAGGAGCAGCGCCTCCCGCCAGAGCTGGCCGCGCACCTGGAGGCCCGAGCCGAGCTCCGTCAGGCGCTGGACCGTCCGCAGCGCGCGGTGGCCCAGCGCGTCGCCGGCCAGCAGCGGCAGCGCCGCCGCGCCGAGCACGGCGCCCGCCCAGAGCAGCGCAGCGCCGCGGCGCCCATCGGCCGCGAGCCGCAGCGCCGGCAGCACCAGCACGCACAGAACGAGAGTCAGCAGCCCCATCCGCCCGCCCGGCAGCATCGCGCCAAGGGTCAGGAGGCACGCCGCGCCGAGCCAGGCTGCCATCCGCGCCGGGCCCGCCGCCTCAACAGCCCGCAGGGCGGCGAGCGTCGCCGCCATGGCAAGCGCGAGGCCGGCCACCTGGTAGTTCAGCGTCTCCCGTCCCGGGGGCGGGAAGGCGGGCGGCCAGGCGAGCCCAAGCAGGAGCAGCCCGCCGACGCCGAGCGTCGCGCCGGCCAGCCACCGCCGCGCCACCGGATGCGCGCCGAGCACCAGCCCCGCCGCAAGCATGGCGGGGCCAAGCAGCACGAGGTCGGCGAGGCGCTGGGCGGAGACGGTGCGCGAGGCGCTCCACCCCCCGGCGATGGCCATCCAGAGCGGCAGCAGGGCGGCGGCCGCAAGCGGCACGGCGATGCCGCGGGAAACCCGCCATGGCGCCTGCACCAGCAGCGGCAGCGGTGCAAGCACGAGCAGGAGGGCCAGGGCGGTGAGGTCGAGGGGCAGCGCCGGGCCCATCGTCTTCAGGGCGCCGGACCCCTGCAGCACCGCGGCCATCGCGCCAGACAGGCCGGCAAGCGCCGTCATGCGCGGGCTGCCCCGGCCCGGAGCAGCACCTGCGCCGCGAGCAGCCCGAGGGCGCCGAGCGGCGCCGCGACGAGGATCAGCCCGAGCAGCAGCGGCCGGTTCGGCAGGGACGGCCGCAGCTCCACGCTCGGCGGCGCAACCAGCCGCGCGGCCACCGCCTCATCGGCCGCGACGACGAGGCCGGCGCGCTGCTGCTGCGCGAGCAACTCGAACAGGGACTGGCGCAGGTAGCTGTCGTTCTCTCGCGCGAGCCGCGCCTCCAGCGCCGCCGCCCTCCGGCGCGCCAAGTCTTCGAGGTCCGCCCGCACCTTCGCCTCCGCATGGGCATGCAGCCTTCGCAGGGCATCCAGCGCCGAATCGCGGTCGCGATGCGAGAGGCCGAGGGTCCAGGTGACGGTGCCGAGCGACTGCGTGACGGTGAGCCGCCGCTCGAGCCAGGCACGCACGTCGTCGAGGTCGGCGGGCCGGTCGAGGCCGAGCGCGCCGCGCAGCATCCCCGCCGGCCCGGCGCGCCGCCAGTCGGTCAGGTCGGCCAGGATGGAGGTTTCGGCCGCCAGCACGGCCGCAGCCTCCGGCGAGCGGAGCGCGCCAAGGTAGACGGCAAAGTTGCCCATCGGCCGGGTTCCGACGAGCGAGGCGAGGGTCTGGGCGGACCCGCCGAGCAGAAGCGCGGAGGTGGCGATCCCCGTCGTCTCGGCGGGCGCGACCACCGTCTCCGCCAGGTAATGGCGCGGCAGCATGAGCACGGCGCCAGACCCGGCCGCGGTCAGGACCGCGGCCATCAACAGGACGCGCCAGATCCGCGTGCGGAGGACGTGCTTGAGGTGTTCGATCGGCATTCGCCCTCCTGTTCACAAATAAGTGATTTCAGTCTCGGAAGTACGCAAGCGCTGATTTTTCGCCAGCGTGATGACGAGACGCATGCAGGAGACCGGCGCGGCGGCCTCCACCAGCAGCACCGGCGCGGGCCGCACGACGCTGTAGGAAGGGCTCTCCCAGCCGGCGACCAGGCGAACGAGGACCGGTGCGTCCGCGGCAACCGCGATGCGCGCGGCGGCCGACACCACCCCGTCGCCGTCCAGGCGCCAGGGCAGGTCCGCCAGGCGCCAGCGGGCGGACACATGGCGAAAGGGACCGGCCAGCCTGTCCACCACCGTCCAGGTCCGGCCTTGGGCCGTGACCTGCCGTTGCTGCCTGTTGCCGCGTGCGTCGCGGCTCTCGGCTCCGTCCGCCAGGGGCCGCACGCGCGGCCACCGGGCGAGGAGGAACCGAGTGGCCCGCGGCATGGGCTCGGCGCCGTCGAACACCACGCCGTTGTGCCCGGCGGCGCCGGACAGGGCCGGCCACCACCAGGACTCGGGCGGGTTGTAGGCGCCGGTGCCGCCGTCCCGGAGCACCTCCAGCGGGCCGTCCCTGAGCGTCAGGTGCAGGGCGTCCGCCTGCCCAGGCCGGAACCGGATGGGCCCGGCCCTGAGGACGGCGGCTGCCCGACCCTCGGCGATGCCGACCAGGCCGCCAGCCACCCAGCGCGCCGGCCGTGGCCAGGCCGGAGCGCCGGCCGGGCAGGGCAGGCCGAGCCAGAGGCAACCCGGATCCCCGGACCATCCCGCGCTCCGGCCGGTGAAGAGCCGCGCCGCGCGCTCCAGGCTGGCCCGGACATCGCGCGGACCGGCAAGGGAGAGGTCCGCGAGGGCCGAGTCGTCCTCCAGGCCGAGGCGCGGCGCGCGACCGCTGTCCGGGTCGGCCAGCCGGAACAGCCAGCCGCCCAGGGCCGTCGCGCGGGCGCTCAGCGGCGCGGGGAAGGGGGGTGCCGCCTGGCGCCGCCGCACCCACTCCACGACCGAGAGCGTGTCGAGCGCAAGCCGCGCATAGCCGGGGGAAAGCTGCGCGAATCCGCCGTCAGGCGCCACCAGCCGGCCGACGCTGCGGGACAGCCGCGCCGCCTCGCGCGCCGCATCGGCCGGCCGGCCGAGCAGCAGGGCCGTCGCCCAGGCGCCGGCCGCCTCGGAGATGGGGTGGTTGTTGTCCTGCGCCGCGGCATAGGCGCGGGTCACGGCGATGCGCCGCGCGAGCAGGGCCAAGAGTCCACGCGCCCCGTCGGGCAGGCGACGGTCGCCGTCCAGCAGGGCCAACGCCAGGACGAGGTTGAGCGCCCGCAGCGCCGCTTCCTGCCCGCAGGCCCAGGCCGGGCCGCGGAAGGGCGGGTTGGCCCGGCACCAGTGGCCGAGCAGCGCGTCCGCACGGCCGGCGTGATCCGCCCCGGGCGCCAGCCGCGCCGCCTGCGCCAGCAGCAGCACGTCGCCGAATCGGTTGCGCTCCCAAACCGGGCGGACATCGCCCGGGCCGAACAGGTCCATGCCAAGCGCCGGCAGCGCCGGGTCGAAGGGGCCGTGCCAGTCCGGCGACCTGGGCAGGGACGCGGCGGCTTCCAGGACGGCATCCTGCAGGATCGGCGCGGCTGCGACTTGCCCAGTGGGCAGGAATGGGCCGGCGGGGGGGGCTGCGTCCCGCAGGGCGCGCCCGGCCCGGCCGCGTGACGCACGGTGCCAGGCCCAGAGTCCGACTGCCCGCGGCCCGAGGCGCAGGGCTGCGTCCGCCAGGATCAGGCTGCGCGCCGCAGGAGAGGACGGAATGAAGTTGAGCACCCGTTAACAATCATGTTACCAGGGGTTCGTACAAGTGGTGG
>DASQNQ010000060.1:0-6693 GCA_035644895.1 Acetobacteraceae bacterium | reverse complement strand
CGAGGGCCGCGGCCGCGGACGGCCCCATGATCCCGCCGCCCACCACCGCCGCATCGAACCGGTCCACCATGCGCGGAGCATGCGGCAGGTCCCGCGCGACGGGCGATGCCGGCGCGGCCTATGCCGCGAAGAGCGGCCGTGCGTCGCGGTCCCAGACGATGCCGGCGGCTTCGAGGCTGCGCGCCAGCATCGCCTCGTCCAGGCGCGCGTGGCGCACCAGCAGGCGAAAATACACGCCCACGAAGCGCGGCCCGTGGCCGTCCGTATCGCCCTCGGGAGTCGAGGTCATGGCATGCGCCACCTCGTGCAGCAGGACCCAGCTCGGCAGCTCGGCCGGCGCCTCGATCGCGGTGCGCGTCGCCCGCGCGACGGTCGCCCGCGCACGGCGCGGGAGGGGGCGGACGCGCGGCGGCCAGCGCAGCCCCTCCGCGGCCCAGACATGGTCCACCAGCGCCTGGAGCTGCGCGAAGGGCACGCGGGAGCGGTCGAGCGGCGCGACCACGCGGTCCTCCCATTCGTAGAGGCGGCGCGCGGCGGCGTCCCCACGGCTCAACGGCGGCGCCCGGGCAGGGCGGGCGCACCGGGTGCTGCGCCGACCGGGCGCTCCAGGCTCACCCGCCCACCGGCCTTCTGGCCTGTCGCATAGGCGCCCTGGTCGCGGATGGTGGCCTGGCGGTGGACGGTGCGCAGCTTGACGCCAAGGGTGCGGAAGCCCTCCTCGATCCGCTGCTCCTTCAGCAGCACCAGGGCGGTGCCGGTGGAGGCCGTGCCCGCCTCCGCCCGCGCCGCCTCCTCGGACCGGCGCCGCGCTTCCGACAGTTCGGCCAGCCGCGCGGCGATGCGGGAAGCGAAGCCGATGCGGAAGGACCGCAGCGCCGCCTGCGCCCGCGCGCGCCGGGCGGCGAAGTGGGCGCCCTGGCGGTAGGTGGCCTCCTCCTGCGCCAGGGCGCCGGCCACGACATGCAGCAGGTAGTCGCCCATCAGCACGTCGGGCTCCAGCCCGAACAGGACGAGCGTGTCCGTGCCCTGGGTCCAGCCGCGGCAGCCCGTGAAGCGCAGCAGCTCGGGGAACAGCCACTTCATCGCCACGCGCCGCGGATCGGCGAAGGCCACCTCCCGCTGCAGGCAGGCCTCCTCCCGCAGGTCCACCTCGGACATGGAGAGGCCGTAGACCTCGAGCAGCTCGCCCACCTTCTGGGCGGCGGCCAGCGCCTCGGCCTCCGAGCAGCCGCGGTCCACCGTCCGGGCGGCGAGCGCGCGGATGCGGGCCTTCACGCGGTCCAGTTCGGTGGCGGCGCTCATGGCCCCGCCATCGCGCGGCGTGGGGCGGCGGGCAAGCCCCCTTGCCCATCTGTTCGTATTTTGTTCTAGTAACGGCGGAGGCCACCGCCATGCCCGACCCGGACCGCACCACGCCGCCAGGCCCGACCAGCGCCGCGCTCGACCCCTGGCTCCCCGTCACCGAATGCGATGCCGCGGACGCGCCGCTGCGCCGCTTCCTGTTCGGCTACGCCGTCGCGCACCGGCACCTGGGTGCCCCCGCCTGGCATGCCACGGGCGACATCACCGTGCTGGAGGAGGGCCGCGCCGTGGACGCGGCGGGCACGGTCTACGCGCTCGGCCGCAGGCTGCGCACCCCGGACGAGATCACCGACCCGGAGGGCGCGGCGGCGCTGCGCGTGCTGGTGCTGCAGAGCGGGTCGGAGGACGAGCGCACCTGGCTGGCGGCCCGCGTGGCGGCGCGGGAGCTTGGCCTGCCGCCCCCCTCCCCGCTCGATGCCGTGCGCTTCCTGGAGGCGAACGCGGCGGAACTCGCACTCCTGCGCCTGCGCACGGCTGCCGCAGGCGCCGCGTGACGCGGGGCGGGTCCTGCGCCTAGGCTCTGCACCAAAGGGGAGCAGACGCCATGGACGGCCCGGCCATCCGCGCCTTCTTCGACGAGGCGACCAACACCGTCACCTACCTGGTCTGGGACCCGGCGACGCGAGAGGGCGCGGTGATCGACCCCGTGCTCGACTGGGACAACCGCTCGGGCGAGGCCGACACGCGCTCGGCCGACGCCGTGCTGCGCGCGGCGGAGGAGGAGGGCGTCACGCTGCGCTGGGTGCTGGAGACGCACGCCCATGCGGACCACCTGACGGCCGCCCCCTACGTGAAGGCGCGCAGCGGCGCCCCCATCGGCATCGGCGAGCACATCCGGGAGGTGCAGCGCATCTTCCGCCCCATCTTCGACGCGCGCGACCTGCGCCCCGACGGCGGCGACTTCGACCGGCTGTTCCGGGACGGGGAGCGCTTCCCGCTCGGCAGCCTGGAGGTGGAGGTGCTGCACGTGCCCGGCCACACGCCGGCCGACGTCGCCTACCGGATCGGCCCTGCAGGCAACCCGGCTGGTGCCATGGACGTCTTCGTCGGCGACACGCTCTTCATGCATGACTACGGCACGGCGCGGGCCGACTTCCCGGGCGGGGATGCGCGGCAGCTCTGGCACTCGATCCGCCGCATCCTGTCGCTGCCGCCGGAGACGCGTCTCTGGATGTGCCACGACTACAAGGCGCCGGGCCGCGACCATTTCGCCTGGCAGAGCACGGTGGCCGAGCAGCGCGCGCACAACCCGCATGTGCGGGACGGCATGGCGGAGGAGGAGTTCGTCGCGTTCCGGACCGCGCGCGACGCGAAGCTGGCGACGCCCGCGCTGCTGCTGCCCTCCATCCAGGTCAACATCCGCGCCGGCCGCTTCCCGGAGGCCGAGGAGAACGGCGTCCGCTACCTTCGCATCCCAGTGAAGGGCCGGGTCGCGCCTGCCTAGCGCCGGTGCCGCGGGCCGCTCAGTGCTGCGGCAGCGCGGCTGTTGCCTTCTCGAGCGCGGCGAGCAGCTCCTGCTCGGTCCAGGGCTTCTTCAGCAGCACGGCGCGGCCGGCGGAGGGTCCGAAGGCCGCGCGATCCCCGGCATCGAGCGCGTAGCCCGTCGAGATCACCACCGGCAGGCCCTGCCAGCGCTCGCGCAGCGCGGTGACGATCTCGGACCCCGGACCGTCCGGCAGCTGCAGGTCCACCACGGCGGCGTCGAGCTCGGCGAGCCGGCCGGCGACGGCCAGCGCCTCGCCCTGGCTGTTGGCGACCGCGACGATGTGGCCCGCATCCTCGAGCAGTTGTTCCATCGCGGCCGCCGTGATCGCCTCGTCATCCACCACCAGCAGGCGCAAACCGCTCTTCGGCACTGACCGTATTCCCCTGTTTGCCGCTCCCGCCATCGGTTGCCGGCTTCGATCACGCCCTGGTCAGCCGGCACATGCCTTCATGATCGGGGCGATGGAGGCAACAAACCACATACCGGGCCGCGGCCTTGGTCAAACCAACGAGACGGCTGCGCAATTTGGGCGTGTGTCGCGAGAATGACATAAGGGACGGCAACGCCACATGGACGTGCTGCTGGTCGAGGACGACCCGCTGATCCGGGAGATGCTGTGCGAGGACCTTGCCGATGCAGGCATTGACGTCGTGCAGGCACGGAACGGCGAGGAGGGCCTGGAAGCCGCGGAGCGGTCAGGCCCACCGCCATCGGTCCTCGTCACCGACGTGGACCTCGGCCCCGGCATGGACGGGATCGAGCTGGCGCGGGAGGCCTGCGGGCGCTGGCCCCTCCTCCACGTCGTGGTCATCACGGGCGACCCGGCGAACCTCGCCACCATGTCGCCCGCGCTGCGCGCGGGCTGCCTGCTGAAGCCGTTCAACCCACGGCGGCTGCTCGCCTCGGTGGCGTGCGCGCTGCGCCAGCAGGCGCGCTGAAGAAGGGGGGCCGCGTCAGACGGCGCCCCAGACCTCCTCCGCCACCTCGACGCAGAGGCGGAGCTTCGCCCACTGCTCCTCGACGGTCAGCAGGTTGCCCTCCTCGGTCGAGGCGAAGCCGCATTGCGGGCTGATGGCAAGCTGGTCGAGCGGCGCGTGCCTGGCCGCCGCCTCGATCCGCCGCTTCAGCTCGTCCTTCGACTCCAGCTCCCCGCGCTTCGAGGTGACGAGGCCGAGCACGACGGTCTTGCCCTTCGGCAGGAAGCGCAGCGGCGCGAAGGACCCGCTGCGCTCGTCGTCGTACTCCATGAAGTAGGCGTCCACGTTGATGCCGTTGAACAGCACCTCCGCCACCGGGTCGTAGCCGCCGGCGGCGATGTGCATCGAGCGGAAGTTGCCGCGGCAAAGGTGCATGGACACCGTCATGCCGGCCGGCCGCCCGTCCACGGCGCGGTTGATCAGCGCGGCGTAGCGGCCAAGCAGCCCCTCCACCTCCTCCCCGCGCGCCTTCAGCCCCGCGATCTGCTCGGGGTCGCAGAGATAGGCGATGTTCACCTCGTCGAGCTGCAGGTAGCGGCAGCCGGCCTGCGCGAAGTCGGCGACCGCCTCGGCATAGGCCGCGCCGAGGTCCTCGAAGAAGCCCGCCATGTCCGGGTAGGTGTGCGTGTCCACGGCCCGCCGCCCGCCGCGGAAGTGCAGGACGGAGGGCGAGGGGATGGTGATCTTCGGCGCCGCGCCGCCGGCATTGGCGTGGACGAAGCCGTAGTCGGCCACGAAGGGGTGCGGCCGGTAGCGGATGCGGTCCGTCACCTTCAGCCCGTAGGCCTTGGTCTGGCCGCCCTTGAACTGGATGCCCTGGTCGCTCTCGTACATCTCGACGCCGCCGAGGGCCGCGAGGAAGTCGAAGTGCCAGAAGGCGCGGCGGTACTCGCCATCCGTCACGGCGCGCAGGCCGATGGAGCGCTGCTGCGCGATGGCCTCGCGGATGTGGCGGTCCTCCGTCTCGCGCAGCGTCTCGGCCGGCAGGCGGCCCTCGGCGCGGGCGGCGCGGGCCTCCCGCAGTGGCACGGGGCGCAGCAGGCTGCCGACATGGTCGGCGCGGAAGGGGGGCTTGCCGTTCGGCATGGGCGTTCTCTCCGATCTAGTTCACGCGGCGCCGGCGATCAGCGCGGCGGGGCCCGCCGCATCGCCGGATTCGAGGACCAGGCGCAGGTTGCGCCGGGCGTTGTCGGCATGCTCCCGCGCCAGCGCCTCGGCCCGGGCGCCCTGTCCGGCCTCCAGCGCCTCGACCAGGCGGTGGTGCTGCTCATGCGCGTAGAGGAGCAGGCGCAGAGGCGCGGCGCCCGGGCCGGGGACAAGGGCCGATGCAGAGGCGAAGGGCAGCGCCTCAACCAGGGCCAGGGCGCGGGTCAGGGCTGCATTGCCGGCAGCCTCGACAATGGCTGCATGCAATGCCGTGTTCATCGCGGCGTAGGCGTCGAGCGCCGCCGCGTCCAGCACCCCGCGCGCCAGGGCGGCATCCCCGGCCTCCAGCGCGTCGTGCAGGCGGCGCGAGAGACCGCGCGGAACGCCGTGCTCGGCCACCAGCCGGGCCGCCATCCCCTCCAGCTGGCCACGGACGGCGATGGCGTCGTCGATCTCCCGCACGCTGAAGGCGCGCACCGCGAAGCCGCCGCCAACGGCGGGCACGGCGAGGCCCTCGGCCTCCAGCTCGGCCAGGGCGAGGCGGACGGGGGTGCGGGACATGCCCAGCGCCTCGGCCAGCGGGATCTCCGCCAGGCGGTCGCCGGCGCGGAGGCGGCCGGTGAAGATGCGGGCGCGCAGCTCGATCAGCGCACGCGCCGCCTGGCCGGTCACGGCCATCCGCACCCCTCCCAAAGGTTCCGGACCGGCGTTAGCACCTGCACCGGCCTGCATGCAAGGGCGTGCAGCTCAGCGTGCGCCCCGCCGGTAGGGCTCGCCCAGCGCGGCGGGCAGGCCGGCCCGGCGCCCGAAGACCGCCAGCACGGCCATGATCGCCGCATAGGGCAGCATCTGCACCAGGTCGGTCGGCACGCCGAAGCCCGCCACCTGCAAGGCCGTGGTGGCCGAGGTCGCCCCGCCCACCACCAGCGCCCCCGCCAGCACCATCGCCGGCCGCCCGCGCGCCAGCATCGCCAGCACGATCGCCATGAACCCCGCCCCGTTCGTCATGAATGGCACGAACAGCCCCGCGCCGACGCAGGCCAGCCACGCCCCCGCCAGCCCCGCCATCAGCCCAGCGAACAGCACCGCCGCCGCGCGCGTCCGCCCGACGGACACGCCCGCCAGGTCCAGCGCCTCCGGCCGCTCGCCGGCCGCGGCCAGGTTCAGCCCGGCCGCCGTGCCGCGGTAGATCCAGGCGAGGACCGGCACCAGCGCGATGGCCAGCCACCCCACCGGCGACTGCGTGAAGATCGCCGGGCCGAGCACGGGGATGTCCGAGAGCACAGGCAGCGCGATCCCCGCATGGCCCGGCAGGCGGGGATAGGTCTCGCTGTAGAGCACGTGATGGGCAAGGCTCGTCGCGCCCTGCATCGCCAGCGTGATCGCGATGCCGATCACCACCTGGTTCAGCGGCAGCGCGACGCAGAGCGCGGCCATCAGCGCGGCCACCGCGATGCCTGCCGCGCCGCCCGCCAGGAAGCCTAGCCCGAAGGAGCCGGAGGCCAGCGCAGCCGCGAAGCCCGCGAGCGCGCCGGCCAGCATCATCCCCTCCAGCCCAAGGTTCAGCACGCCCGCGCGCTCCGACATCTGCTCGCCGAGGCCCGCCAGCAGCAGCGGCAGCGCGGCCGCGACCGTGCCGGCCAGCAGCGCGGTCAGGAAGGCGGGCGTCAGCAGCGCCTCCACCTACCGCCCCTCCAGCCGCGCCGCCCGGCGCGCGGCCAG